>NZ_KV793712.1 GCF_001808555.1 Porphyromonas sp. HMSC065F10
AATACCCGAAAATCCCAAAATTGTAAGGTAGAGATGACACGTTGTACAATCAATTCAAAAAACCTTTGTATATTTGCACTCAGAGGTACATGTTTTCCCTCAAAATTTTAGGGTTCTGCGGTTTTTTTGGTCGTAAAGGGCTCACATACAGATCTTCACAGATTTGACCCTCGCAGACCATATTCCATTAAAACAAGGATT
>NZ_KV793713.1 GCF_001808555.1 Porphyromonas sp. HMSC065F10
GAGACCTTGGCAACATCCACAACGATCTCAGCGTGGAAGATTTTCTGATCGATGCGTTCATCGAAATTGTCTGAGACAGCCCCAACGAACATACCTTGTGTAAGGTTACTAATCTTACTTGCAGGAATCAAGCTATCCATCTGCGTAGATATAGATGTGGACTTGTCGTTACGATTGATGGTCATGGACTGCCGTTGCTGGAGAACCTTGCCGAAACGCTCGGAAAGCGTCTTAGCCGTTTCTCC
>NZ_KV793714.1 GCF_001808555.1 Porphyromonas sp. HMSC065F10
AATTCGCATTTTGATGTGCTGGGAGGGGGAGGAAAAAGAGATTACCTTTGTTGAGGAGACAATAGATAAGGGACCAGACAGTAGTTTTAGCGTATGGAAACAGCAGAGATAAGGGAGTTGATATCGGCATTTGTTCCGGAGGAGATCCTTCGCGACTTTGAGCTGAAGGAAGTGAAAAAGGAGTGCGGGGTCTACCGACTCTATATGGACGAGAAGGACGACGAGAGCCATTATCCCCGTGAGCTGGCGAAGGCGAAGGAGGTGGTTCGATGCGGCTATATGAATCCCTGCGAGATCCAGACTTTCCCCATAGCCGGTCGCGAGGCATTCATCTACATACGCCGCCGTCGGTGGAAGGAGAAGGGTGGTCGAGAGTCCTTTTTCAACACCTATAAGTATACGATCGAAGGGATCAAATGCACACCGAAGTTCGGTGCTTTTTTAAAAGAAATTGGTCGAGGGGAAGCCGATAAGCATTGGTAATATCGCCTATGTCCTCGGGACGGATGCGAAGCGTCTTGACCGGTGGTACAAGGATTATCTGAGTGGCTTCCGCGAGGCAGAGCGGGACGGCAGGCTCTGCCAAGACGACATAGAGGTCCGGCGAGAGGGAGGTCAAAAAAAGATCAGGGTGCCGATCCTCAAGGAGT
>NZ_KV793715.1 GCF_001808555.1 Porphyromonas sp. HMSC065F10
ACCTTTATATCTGATAATCAACCGTTTGTCTCTCTTTTTAAGCGTTATTAGGTATGAATAATTTGCTCTCGGTCATCTCTCTCATTCCTGAGTTCAGGAAAGGAAATCATTTGGTTTATCCCATTGATTACCTTTTGCTTGTGGCTTTTTGCACGATGATGTGCAATCAAACTTCGTGGCATGCGATGGAGGACTATGCCGAGATTCATCAGAAGGACTTGAGGAAACTCTATTTCAAGATTTCGGGAAAGGTACTCAGGAGGTACACACCCTCGCACGATGTGTTCTGCGCCGTCTTCCAGACCCTATCGCCTGTCACGTTCCAAAATGCATTTAAGTCCTGGCTCCTAGAGGTGTACAGCTCTGTCGGAGAACATATCTGCATCGATGGGAAGACCATGAGAGGTGTTAAAAAGATGGAGCCGGATGCGGACTGCCACACGGTGACGGCTTATCTCTCAAAGATACACGCCTCTCTTGATCAGGTCTTTATCTCTAAGAAAAGCAACGAGGTGAATGCCATCAAGGAGCTGCTTGCCCTTATCGACAT
>NZ_KV793716.1 GCF_001808555.1 Porphyromonas sp. HMSC065F10
CTCTTCTTCTGCTGTGGCAGATAGTCTTCAAAGGGTACACCGACCTCTGCCAACTGCTGTCTGCTTTCAGGAGTCTCTCGGCTTTGGAGCAGAGTACGCAGGTTGTCTACGCCTTGCTCCACATTGCTCGCCAACACCTTGTATAGCCCGAAATGGGAGGGGTTGTTGAACTGCTTGAGAAAGTTGGTCATGAAGTTCTTCAGCAGTCCATCCTTGCTGTTGAACTTTAGAAATGCAGC
>NZ_KV793717.1 GCF_001808555.1 Porphyromonas sp. HMSC065F10
GAAGACTTGCACGTACAGACGATTTGGTTTATTGCATTCGTTCGGGGCATAATGCCCCCTTTGCAGACATTTCGGAATATATCCTGGGCTTATTTACTTACTCAAAACGAATTCCGAAGTCCTCTTTGAATTGATTTAAGATGGGGCGCATAGTGCCTTCGTCCCAATTAGACTCTAGACCTCGCTTGTAGATAGAGATAATACGCTCTGCTACAGCCCAATCTCCACCGCTCATTAATGCTTTCTGATGAATGCAGTGAGGAATATAGGTGTAGTATAGCCAATAGCTACTATTGCTGTCTTCCCCGGTGTAAGTAACTTCCTCTATTTGCGACACATCATTCAACATTGTGCTATCCACATTTTCCGA
>NZ_KV793718.1 GCF_001808555.1 Porphyromonas sp. HMSC065F10
GACGTGCCGGACTCGCTTCTGAAGGGGGCTATGCCGAGAAAACAGGCTAGAGACCTCTTGGAGTCAAATGTCGTAAAGCCGCTCGTGAGGACAATCAGTGCGATAGCAGTTACCGGCCCCACACCGTTGATACTGACGATGATATCATAGATCCCGGAGAGCTTCTTTTCAGACCTTATGAGGCTGTACATTTGTCGATCTACCTTGGCGATCTGCTCTTTGATGTAGGCCAATTGCCTCTCCAGAATTTTTATATTCATCACGATGGCCTTGCTGCCGGGCTTGGCCTTGAGAC
>NZ_KV793719.1 GCF_001808555.1 Porphyromonas sp. HMSC065F10
CTAATACCGATATTAGACTTCACTAATATCGGTATTAGATAGAGCGCCTATCCATCGGGTATTGGGCACCCCTCCTTTATGGTCCACAGCAAAGGCTACCTCTTTTTCCTCTCCCTCCCGGCCCATCAAAATGCGAGCTGGTCTAATTATGCTCGGCAAACATTATCTCTGGCAAACATAGCTTTTCTTGGGATTAAATTAAGTGGCAGAGGTGACACCCATACGGACTACATCCCCTCAGTGTGGGGCAAAAGAGCTACATTTGTGCCTGTAGAAGAATTAGCAAACGTAATCTATGAGATCATTTCACCTCTCTGTCGTGCGCAGCCTCGTCCTGGCTGCAACGCTGCTTGTGACGCTGCCCGGTCGGGCGGTCGTCCATGAGACCCCCAAGCCGGTCAAGAACGTCATCCTCTGCATCTCCGACGGGACCTCCCTCGCCACCCTCTCGCTGGCACGCTGGTACCAGCGCCTCACGGATGCGGAGAAGCAAAACCTCCTCATCGATCCCTATCTCTGCGGGACCATCCTCACCTACTGCTCCGACTCGCCCATCGGCGACTCCGCCCCCACCACCAGTACCTATATGAATGGTGTGCCGGGCCTTGCCGGTCAGGTGAGCACCTATCCTGTCCTCCACGGTGAGGCGGACCTCCTCCCCTACGACTCGCTGTGGCAGAGACGTCCCCTCGTACCGCTCTGGCAGGCACTCCGTATGGAGCAGGGGCGTAAGACCGGCATCGTGGTGACATGTGAGTTTCCCCACGCCACCCCGGCCGACTGCACCTCCTCCTCATATAAGAGGAACAAGTACTCGTGGATCGTCCCCCAGATGGTGCACAATCAGATCGACGTCCTCTACGGTGGCGGGGCCTCCCTCATAAAGCCGGAGTACCGCAAGTACCTCGAGGAGCGTGGCTGGAGCGTCTTCACGGACCCGGGCAAGGCGGCGCTTGACTATCAGGGCGAGAGAGTCTGGGGACTCTTTGCTCCGATGGACATGCCCTTTGACATCGACCGGGACCCCGCCGTGATGCCCTCGCTGGAGGAGATGACAAAGAGTGCCCTCCGGATCTTGGACACGAATAACGACAAGGGCTTCGTGCTGATGATCGAGGGGTCCAAGGTGGACTGGGCAGCTCACGCCAATGACCCTGTCGGCATGGCAACCGAGTTCCTCGGCTTTGATCGTGCAGTCAAGGCTGCGATCGACTTTGCCAAGAAGGATGGCAACACAGTCGTCCTGATGACCGCCGACCACGGCAATAGCGGCATCTCCCTCGGGACCGACAACCTCGGTCACACGTACGCAGAGACACCCGCATCCAAGCTCTTCGGTCCCATCACGAACATCAAGCTCACCGCCACCGGCCTTGCCGAGCGCCTGATCGCCTCCCCGGAGGAGGATATTGAGCAGATCTGGGAGGAGGTGACCACTCGCAAGCTCCCCGCTGACCAGCTGCCGATCGTCCGCGCACTCCGCCGGTACGAGGTGGACAGCCGTAGTGCAGCCACCCAGCCGGCTGAGGTGAGGAAGAAGGTACAGCTCTCCGACTACCTCTCCGCCGACCTCATCGACCACCTCAAGTCGCTCTACGCCTCCTCGCTCGCCGGCTACATATGTCGCGCCTACACCGATATGACCTACATCGTCTTCACCACCCACGGGCATACCGGTGAGGAGGTGTTCCTCGGCTGCTACCACCCCGACTTTGAGAAGCGTCTCATCGGTTTCAATACCAACCTCCAGCTCCATGACTACCTCCGCACGCTGACGGCGATGCCACAGACGATGAAGGAGCTGTCGGATAAGTACTTCGCACCCCATACGGAGGTCTTTGCGGGGTGCAAGATGACCCTCAAGGGCGACCGTGCCGAGGATATGGTGCTGACGGTGAAGAAGGGCGGTCACACCTACGTGATCCCCGCCTTCTCGACCCTCTACACCGTGGATGGCAAGCAGAGGGAGCTGCCCATCGCCACAGTCTACAACGACGAGACCAAGACCCTCTACCTCCCCCGCACGCTCTGACGAGAGGAGGATGAGAAACGGTAAAGCGTCCCGGGTGCCACGGCTACTCGGGACGCTTTCTTTGACCCTGAGCCACCGGCACACCGGGTCTCGTACGGCAACGTAGCGGAGAGATGGCAGGGTATTTGCGGTGTTCTTGGTAGATTTGAGTGTAAGAAAGAGACAATATGGAGGAAAATAGCATAGACGACAAGGCTTCGGCAAAACAGTATCTGCAGATGACGATCGGCGGAATGGGCAATCTGAGTGCCAATCCGTCCATCCTCGTAATGCTGCTGATCCCCCAGAGCGAGACGGGCAAGCCGATCCGAGAGGTGACCGAGCAGCTATTCCCGGTCCCCCTTCAGCCACCGCTGGGGCAGCTTTACTTCCCTCGTCTGGTAAGTACACTGCACCGAGGACCCGAGCCTGAGAGCCTATTCAGGTCATACCTTGTCTCCTCCGGTACGAGCCTGCTCTCCCTCAAGGTCACCTCGGAGGGGGATCACCTCACCACGATGGTGACGCTGAGGGATCGGGAGGGACTGACGAAGAGCTTCTCCGTCCCTATGGTGGATGCGCTGATCCACGCAGTCTTGCATGGGGTGCCGATCTATGTGGACCGAGACATTCTGCTGAGCATTGGTTCGCAGGTATCCTTCCACTTCATTTCCGACCCGACAGAGACGCCGACGATCCGGCCGGAGCGGGTGATGCCCCCTTACGAGAGGATCACCGACTTTATCCGCTCCGGGAGTAAGCCCGAGGAGATGGACGAGGAGATGAGGAAAAATGTGCAGGTGATGCTCCCTCGACAGTGGGAGGAGCTGGGAGAGATCGCCGTAGAGACAGAGAATTATGAGTGGGCCTCCTATCTGCAGGAGCTGGAGAGCACTCATCCATCCGATACGATGACAGACCATGAGTGAGAGCAGCACAAAGATCGTACAGATAGCCTTCAGCGGGCTGGAGATGGGACGGGTGTCCGGCAGCGAGTCGGACTTGCGTCTGGTACTTAAGACTGTGGATGAGGGTCCCCGACGGGAGTATTTACTGCCGGTACCCCCCTCGCTTGACGCGGAGTGTACCGGCATCATCCGTCTCTATCTGTCGGGCAAGGACCAGATACGGAGCGCTGACTCCTTTTTCCGTAATGTACAGGACGCTGTGGGCTGCCCCATCAGCCGCATAGTGATCCGGGGCGATGGGGAGGGAGGGCACCCACGTGCGGAGGTAAAGGCAGTGGCTGAGGAGGGCGACATCTCCTTTGACGTGCAGGTGTCCGAAGGGGTACTCCACGCGACGTTCAATAGCCTGCCCTTACTGATCGAGGAGCAACTCCTTAGCCCCTCTCACCGGCACAATGAGGAGGAGTGGGAGGGGACGATGCGTCGGCTCTCCCCGGAGGCTGAGTATGAGCTGCTCAGCCATCACCTAAGACAGGGACGGATGCCGGAGGACTATGAGGCTGATCGGCTGGTCGCCTCCTTTGACACGATCAGCAAGGTGCATGCGAGAGACCTGCTGCATCAGGCGATAGAGGCGGAGCAGTACGAGTGGGCCGAGTGGATCAGTAATTACTTAGAGAGAGAATAGCCATGAAAGCGAAGTGTCCTTACTGTAGTAGAGAGATCAATGTCATCTGCCCTGCCCCCACCGTGAAGGACGGGGTACGGGAGGTCTGCCCCCTCTGTCGCCACCCTTTCCTTGTCTTCCGCAGCGAGACCCATCGCCTTATGCAGCAGACTCCGGAGATGCTCTCGATCTCACTCGAGGAGCCCGGCAGCTGCTACATCGAGGTGGTGGACAGTCAGCTCTCCGATGAGCGAAAGTTTGCCCTTCCCCGCGGCTGTGAGCGTTCCTTTGGGCGCTTCCAGACCGACTCCGACGTCGACCTTCAGCTGCCGACGCACGATGCCGATCTCGATCGGCGCCACGCCATTTTCACCCACGACAAGAGGGGAAACCTGACCGTGCGGGATGCCGGCAGCAGCAAGGGGACCTATGTCAATGGGGAACCGCTGCAGCCGGGAGAGCGACGCCGATTGGAGGATGGGGACGTGATCACGATGGGTCACACCTCCGTGATCGTCTCTGCCGGGGAGTGATGGGCGCTCCGCATGACGGAATTTAGGTACCTTTGTGCCACTCAAAGAGGTGGACGAACTTCCTCTAATACTATAAGCTTCTTCCCTTATGGTCCTTGACCCTACACATCATCAGTACTGTGTGATCCTTGCCGGTGGCACGGGCAGCCGCTTCTGGCCCTACAGCCGGGAGAGTCACCCGAAGCAATTCATCGACTTCCTCGACACCGGCAAGAGCCTCCTCCAGCTCTCCTACCATAGATACCTCAAGCACTTCGCCAAGGAACGCCTCTTCGTGGTGAGCAACGTAGACTACCGCGCTCAGCTGAGGGAGCAGTTACCGGAGCTGCCGGAGGAGTGCCTTCTCCTTGAGCCGACCCACCGCAATACCGCACCGGCGATCGCCTACGCCGTTCGCCACATCTACGCCCTCGACCCCGATGCGGTGGTGACCGTGGCACCATGTGACCACTTAATCGTCGCCCCGGAGGAGTTCGTAGAGCTGGTGGATGACGGCTGTCGCCTGGCAGAGAAGAAATCGGGCGAGATCGTCACCATAGGCATCCGCCCCACCTACCCGGAGACCAATTACGGATACATCCAGGCGGTCAGCCGTGACGAGAACCACACTGAGGGAGCCGGATCTCAGCCGTATGAGGTGAAGACCTTTACCGAGAAGCCTAATGCCGAGATGGCACAGGTGCTGATGGACAGCGGGGAATTTTTTTGGAATTCGGGCCTCTTCATCGCCCGCGCCGACACCTTCATCACCGAGCTCAAGACCCACCTCCCGGAGCTTACGGAGAGGCTCTATGCTCGCGATGAGGTGTGGGGGACGGCGGAGGAGGAGAACTTCGTAAGTGCCGTCCTGCCCTACAGCCCCAATATCTCATTTGACTACGCAGTGATGGAGAAGGCTGAGCATGTTACCATGCTGCTCTCCGACGCCGGGTGGGTCGACCTCGGCACCTGGTCGGCGATCCACTCGATGGCGGACAAGGATGAGCAGGGCAATGCGGTACTGGGGAAGGGGCCAAAGATCTGCAACTCCTGCCGCAATACCCTCGTCGTCTCCGAGGATCCCAATCGACTGATCGCCCTCGAGGGGATGGAGGATGTCGTGGTGATCGACCACAAGGATGTGCTGCTGGTCTGCAAGATCAACGATCTCGACAAGATCAAGCAGCTGATATTTGATGCGGGGAGCATAGACCGGAAGTTTGTCGAGTGAGTAAGGAGACAGACAAGAAGAAGAGCGGAGAGGGCAAGTCGGGGATCCACGGGATACCTCTTGAGGAACGTCCCCGGGAGCGTGGGCTGAGGGATGGCGTGCGCTCACTCTCAGACGTTGACCTCCTGGCGATACTGATCCGTGGAGGGACTAATAATCAGGATGCGATAGATCTGGCTAAGGCACTCTTAGCCGAGTACCTCGGTCACCTTGACCTCCTCTACAAAGACTTTATAGACAATATACACCCCTCCATCCGTGGTATAGGTGATGTGAAGTTAGTCACCATCGCCGCCGCCATGGAGCTGGGTATGCGCGCCACCAGAGGACTCTGCGACCCCAAGTACGGCACAGACATGACGCAGGCGAGCAACAGCCTCAAGATCTACGACTACATAGCCGACCGGCTGACCGGTCTCTCGGAGGAGCAGATGTGGCTCCTCTGCTTCAATAGTCAGAATATGGTGATCCACAGCCATCGGATCCTTAGCCGAAGCGAGTTGCTCGGTGACGACAAGGTGCGGATCGAGCGAAAGCAGCGAGCCGAGACCGACAGCCGGGCTGTGGCTGAGGAGGAGACAAGGCTGAGGCTCACCACGCCTATCCGCCGGGTGATCTCTGCCGGTGGGTATCAGGAGACCTCCGCCGATGTGCGGGTGATCCTCCGAGAGGCACTGCGTCACCGGTCGCTCGGTATCGCCGTGGTCCACAATCACCCGGGAGGGTCGCTCACCCCAAGCACCGACGACGACAGCTTCACTTGGCGGCTCTACGAGGCGTGCCGCGTGGTGGGCGTGACGCTGCTCGACCACCTCATCTATACCGACAGAGGCTACTACAGCTACTTCGATCACGACCGGCTGACGGGCAGGTAGCCGGCCTCTCTTGATCTTTGCAATCAGGTTGCGGGAAAGGACTCCTACCTTTGCATCATAAGTTAAGCGTATGAGTACCTATTATGAATAA
>NZ_KV793720.1 GCF_001808555.1 Porphyromonas sp. HMSC065F10
TTTGGGGGTGGAGGGGGACTCTCGCGTCGACCAGACTCACCTCTTCGATCCCCCAAAATTAAAAGAGGAGACCGAAGTCTCCTCAAAATGAGTTACTTTTACATTGTCCCAAATATTTCTATTTATGTATAAGCAACTCACTTCATCACAAAGGTACGTAATTAAGAATGGACTTAAGGAGAACGTGCCACTCCGTATGATTGCACGTCTGATCGGAGTTAGTCCTTCTACCGTCAGCCGAGAGATAAAGAGAAACTCCTCGAAAACAGGAGTATACATCCCTGCCCTAGCCAATGAGATGGCTCGGGAAAACAGGGCTCGATCAGCTCGAAACAGGCGGACAAAAAAGAGGTATCGCTATAAGGTGCTTACCTTACTAACCAAGTACCAATGGTCTCCAGAGCAGATATCCGGTACTCTTCGGAAGGAAGGGATCAGCATCTCTCACGAAACTATCTACCAATGGATTAGGAAGGATAAGGCTAGAGGCGGCTCCCTTTACCTTAACTGTCGTCATAAGCTCAAACATCGGAGTAGAGGTCTTTACAAGAAATCCTCTGCCGCTCATATCCCTAACAGAGTCTCTATCCATCAGAGACCTACGGAGGTCGATGGAAAGAGATTTGGGGACATTGAGATGGATACCATTGTTGCCAAAGGACAGAAGTCTGCCATCCTTACCCTTGTCGAGAAATCTACCAACATGTGTTTTATCAAGAAAATTGATGGAGGATTTAATCCGGCGGCAGCTGCTAAAGCAGCTATCTTGCTCTTGCTCCCCTATAAGGATAAACTCAAGACTATTACTACCGACAACGGATTTGAATTTAGAGATCACGAGACAATTACTCGTGTCCTCGGTATTCCGGTCTTCTTTGCCGACCCCTACGCTTCTTGCCAAAAGGGGGCCATCGAGAATACCAATAAACTCATCAGACAATACATCCCTAAAAATTCTGATTTCTCTGACTTCGACGACGATCGACTATTTGAAATCCAGACTTTACTTAACAACAGACCCAGGAAGAAACATGA
>NZ_KV793721.1 GCF_001808555.1 Porphyromonas sp. HMSC065F10
TGAGGAGGGTTGAGACAGCCAGAATGGTATATGAAAAAAGAGAAGAGAACTCGTCGACTTTACACCGAAGAAGAGAAGAGAGTACACATTAAACAGTACAAGATGTCCGGTCTAACTGCTTACGGGTATTCTAAAATAACCGGGGTAAACCGAGCGACCTTAAGGAGCTGGATAAATAAGTGCTCCGAAAAAGACTTAGATATGGTATCTTGTTCTTTCAATCACGAAGACGAGACATTTATGAAAAAGGGCAAGAATCCGAAAGCAACCTCAGACCTAAGCGCAAACATATATGCGAGTGCGGGTGCGAGTGC
>NZ_KV793722.1 GCF_001808555.1 Porphyromonas sp. HMSC065F10
TTCCCGGGGTCGGATAGTGATGAGATATAGTAGCTCAGTTCGTTGCTGCCTTCACCCTGCTTCTTGTCTATCCGCACCCTCCTGAGCTGATGAACGGATCGCAGTCCGGACCACTCCTTGAGGCTGATGGTCACGGCTGTGTCATCCAGTCGCATCGGGTCGACTATGCTTCTCAGCTTACGAGTCTCGATCCGTCCATGGCCGAACTCGGGGTCACCTCCGGTGGTGATGATCTCCGAGTTGTAGTACTTGCCTTCGAAAAAGCCCTCCAGCTCAATCTTGGTCCCCTTCTGATTGTCCTTGACGCACAGTATGTAATCACCGCCTTGTGATACGATCTGCTCTGCGATTTTTCGCTGCGTCCCAATCGCATCGATCGTGACAGTGGCGCCCTCAATGTCGATAAGGGCAAGCAGCTCCTTGATGGC
>NZ_KV793723.1 GCF_001808555.1 Porphyromonas sp. HMSC065F10
GGCGTATAGGTCAAAATGGTGGGTGAAACAGCCCAATAGCCATTTTCGTACTCAAGTATAGGTCAAAATGGTGGGTGAAGTAGAAGAAAAAACAGATACCTTTGTTCGTTGACCTGAAACGTAGCCGGCTCTGCAGGGGTGCAACCGGTGAGGGATACGGTCAATGGAGTCAGAACAGTTTACACTGACAGGGGAGGGGTACTATTGCCCCTCCTCTTTTTTGGATGTAAACTGGGCGATATCCCTATGCCTAAAAAACCCATCCACGAATCGTTTCTTGTGATCTTGGGACATTCCATTATGCGCTCTAAGACGGCTTTTGAGTGCAGTAAATAGCCCCTCAATGGCGTTGTTGGTTTTAGGGATCTGTATGTCCGAGTATTCCTCGTAAGTAAAGAGTGTAGGGAGGTATTGACGAAAGGAAAAGTGGGCTGATCTCAGTGATTTGTGCGTGTATTGCCATTTGCCGTTTTCATCATTTATGGTCCTCTCCTTGAGAAAAGCATCCCACTTGATCTCCCACTTTTTGAGCTGCGAGCTGAATGTGATACGGGACATCCTTCCTACACTCATAGCAAGCGCCAGAAGCTCTTGAGACGCCGGTAGTTTGGGG
>NZ_KV793724.1 GCF_001808555.1 Porphyromonas sp. HMSC065F10
TCGATGCGGGCGGCGAGACGCTCTAAGTTAATCGTACCGGCAGGGGTCATCGCTCCCGTTGTCACGGTGAAGTCAGGTATATTCGTCGATGCCATGACAAAGGCGTTCGGCATACCCGGCTCATTCTCGACGAGGATGGCGCGTACGTCGGAGAGAGACTTACCCGTAAGGCTCCCCGCAGGGATGGTGTAATTGGCGACGAGGAGCATCTTGTAGGTTCCCGTCGTAGCGATCGGCAGAGTGTAGCTCGTGGAGCCCGGAGCTGTCGGTGCCGGGGTGCCTGATGTCACGTAGCGACCCGAGGCATCAAAGAGGAGTGCCTGCAGCGTGGAGATCGACTTCTCGTAGTCCTGTGCCGGCACAGCGTAGGTCTCCACGCCTGTCGTCACGGTGAAGGTGACCGCCTGTCCCTTCTCGGGAAGTCCGGGAACCTCTCCCTTGCCTCCGCGCGCCAGCTCCTTGCTGCAGCCGCCGAGGATCAGTCCGAGGAGTGCCATCAGAGCAGCTCCCCATACTATCTTATGTCTATTCATCTTATTACTTCTCTATATGGTGATTTCTCATCTGATGACGACTCCCATTAGTCTTGCTCGATCTGGATCTCATACTGATAAGCAGTCGGGAAGCTCGCGTCAGCTACCGACACGACGGCAGTCCGCTTTCCGCCCGTCGTATTGGGCTTCACGGTGAGGGTCATAAGGCTCCCGGCATAGGAGAGCTGGACCCAGTCAGGATTGCCCTTAGCGGTTACTACAATGGTAGAGCTAGAGCCTGCGAAATTGCTGGCAAAGGGGATCTGTACATTGCTAACACCGGCTGCATCAACGGTCAGCTTGTGTGTCTTCGCGTCGTAGCCGGCAGGAAGGGTGGCACCCTGAGCGGGAGCAACCAGATTGAGCGACTCGGTGACATTGACCGGACCATTCCACTCATTCACAGCAATAGCGAAGGATACACCTTGTCCCGTCACAGGAGGCACGGGGCTCTCCTTCGGTCCGAGGATGATCGTGTAGAGGTAGTTGCGCTTCACCGGCACGACCGCTCCATTCTGATAGAAGGGCACCTCCACGTGATGCTCCTTGCCATCATACTCCACGGTGATGTCGACCACAGGCGCCTGATCCTTGCTAACGAGTGTCTCCGGAGTCTCATAGAGGTAGAAGGCCTTAGCCAGCTTACCCATGACACCGTTGTATGACTTGCTGGGGCTTACACCACCGGTGGGGATCGTGGCAAAAGTCTTGACACCTCCCACGGTGGTCAGAGCGGTGGCACGATGCTCGCCCACGGCAGTCCTGTCGTAAGCGTTCTTGAGTACGGCATCCTTGATGATGACCTCCTTGTACTCAGGGTGTGCTGCCGTGGCCTTCATCGTCGTCTGGATGTCGATACGGGCTACGGCGCGGATCAGGTCGACGTTGATCGTCGAGGCTCCGCTCATCGGGATGGAGGTGGACTCTGTCCCGATCTTAGCCACACCGACCATAGGCAGGTACGACCCACCCTGAAGCAGGACGTTGCAGGATGCATTCGCACTCTGCATGCGGCTGATCAGGCGTGACATCACTTGATCCACCGTGGTTACATCAGCCTGCAGCCCTGTCAGAGGCTCGTCGTTAGCGACGAAGAGGAAGAAGCGATTCTCTCCCGCATGGATCGTATTGCCCGCGCCGACAAAGTCAGCTGCAGTAAGACTTGCCTGGTACTCTGGACCGGGCCCTGTAAGATCAACCGTGTGGGTCTTGACGTAGGTCTTGGTCCCGGCGAGGAACTCGTACAGGGTGATCTTGTTGCCATTGATCGCCCACTCCGCCTGGTCATGGATGGCGTAGGTGGTAGGAAGCCCCCG
>NZ_KV793725.1 GCF_001808555.1 Porphyromonas sp. HMSC065F10
CTCCTGCCGTTGCTTCAAGACACCATTGTCTCAAAGCGGTCGTGCACTTGTATCGTCTGACAGTCAGTCTTCTCCTACCAGTCATACATCTGTTTCACATACCATCGCTGTAAAGCTGTTGCCCCAAAGAGTTGCAGGACATCACCGGTCCTACTCTTCACCCACCGAGCCGGACAGGTGACAAAGTGGTGGATAAACTTTTTGAGACGTGCTTTTGAGCTAATAAGTCGCCCGCTCCGCTTTGACACCTCTGAAACATATTTCGTGTAGAAGTTCCTCAGCAATGCCGTAAGGAGCATAAACACAGTATTTTGATTCATGTCAGAGCTTGGCAGGTGTGCCCAGTTAAAGTCGTTATTCATCTGGTCGAAGACCCGCTCAATACTGCCTCTCTTATTGTAGTACCTTATGATCTCCTCTTCGCTACTCTTCCAATCATTTGTGATGATGCTAAAGTATCGATACTTCATCTCCTTATCATCAGAAAACATAGTGCCCTCAGACCATCCATCATTGTAGCGATAAAGCACGACCCTGTAACTCCTCCCCCTGATAAACTCGTCTGCCATCACGCTCCTGGCTTCCACCTCTCTCATACCTCCGGTGCTGCCTCTGAGCCTTAGCAGCTTCCATCCGGAAGTGCTTTCCTCAACTAACGACCTATGATAGGGGGTGTCTATGGCACGGATATAAAAGAGGTCGGAATACTCCTCCACCACCTAGATTACCTCTCTGCTGTACGATCCGGCGTCCATTCTTGAGCGCTTCACCTTCACCCCCTCCTTTAGAAGTGCTTCATAGGCTAATCGAAGTGTCCTCGCCTGATCAAAAATCACGGGTGCATTTCCTCCACGCCCCTCAATACTGATAGGATGACCATTGGCAAAGGCAATCCCGGGGGCATACCCCATTACGTCCTTCTTATAGGTCCATGCAGAGTCTCGTTTCCTTGTCCGGATAATTTGGTTGTCGTAGTCAAAGTCGCAGGCTTTGCCACGCTCCAACAGCCCTATCTCAATAGTCCCTTTTACCAAGAGTTCGTTCAGCTTTGAATTACGATTGAACGCATAGTTTATCCCTGACCCCCTCGCTTTCACCAATTCATCTTCAACCGACAGTTTCTTGAGTGTCCGAAGCACACTATCTGCACTCGGAGCCTTTATGTAAGGGCTTTGAGATAACTCGGGGACTAAGAGATTAATGTCCTCAACACACGTGCCACCAGATAAAACGCTGAGGAATAGAGCATTGATCACCTCTGAGTAGGAGTATCCACCACCGGTGCTGCTCCTTACTCCCAGCTCCTTGTCACACAGCTCAAGAATCTTTTCGTACTCCTTGGAGTGAAAAACAAGATTTAGTCCGCCAAAACGCTGTGCCCTCTCGGAAATTACTCGTACCTTTACCATACCTTTATAGGGTGTTAGATATTGTTGATCAGTTATTTGTGTCAATATAAAGATAGCAATTTCTAACGACAAAGGGTGAGATTTCTTGCGATTTCTCACCCTTCATTTTTTGCTCCTAACTCAGCTTGCGGAATCTAGG
>NZ_KV793726.1 GCF_001808555.1 Porphyromonas sp. HMSC065F10
CGGGTGTAGAGCGGGTTCTCCACTCCGGCATAGCCCGGCTTGAGGTCGTAGTTGCAGATCACGATGTGCTTTGCTTGGTCAACATTGAGCACCGGCATACCGTAGATCGGTGTGCCCTCGGCCTCACGGGCGGCAGGATTGAGGACATCATTTGCTCCGATCACGATGACAAGGTCGGTCGACTTGAAGTCGTCATTGATCCGCTCCATCTCGAAGAGGTCATCGTAGGGCACATCCGCCTCAGCGAGGAGGACATTCATATGGCCCGGCATACG
>NZ_KV793727.1 GCF_001808555.1 Porphyromonas sp. HMSC065F10
AGAGTGGATTAGTGACATCACTCGCCAAGATGAAGTGACAGTCGGAGAGAGCCTCCCCAAGCGCCTCTCGCTCCACACCGAGAGCGTCAACCAGCGCCTGCAGCATACCCACACCGCCATCGCAGGTAGCAGTGCCCCCCAGCCCCACGATAAATTGCCGGTAACCGCGATGATAGGCATCAGCTACCAACTGGCCCACCCCATACGAGGAGGCCACGAGCGGATTACGTCGATGAGGGGGGACAAGGTGGAGACCC
This sequence comes from Porphyromonas sp. HMSC065F10, assembly GCF_001808555.1. Classification (GTDB taxonomy): domain Bacteria; phylum Bacteroidota; class Bacteroidia; order Bacteroidales; family Porphyromonadaceae; genus Porphyromonas_A. The sequence continues at coordinate 258 of NZ_KV793727.1, forward strand.
ACTGCCTGGGCTGACTCTATGAGCGCCACCCGCTCCATCGTGACACCGTAGGAAGCCGTGATCAAGCTCCCCAGTGGATCCCTCACCCGGAGAGACACACGCTCTCCGCCCATCACTGCCAAGAAAGCGTCCAGCATCCCCTCCCCTCCATCTGAGACCGGTACGGAGACCACCTCCGCCAGAGGATCAGCACGGCAGATCGTCTCCGAGACAACCGCCTCCGCCTCCAGCGAAGTAAGGCACCCCTTGAAGGAGTCTATGAC
>NZ_KV793728.1 GCF_001808555.1 Porphyromonas sp. HMSC065F10
GACGTGGTGATGCTTGAGGACCGGCAGCTTAAGAGGAAGGATAACGAGGCAAAGAACTTCAATATTATGTCTAAAATAGCTCTCTTCTTTGTCGACAAAATGAAGGAAAAGAGCGGCAAAAGACTCATTACCCAATTCCGAACCAACGCCACTCTGAAGCCATCCGAGCTGCTATCCATCAAGCTGTGAGCCCATTCCCCAAAAACGTCACCC
>NZ_KV793729.1 GCF_001808555.1 Porphyromonas sp. HMSC065F10
AAAGGAGCGGGCGAAGATACTCTTCAAGCAATTCCCTGAGATCGAAGAAGCCTACAAATACTGCCTAAGGATCCGGAAGTGGTACGAGCCGATACGACCGCGGTACAGCGATCGGAAGTACAAGATAAAGGAGGCAGATCTTATGCTCATCACCAAGGAAGGAATGGAGAGCAAGGTGGAGGAGATACGCAACATCGCCAACTTCCTCCGGTCAAACTCCACCCCCATTCTGAGGTACTTCTACCGCAGAGAGAGTAACGCCAAGGCAGAGGCTCTCAACCAAAACCTCCAGCGCTTCATCAGCGTCAACTACGGAGCTAGAAACACCGACTTCTTTCTCTACCGAGTTGCCCTCCACTTTTCCTGAATCCCTCTCCTCAACAAAGGTAATCTCT
>NZ_KV793730.1:0-372 GCF_001808555.1 Porphyromonas sp. HMSC065F10
TTTGGTGGTTAGCATAAATAGCCCGGTGGTCGGAGGGGTGTAGCCCCGACGACCCCGGGTTATCGATGCCCTCCCTGATAATCCTCGACCCCGCCAGGGGTCGGTCGTAATGGCGATCGATCGAGGGAGCGACACCCTATCGGGGTCGTATATATGAGGCGTGACACAGGCAACCCGGGGTCTTCGGCACTTCGTGCCTCGACCACCGGGCTATGCAGAAGTGACCCCTGTCGGGGTCGTTATCGTTTGCATCGGCTGCTCCACGGGTCATCGGCACTTCGTGCCTCGACCGATGCCTATGGAACGAGCATCCTTCGGATGCAGGCATACCATTCATTTGAAGAGACCTTTGCATAATACCCCATCTGCAGC
>NZ_KV793730.1:472-10285 GCF_001808555.1 Porphyromonas sp. HMSC065F10
GCCGAAAAAGCACCGCTTTTTCGGCGAAAGACTATTTTGCAAAGGCCTTCAGAAGAGGTAGCTGAAGCCAGTGCTGACGTAGATCGGGTAGAGCTTGGTCGTCAGAGCGGTGAAGGAGCCGGGGAAGATGGGGGTGAAGGAGGCCCTCAACTCACCATAGACGAGGAAGTGGCGGTAGGCGCGCCAGCTGCCACCCACCTGCATGCCTGCCTCGAAGCGGTTCAGCTCGTCGGAGAAGTCGTAGGTCGCCTGCTTGTCGGCGGGGAAGTCGACCCGCTCACCGATGGGCGATCCCATGCGGAAGTGCCCGTCGGTGACGTGCCCGGTGAAGCTGCCGTCGAAGCGGTAGCCGGCGTAGAGACCCGCCTGCACCTTGCCATAGTCATTGATCTTATAGGCGGCGCTGATGGGGAGGACGATGGAGGCGGCGGCGTAGTTGCTCTCGACATAGCCGGTCCAGTTGCCCGACACCTCGGCCCCTCCACCGAGGAGGAGCGAGGTGTGGTAGTTCTTTACCCGGGCACCGGTGACCATGCCCTTCTGCTCCATACGGAGTCCCATCACCAGTCCCCAGTGGGGGTCAAACCACTTGGTCGCCTGACCCTCGACGTGGACGTTGAGCTTGGGATTGTACTTCTCCACACCACGGATCTCCCGGGGCATGGGGATGGGGGCGGTGCCGCCCATGGAGAGTCCGGCACGGAGCTCAAAATTCCACCCATGGCGCAGGGCGGCGAGGATATTTTTGTCACGAGTCTCCTGCGCAGTGGCAGTGAGTGAGAGGAGGCAGAGTAGAGATAGTAAGATTTGTTTCATGATGCGGTACGGCTTATTCGTAGTAAACATCGATCTCATCGACAAGCAGGGTGCTGCCTATGGCACCCTCAAACTTTGCCCCCTCTTTGCTGGAGGTCATCACGATGGTGAGCTTGTAGCGCCCGTCCTTCAGCTTGGCGGGGTCGATGCTCTTGCCCTCCGCCGGCTCAAAGGGAAGCTGAAAGTGGATCCACTCGTCGCTCTCCTTGGGATCCTTGAGCTGAGCGGTGAGGACGATATTGGGCGAGGTGAGGACATTGCCTCCGTCGAGGTAGGGGGTCTTCTTGTCAGTCTCGAAGAAGACGGCATAGATCGCCGGAAGATCCTTCTTTCCCTCAATCTCCTTGGAGTCCTTGTCGGTCAGTTTGTCGCCCGACTTGTACTTGTAGTACCCGGTCAGCATCAGTGGCTTGCGGGTCTCTCTCTCACCAAAGAGAGTAGCCTTCTCCGGACCACCCTGAATAGCGGCAAAGGGATTAAACTTGCCGAGGAAGAGCGTCCCGGCAGCCTTAGGAGAGCCAAATCTCTTCCCCATAGCACCGGTGGAGAGGGTGCGAAGTTGTACACAGTGTCCCTTATAGCCCCCCTCAGACTGCGTCATAGGATAGATCAGGGGGTCCTTCGGATCCAATCTCAGTCCATCGCCCTGTGACACGAAGACATAACCGGCATTGGGCGACTGCCAGGGTGTTGTCTCTGAGTAGACAAACTCATGGTATTGACAGACATTATCCTTATGCAGGCTCACCGTCTCGAAGTCAAAGTGTCCCGGGGCGGGGCGAGAGGAGGCGATGGTGACGGTGTACTCCTTCGTCCACTGCTTATCCTCCGAGGTGACGGTGTAGGTGACTGGTCGGGTAAAGTCTTGCTTGCTGCCGCTCGCCGGGGAGATGGTGGCGCCGGGGGTGAGGGTGAAGCTCAGTGCCACGGCGGTGCGGTCGACCCACGGCTCCGCCTCGATCTTGATGGCGGTATTGGTGATGAGGGGCTTCTCCCTCGGGGTGATCCCCTCCACCTCAACGGAGAGGATGTCTGCCTCCGCATTGGGCGCCTCGGGGCGGATGCAGGAGTCGAGCCCGACGAGCAGGAGAGTAAGAAGGCTGATCATCGGGATCAGCAGGTGCTTTGACTTGCTCATGTTCATATCTGTTTGCTTGAAAAAGGACTGCAAAGATAAGGGAAAAACAGATACTCAGAGCCGGCGCTTGACGACCGCACAGGGCTGACGTTTTTGGATTTGCCCGAGGTCTCCCGGGTAATAAGACGAGCACGCCTGTCGGGGTGCTCTCCCTGCCGACCTCCTTAGGGTCATCGGACAGGAGTGCAGGTGAAGACCGCTACATAGGCGACTCTCCCGCATCCGAAGGATGCACGCTCCATAGGCATCGGTCGAGGCACGAAGTGCCGATGACCGATGTATAAACGTACATATCATCCCTCGACCCCATGCGGGTCGCCGGCATTGGAGATGTGTGCTCGGCGACCCACAAGGGGTCGAGGTGGTAGGCTGGGGCTCTGTACATCGGTCACCGCTTCGCGGATGACCGATGCCTTTGGAGCGAGCACCCCTGTCGGGGTGCATCGTTCACCACTCTTCACAATGAGTGGATAGGCTTCTGTACCGCTCAAATGCGTCACCCCTGGACGTCAGCCCTGTACCGGTATGAATTTGCCTTGCTGGGGTAGACTAATTTGATAATTGGAGACCTTTGCATAATACCCCATCTGTGGCGTCACATTCGAGATTCGGGCTTGGTCATGTGCGTAAGCACACTCCCTTCGCCCTCACTCTCAGTCCCTTGCATCTGGGGCATTCTCCAATTAAGACCATTTTAAAATGGTCTTAATTGGAGAAAAGGAGAGATAAAATACTCACTTCTGAGTATGTCCGGCGAGGGAAAGAGTTCCTACCTTTGCACGAAGATCTGACCATGCAGTATATAGAGACATACCGACAATTGTCAGGAAGAGCTGAGCAGCTCAAGAGGCTGTTTATCGGCCTCTTCCTCATCGTCGTACTTGCCTCGCAGCTGATGATGGTAGGGATCCATATCGACTCCCCGTCACACCAGGCACACGTAGCCTCTCAGATGATGCAGGAGAGTGGATATGCGGATGTCGGCTCTCTCTGCGTCCTGCAGCTAATGGAGAGCACCATGTACGAGGATCTGGTCGAGATCCCCTACGTGGCAAGAGTCGAGGGCTTCGTGCTTGCCCTTGCGATGACGGAGTGTGTCACTCCGCTGCTACCGCTCGCGGACCAACCCGCTCTCCGGGCTCCTCCGACTCGAGTGGCAGCGTAATCCCCTGCACTCACCTAACGCTCTCCTACGGGAGATCCATAGCCTTTAGCCCCTATCCTGATCTCGGGGTAGTAGTCACCGCCCACTTCTCTCTCGTAGAGGTGGACCATCGGGCATATCGCCCCACGACTCCTCGAGAGCTGCAACTAGCTCTCGATACACTCATAATATACGTAATACCATGACCAAGCATATCGGTCTCTCGCAGAGACCTAATACGCTGATGCTTCTCCTCATCCTCCTGCTGGCAGGGTGGGCATACAGCAGCCATGCGGAGGAGAAGGCCCGCAGGCTCACACTTTGCGTCCTCGATAGTGCGACCGGAGACCCGATCCCTGGTGCTATCGTACGCTCCGAGGAGGCACTCAGTGCCCAGCCCACCGATCTACAGGGACACTGTACCCTATCCTTCCCCATCACTAAAAAGCGGGTGACGCTCACCACCTCTTACCTCGGATACAAGAGTGACAGCCGCACGATCTCGCTCTCGGAGGTACGCGGAGTCCTGACGATCCGTCTCGAGGAGGATGCTACTCTGATCGACGAAGTGGTGGTCCAGGGAGATCTCCGGCAGACCAGTATCCTCCAGCAGACAATGAAGATCGATCCTAAGACGCTGGAGAGGTCAAGTACCCTCACCCTCGGACAGCTCCTGGAGACAGTACCAGGTGTAAGCACCATATCCAGTGGCAGCACGATCTCCAAGCCAGTGATCCAGGGCATGCACTCGGGACGTATCCTACTGCTCAACAATGGGGTGCGACTTGACAGTCAGAGCTGGGGCTCAGATCACGCTCCGGAGATCGACCATACTGGTGCTACTAATGTAGAGGTTGTGAAGGGTGCGGAGTCGGTTCGCTACGGCTATGGTGCCATAGGAGGAGTCGTACTCTTTAGTCAGGCGGAGCTCCCTTACGGATCCAAGAATCTTCGTGTCTCCGGCACGACTGACCTCGGGTATGACACCAATGCTCACGCCTACAGTGGCACCGGCAGCCTCGAGATGGGCTGGCGGAGTCTGGGGCTTCGTCTCCACGGACTCTACCGTCGGGGAGGGGACTACTCTACGGCGGAGTATATCCTTAATAACACCGGTTACACCAATATCAGTCTCTCGGCCCTTGCAGGCTGGAGCAATGGAGCGATCACAGCCACACTCTTCAGCAGTCTCTTCTACGCCCGTAATGGCATCTACTACGCCAGTCGAGTCTCCGACATAGACCAGTTACTAGCGCGCTTCCTTGCTGGACGTCCTGACGAGCGGTCACTTCGCCCCTTCTCCTACGAGGTGGAGCCTCCATTTCAGCAGTCACAGCACTTTATGCTCAAGGGCGAGGTAAAGTGGCAGGTGAGTGAGGCACACAAGCTCCGACTGATCCTCTCTCATCAGGATAATCTGAGGTGGGAGTTTGACAAGCGGACCAAGGCGGACTGGAGCCGGATCCCCATGCAGGACCTGATCCTCTCCACAGAGCGCAGTGACCTCTCCTGGGTCGCTCAGTGGGGTGGTCCCTTGGCACTGAAGACTGAGTCCGGTCTCTCAGGCACCTATCAGCGTAACTATAACTATCCGGGGACGAAGCAGCCCGCATTTATCCCCAATTATGCCGCTCTCACGCTGGGAGGATACATACTGCAGGACGCTACATTCTTTGAGCGACTGCGCTGCTCGGTCGGTATGAGATACGACTTTAGGGCAATGGATGTCAGTGGATACACTTCGCTAAGCAAGTATAGGTATTACTCGGACTTCAAGGTCTATAGTAACTTCACGGCCAGTCTGGCTCTGCACTATCAGATCAGTGATGAAGCTGATCTCAGAGGTAATATCGGCTGGTCCTGGAGACCCCCGGATATCAACGAGCTCTACGCCACAGGACTCGAGCATGGCACCTACTGGGTGGTGGGCAATCACCAGCTGACAGCAGAGCACGGCTACAAGTCTGTTTTTGGTGGACGGTGGCACAATCAGTGGCTGTCTGTGGAGCCCAGTCTCTTCTACCAGCATATCGACAACTATATTTATGATGCGATAGGCAAGGGGCTGGAGCGCTTCCATAATCATCCAAGCGGGAAGTATCCTCGATTTATCTACGGACAGGACGATGCCAGGCTCTATGGTGGTGACCTGACACTCTCTGCTATGCCGCTGCAGGGACTGACCCTGACGGGCAAGGGTGAGTGGATCCGCGGACGTAATGTGACCCGCTCCGAGTGGTTACCCTTTATGCCAAGCGACCGTTATGGTCTCTCATGCAGCTATGGCACTTCGCTTGGCTCGGATGACCAGTACCATACTTCCGTCTCTCTCTCGGCGATATACGTGACCAAGCAGAAGCACTTCAATCCTGAGAAGGACCTCGTCCCCGAGACTCCTCCCGCATACACGCTACTCAATGGCAGCGCAGAGTTTTCGATGGATCTACCAGGTGGACGTGAAGTGAAGCTGATGCTGATAGGGGACAATATCCTCAATACCCTGTATAAGGAGTACACAGACCGCTTTCGCTACTATGCCCATGCGAGAGGCGCCAATTTCTCGCTGCGCACGATTGTAAAATTCTGATACCACCCCTACCATGATAAAGACAAGACATATACTCATACTCCTTACTCTTTCGCTTCTCCTTATCGCCTGCTCGGACGATAAGGTGGACGCCCTGATGAAGAAGATAGTCGTAGCTCCGCCTGCCTATATTGAGCGAGATATCAAGGGACATGAGCAGATCTACTCCTGGCAGGTGATCCTACGCCTCGCTCGCAGGATGGGTACGACAGAGCTGTCAGGAGGATCGACGGTCGAGCTCTATAAAGCCTACGACCTAAGTCATAGAGAGACTCCGATCCCGGTCTACCAGGACATCACCTTCAGAAAGGATGAGAACGGCAATATCACCATCAGCTCTGATCGGAAAGCCTTTGAGGTGGTACGGTCAGACCGCTTTTGCTACGCCATGGAGATCCGCTACTTTGACGCCAACGGGATACTGATCAACCACCAATTCGCTCAGTACGACCCCAATGACCCGGACAACTCGACCCTATGCGTCCATCAGCATTTCTTCACTATCCGCCAAAACTCCCTTGATGGTGGGCAGCTGGTTTATCCAATGACTCTGGACAGCCTATACTACGACCGATTCCTCTTCGAGGGAGAGTCGCTCAGCCACGCAAGTCTCATCTCCGCCGGTGGTGTCTATACTCCTGAGGACTATACTGTCGGCTCGGGTATGCTCCGGTATGACCGGATGCTAGCAGAGATGGCGGTCGAGAATACGATGACCAGTCGTGCCACCCAGCCACTAACGCATGACGGACATAGGTATGTCCTCGCTGAGACAATTCAGACTCCTGATCTCAATCAGCGGGTCCCGGAACTCTTCTCCTACGAATACCGAGACACAGACCCCATCGAGGAGCAGCTCGGGGAACCTCTTGAAGAGAGTGATGACCTCGGACGCAACCGTGCCGGAGGCGTGGTCGTGCCACTCCGTCAGAAGCGTGAGTATGCCAGTCCTGGAGTGGATCAAGATCGACTGGGATTCAAGGGGCTGATCCGCTTCGGCATGGGAAACGTCTGCTTCCAGATGCGAGTCAGTATCTGCCACATACAGGATCGAGTACAGGTGCCTGCGGGATTAGTCTTAGGTAAGTATGCCAATACTGCCGCACCCGGAGGACTCTACGACCACTACGAACTGCAGTCCTCGTGGAATACCTTTGACATCGACTACCCTGTCCCCTTCATCGTCCTTGGAGATGTCGCTAATCGAGAGCAATGCCGCGCCTCCATCCTGAGGTATTATGCGGATCGGGGACGAAAGGTGGACGAGAGTGCTCTGGAGGAGATGCTCTGGGGCGATGATAGCTACTTTACCGGCATCCCCGGTATCACCTTCTGAGAGATTACCATGAGACGAATACAATACCCTATGAGACCTTTGCATAATACCCCATCTGCAGCGTCACATTCGAGATTCGGGCTTGGTCATGTGCGTAAGCACACTCCCTTCGCCCTCACTCTCAGTCCCTTGCATCTGGGGCATTCTGCAAAGTCCCTGCAGAAAAAGCGGTGCTTTTTCTGCGAAAGACCATTTTGCAAAGGTCTTCCTATATTACTCCTCACCGTCCTACTATCGCTTACCGGCTGCCAGAAGTTTATCTTTGGAGACATATCGGTTAGCTACGAGAATAATCCTCTCGAGCAGAAGAAGACACCCCGTACCGGTGCTGACCTCTATGAAGCCCCAAGGGTGACTACTCCTATAGCCAATCCTGATCCGGAGGGAGCGCTGAAAGACTGGGCCACATGCCTGGTTATGCTTAAAGAAGGGCACCCACACGGTGGTGGTAAGCTGCATGGTAACTTTGTCTACGACAAGGCGCCATGGCGACAGGAGGAGTTTGTGGTGATCCATAATACACCCTCCGGCCAGCCCTCCATCGAGGTGCTACGCTCCAGTACCGCCACCTATGCAGAGACGCTTCGAGGAGCTGAGGGGCCGGACTACCTCCGAATCATTGGGGGAAAGAGCAAGCTCTGGGGTCTCTGCCTCTACTTCTTCGACAAGGAGGGGAAGCGGATCAATGACCGTATCTACAAGATGTCCGACCGGTACCAGATATTCTATACCGTAAGTGATCTCGATAGCATCGGTAGGCCCTACGAAGTGATGGATGTGAGGTACAATGGAGATAAGGATCCCCAGACAGGGGCACCCATAGTGCGTCCCGTACCGTCGGAGTTCTTTTCCGACAAGGGGACCTTCGAGGCACGTGCCGCAGCCACTCCGGAGATATTCCGCTACATCTACCGCGACACCTGGACAGAGGAGGATATGTCGGATGGCGTGAGGGAGCTCTTCAATATCCGGCTCCTCCCTCCTCTCGGTCGTAACGACGATCGAGCCTCTGCGCCCTATGATCAGGACTGTGTTGGACTAAAGGGCCATTTCCTCTTTGAGTCGCAGGTCTCTGAGGGAGTCGATGCCCGGTACGCCGGTACTGATAAGGCATGGCCTATCACTCTGACGGATGGTCGTCCATACACACGATCGACCTACCTTCTGCCACAGTTTTTCCTCTCCATACGAGTAATGAAGTGTCCGGAGGGGAAGAAGGTGCGACGTCCCATGCCGACCAATAACGCTGGTGAACCTATGGGCTATAGTAAGCTGGTCTGTGATCCCTACTATGCTCCGGACATGTCATCAGGCTGGGAGGAAGTGACTCGCTTCAATATCCCGCTCAAGGTCTACACAAACGCCTACGACTCTGACCCCACACATACTGATCCTAACGAGCCCTACTACTTTCATCTCGGACTTGAGATAGGTCTTAGTCCCACAGAAGCCTATAAGGCGGTCAACAATCTGATCACTCATGGGAGCGGTGGGGCAGGTTACGGCGCATGGTTCCTATAACTCGAATAATTACTTTTCAAAACTCTATACAACATCTACTTATGAGATATTACACTACGCTCACGCTTCTCATCACCTGTATGGTGATTGGTCTCACCGGATGCCGCCGCGATGGCATCCCTACGGGTGGAGAAGGGAATACCACCGAGGAGAGCAAGCAGACAGACCTACGCATCCTGGAGGTATACTACGCCGGATCGGAGTACTCCCGAGTCGCCGAGGGAAAGAGGTACGACTCTGGGTACGATGATGATGCTTTCATCAAGATCTACAATCCTACCAAGGAAGTAAAGTATCTCGACGGGATGCTCATCGCCACAGGTAGCCTTGACCCCGCAGCCAATATAGAGGTCACGGCGACTGACGGCAGCTCCTCCGGGACAGCCGACTACTATCTCAAAAACTTCCTTGTAGGCTCGATGCTTCTCTTCCCCGGTAGCGGCACAGAGCATCCGGTCCAGCCCGGCACCGCAGTGATCATCGCTAAGAGGGCAATTGATCACAAGGCCGCTTTTGCCAAGTACCTGGAAAAGAACGATGAAGATTTAAAGACCTATGACCTCTCCAAGCTGCTCGACCTCCATCAGGCTAAATATAGCTGGACTGAGGGCTCTGGTGAGATCTGGGTGCATGAGGTCTTCAATGCCGGCGGCATTGGGTCCTCGGAGGAAGCCGCCAACGCCTGGGACCCTGAGGAGATGAACGACTTCTCCATTTCCGAGAAGACCGCTCTTGCTCTGATACGCCCCACTGTCGAGATCAATAAGATCAAAGAGGCATTCCTGCAGGAGTGCAAGCTCCCCGCATCAGACCGGGAGAAGGCGGTCTACTACAGAGATATCTACTTCAAGTCGACCCACCACTCCAGCCGCAAGGTCGGACTCCTCTTACCTAATGATCAAGTGATCGATGCAGTCGTCATCTGCCCAATGAAGGAGAAGAAGATGCAGATACTCAACCTCTCCCTCGACAAGGGCTTCCATGGTGTACAGCAGTCCTCCGGAGATACGAGGTCTACGTATGCCGGTAAGTCGATCGTCAGGAAGTGGGATGGCAAGGGCTTTGTCGATGAGAACAACTCAACGAGTGACTTCGAGGTAAAGCCGGTTAATCCTACCACCACTATCATACGCGACTGATCATCCCGACCAGGAGCAAAAGGAAAGCCCCCCTGCAGAGCCTGGACTCTGCAAGGGGGCTTTCCTTTTGCTCTCATTGGCGATCGCTCCTATCTAATACCGAGACCTTTGCATAATACCCCATCTGTGGCG
>NZ_KV793730.1:10385-28246 GCF_001808555.1 Porphyromonas sp. HMSC065F10
TCGGCGAAAGACCATTTTGCAAAGGTCTTAATAGAGTAACGGCTCAGGGGGAGGGACTCAGGTCGGGTGGAGAGGAGGTCCAGAGCCGGCGCTTGACGACAGCAGGATTGCCGGCGGCGAGACAGTCGGCGGGGATGTCCCGCGTGACGACGCTCCCGGCAGCGATGACCGAGCGGTCACCGATCGTCACCCCGGGGCAGACGATCACCCCTCCGCAGAGCCAGCAGTCCTCGCCGATGGTGATCGGGTGGGCGGTCTCCACGGGACGACGTCGCTCCTCAGCATCCATCGGGTGGGTGGGGGTATAGAGCTGACACTTGGGACCGATGCGGGTGTGGGCGCCGATGGTGATCAGACCGCCGTCCAGCAGGACGCAATCGGCATTGATGAAGACCTCCTCCCCGAGCCGGATCCCATGCCCATGGTCGCAGAAGAAGGGCGGGATGATCGTGGCACTCTGCGGTATGCCGGGGATCAGCTCCTCCAGCACAGCCCGGTAGTCGGGGTGCCCGGGGTAGAGGGATCGGAGACGACAGCAGAGGCGGGAGGCGTGGCGAAAGCTCTCCGCCAGCTCGGGCGAGGAGTAGTCGTAGAGCCGCTCGCCCCGCATATCATCGAGTGGGCTCATCAGAGCAGGTAGAGACTGTGGATCGCCTCCTTCGGCTCCGCAGCACCAAAGACATAGCTCCCCGCCACCAGCACATCGGCACCGGCAGCGACCAATTGCGCCCCGGTCTCGGCATTGACGCCGCCATCCACCTGGATGAGGAGGTCAGGGGCAAGGGCGCGAAGACGACGGACCTTATCTAATGCCCGGGGGATAAACTTTTGCCCCCCAAAGCCGGGATTGACACTCATGATCAGCACCATATCGACAGCGTGGAGGATGTCCACGAGCGTCTCTACCGGTGTGGCGGGATTGAGCGCCACGCCGGCCTTGCAGCCGAGGTCGTGGATCTGTGCCACCTGCCGATCGAGGTGGGTGCACGCCTCCTGGTGGACCGTGATCATATCTGCCCCGGCATCGGCAAAGGCTCCCACATAGAGCTCCGGGTGCTCGATCATCAGGTGACAGTCGACCACCTTCTTCGTCGCGGGGCGGACTGCCTTCACGACCGGGATGCCGTAGGAGATGTTGGGGACGAAGTGACCATCCATGATGTCACAGTGGACCCACTCCGCCTCACTCTCCTCGACCATATGGATCGCCTCACCGAGGCGAAGGAAGTCTGCTGAGAGGATGGAGGGGGCGACGATGGTATGTTTCATGACTTACTTATGGGGTATAAAGGGTTTTTGGTTGGGTATGGGAGTGCCGCGACGCTCCTCGGAGTACTCGGGATAGATCTGCCGGACCTTGAGGAGACCCAGCCGCTCCTGCATCTCGCGCATCATCGTGTCGCGCTCCGCCTTGTCTCGCACGCGGATGTGGATCGACCCCACGGCACTGCCGTGAATGCTGTCGACACTGAGCCCGATGACGGGGATGTGCATCTCCCGCACGATCTGATAGACATCGTTGAGGAACGTGGGGGAGTCGTTGCCGGAAAACTCAAGCGTGATGCCGAAGTTGGAGTGAATGTGGGGCCCCCACCGGACGGCGACGATGTCATCGCCATAGGTGGCCTTGAGTCGCATAGCCTTGGGGCAGGAGGTGAGGTGGACGACCGGCTGCCTCAGCTCATTGATGATCCCGTGCACCTCCTCCCCGTAGACGGGACGGCAACAGGTGGCGCGGATGTAGTTTCGGATACCGTCATTGGTCCGCAGGGTGTAGATCTCCTTCATCCGTGCGGGGTCTAACGTCGGCACCTTTGTCTCATCGGAGTCCTCTCGCTGCTGCACCGTAGGCTCCTGTGTCCTCGTCCGAGCCTCCTTGCGTGCCTTGATCAGGTGCTTGATCAGCGCATGGTCCATACGCACCTCGTACCTATTGACGGCGAGGAAAAACTGGTCCCGCGAGGGGTAGGAGAGTACCGGTGCCATCTCGTCCTCCGGCAGCACATGCTCCGGGTCGTACCCGAGACCCTCCGCAAAGCGAGTAAAGGCCTTGCGCCCCGCCTCTATCTGATCCAGCTCCTGCCGGTGGAGGAAGTCGGTGATGTACCGCTTCGTCGTCGGGCTGGTGGCGTACTGGAGCCAGGTCTCCTTGGGCTCCGTATTCTCTGTCGTGATGATCTCGACCTGGTCCCCATTCTGCAGCTTGCCGGAGATGTCGACCATCTCGTGATTTACCTTCGCCCCGATGCAGTGCTGCCCCAGCTCGGGATCAAGCAGGTAGGCAAAGTCGAGCACCGTGAAGTCCTGCGGACAGCGGATCCGCTCACCCTTGCGGGTGAAGATGAGCATATCCTGATTAGCAAACTTGTACATCATCGTCTCGTAGTCGTCTGATGCACTGGGGCCGGGGTTGTTGAGCAGGGTGTGGACGTTGCTCAGTATCTGCTCCTCGATCGGGTCCATCACCTCGGCGCTGTGGGTCTTGTACCTCCAGTGAGCCGCCAAGCCTCGCTCCGCCATCTCGTGCATCTGGCGGGAGCGGATCTGCACCTCCACCCACTCTCCGGTGGGGCCCATCACGGTGATGTGCAGCGCTCGGTAGCCATTGGGCTTCGGGTGGGTGAGCCAGTCGCGCGTCCGGTCATCCTTGAGGGCGAAGTGGGAGGTGAGGGCGTGGTAGATCTTGAAGCAGTCGGCGTACTCCGACCGGTCGTTCTCCGGGTCAAAGACGATGCGGATGGCAAAGACATCGTAGATCTCCTCTAAGGGCAGACCCTTAGCCTGCATCTTATTCCATATCGAGTATGTGCTCTTGATCCGGTGCTGGATCTCGTAGGTGAGACCGGTGGCGTCGAGATCCGGCTTGATGATCTCGTAAAACTTATCGAAGAGTCCCTCCCGCTTGGTGTACGACAGGGAGATCTTCTCATGCACCTCTCGGTACTCCTCCGGGTGGATGTACCTCAGTGCGAGGTCCTGCAGCTCCTCCATGATCGCATACATACCCAGTCGCTCCGCCAATGGGGCGTAGAAGAGGCGCGTCTCGGCAGCGATCTTGGACTGCTTCGTCTCCGGCATACTGTCGAGGGTACGCATGTTGTGCAGCCGGTCGGCGATCTTGACGAGGAGGATGCGGATGTCCTGGGTCGAGGTGACCAGCAGGCGACGGATGTTCTCCAGCTGACCGGAGGTGTTATTGGTCTCCGTCATCACCTCCACAAGGATCTCGCCCGAGAGCTTCGTCAGTCCGTCGACGATGCGTGCGATCGAGTCCCCAAACATATCGCGGATGTCCTCCACCGTGTACTCCGTGTCCTCCACCACGTCGTGCAGCAGTGCCGCCGTGATCGAGGTGCTACCAAGGCCCATCTCCGAGCAGGCTATGGAGGCGACGGCGATGGGGTGGAGGATGTAGGGCTCCCCGCTTCGCCGCTTCACGCCCTTGTGGGCAGCACTGGCGAGGCGGAAGGCCTTGATGATCGGCTCCGTGTGCTTACGGTGATTGGAGCTGAGGTAGTCGCTCAGCAGCTTGTCGAAGGCGGCCTGCGCCACCATCTCGTAGTCTATAGGATTACTCTCTTGGGTACTCATAGATAAAGGGTGGGAGGAGCATCCTCCTGCGGTCTCCACAAACTTACGAATTATTAAGACCCTTGCAAAGTGGACCCCGCTCCCTCAGCACAATATTGACCCAGTAGCCGGCTCCTCAGACGAGACGGGCAGGGGTGACGCATTTGAGCATTAGGTTAATCATATACCAAAGGGGGCTTATCCCTGAGGCACCCGCAAGGGGTGCTTCGCTCCCCACTCTTAACAATGAGTTGAATGGCTTCTGCACCGATTAAATGCGTCACCTCCGACGAGACAGATCGGAGGAGTGGGGGATATGGCGCAAAAGCGTATCTTTGCGACCGCTTAGGAGGGTCGGTGAGCGGCAGCGGCTGCGATTTTTTACCACTTCACTGCCAATGGATTTGGAGAGGTAATCTTTTTTTGACTACCTTTATGAAGTAAATAAAAATCACCGACCTTGCTCTATGAGATGGAACAGTCCGACGACTTACTGCATAAGACACTGAAGCACTTCTTCGGCTTTGATACCTTCAAGGGGGATCAGGCCGAGATCATAGCGAGTATTCTGGAGGGGCATGACACCTTTGTGCTTATGCCGACCGGCGGGGGTAAGTCCCTCTGCTACCAGTTGCCAGCCCTGATCAGCAAGGGTACCTCGATCATCATTTCGCCCCTGATCGCACTGATGAAGAATCAGGTGGATGCGATACGCGGCTGCGCTGAGGATCCGTCAGTGGCTCATGTGATGAACTCGTCCCTCACCAAGGCAGAGCTCGAGGCGGTGCGTGCCGACCTCGTGAGTGGCAAGACGAAGATGCTCTTCGTCGCCCCGGAGAGCCTGACGAAGGAGGAGAATGTGGAGTTTCTTAAGTCGATACCGGTCTCCTTCTACGCCGTGGACGAGGCGCACTGCATCAGCGAGTGGGGGCACGACTTCCGACCCGAGTATCGCCGCATCCGCGAGATCGTGGATCAGATCGAGCACCGACCGATCATCGCTCTCACAGCGACCGCCACGCCGATGGTGCAGCAGGATATCCTGAAGGCTCTCCGGATGAGAGACGCAAGGGTCTTCCGCAGCTCCTTCAATCGCGCCAACCTCTACTACGAGATCCGACGGAAGGATAGCGAGATCGAGCCGGATATCATCCGCTTCATCAAGGAGCACCACCACAAGAGCGGGATCATCTACTGCATGAGCCGCAAGAAGGTGGAGAACCTCGCCGAGGTGCTTAGGGCCAACGACATCAAGGCGCTCCCCTACCACGCCGGCATAGAGAGCAAGGTGCGGGACGAGACGCAGGATGCCTTCCTCAACGAGAGCATAGACGTCATCGTGGCGACGATAGCCTTCGGGATGGGGATCGACAAGCCGGACGTCCGCTTCGTGATCCACTACGACATCCCGAAGAGCCTGGAGAGCTACTACCAGGAGACCGGTCGTGCCGGGCGAGATGGCGGCGAGGGACTCTGCATCGCCTACTACAGCGATGCCGACATCGACAAGATGACGAAGCTCCTCCATAGCAAGAATAAGACGAATAACGAGAGGGTCGTGGGCTCCCTCCTTCTCGAAGAGATGAAGTCCTATGCAGAGAGCCCAATATGCCGACGGAAGTTTCTCCTCAATTACTTCGGAGAGACCTACGAGCAAGATAACTGTCACAACTGCGATAATTGTAAAGCGCACCATAGAAGAGTGGAAGCAAAAGAGACACTGACAAGCATACTCGAGGCAGTGAGTGTGCTCAAGGAGGAGTTTAAGACCGACTACATCATTCACTTTCTCCTCGGTAAGAAGACGGTCGACATCGAGAATTACAAGCACGATGATCTTGAGGAATTTGGTTCCCTCAAGGGGGAGGACGAGGAGCTGCTGGATGCCGTGATCCGTCAGGCGATCATCGAGGGGTACCTCGACAAGAGCATCGAGCGGCAGGGGATCCTGAGCCTCACCGCGAAGGGGCGGTCCTTTATGAAGAAGCCCAAGTCCTTCCTCGTCAGCCTCCCCTCCGATGAGGAGGATGAGGACGAGGAGGCCGAGCGCGCCTCCAAGGGCGCCGGCACAGGAGGCGGTGGGGCAGCGGACCCGGAGCTCTACTCCATACTCAAGGATGCGGTGAAAAAGATGGCGAAGGAGCTCAAGGTGCCCGCTTACGTCATCTTCCAGGACTCCAGCCTGCAGGATATGGCGAGTGTCTACCCGGTGTCAATGGAGGAGCTGCAGAATATCACCGGGGTAGGGAAGAGTAAGGCGGAGAAGTATGGTGCCCCCTTCATCGCCCTGATCAAGGAGTATGTGGAGGAGAATGACATCGAGCGGCCGGAGGACATCCGCATACGGACGGTCCCCAATAAGTCCAAGCTTAAGGTCTCCATCGTCCAGCACATCGACCGAAAGGTCTCGCTCGAGGACATTGCCAACTCCAATAACATGGATTTCAGCGACCTCCTGTCGGAGATCGAGTCGATTGTCTACTCCGGCACCAAGATCAATATCAATTACTTCATTGATGACGTCATGGACGCCGATGATGTGGATGAGATCTTCAATTACTTCCGCCACTCCCCCACAGACGACCTGGATACAGCTATGTCTGCTCTGGAGGTGTACGAGGAGGATGAGGTGCGCCTTGTCCGGATAAAATTCATCTCTGAGCTGGCTAATTAATAGGTCATGACACGATCTAAGTCCCTCCCTCTCCTCTTGCTGCTGGGCAGTCTCGTCTCCTCAGCGTTACTCCTCTCCGGATGCCATAAGGGAGGCAAAGGTGGGGATATCAATCAGCAGATCAGCTGGCAGACGATCCACGTGGCAAGGGAGTACACCGACACCCTTACACCGGTGATGCGGCTGGATACCTCCCTCGCTGTCCCTGCCTTCACCGTCTCGCTGGATCTCCTCGAGCCGACCGCCGAGGGGGATGCAAGAGTGATCGCGGACTCACTCAGGAGCTATCTCATCGCCTGCCACGCCCTGGAGGGACCCGACTACGAGGCCCATATGAGTATGCAGAGCTACCTCGACAGTGTAGTGGCTCAGGGGCTGGAGAGCTATATCTCCGACCTGACACGCGCCAAGACTCTGATGAGGGACGATGCGGAGTCTCCCACGGCGCTCCTCTCCTTTTTTGTCGAGGAGATGGTCAAGTCCGACTCCCTGACCTATAATCAGGCGGACCTTGTCTCCGTCAAGATCAGCCAGTACGACTTCAGTGGCGGAGCCAATGGCGCCACCTCGATCCGGTCTGCCAATTACGATCTCAGACACAATACCCCGGTCACCATCCATCAGCTCTTTGCAGACGGCAGCGAGGATAAGGTCGATGAGCTGCTCCTCTCGGCGCTGATGAAGTCCTTTGGCGTGGAGAGCCCCGACGCACTGGCCGACAAAGGAGTCTACTTCTATGAGGAGGCAAGGATGGGCGAGTACTTCTATCTCACCTCCGAGGGCGTCACCTTCTACTTCAATCCCTACGACATCGCTGCCCACTTCGTCGGACCGATAGAGCTGACTCTGCCCTATGCCGATATTGCCGGCTGCCTCAAGGATGAGTACAAGCAGCGACTGATGACCGAATGAGTGCCGACCTGACCACCATAGAGCGGTACTTCCCCGCCCTCACCACCGAGCAGCTGGACCGACTGAGCCGGCTGCCTGATCTATATAAGGAGTGGAATGCGAAAATCAACGTCGTCTCCCGCCGGGACATCGACCAGATCCTCGAGCACCACATCCTCCACTCAATGGTGATCGGGCGATACACCTCCTTCCGCCCCGGGACGCGGATCATCGACGTCGGTACCGGTGGTGGGCTGCCGGGGATACCACTGGCAATCCTCTTCCCCGAGTGTCACTTCACCCTGATAGACGGGACGGGGAAGAAAATCCGTGTCACACAGGCCATCGCTGATGCGATCGGTCTGACGAATGTGGAGGCTGTCCATACCCGCTCCGAGGAGTGGCAGGGGCGCTACCACTTCATCGTCAGCCGGGCGGCTATGGACCTCTCTGATCTCGTCCGTACATCGGGTCACCTGGTCGACCGAAGGGAGCAGCTCAATGCCCTCCCCAATGGGATCATCACTCTCAAGGGCGGCGACCTCAGTGAGGAGCTCCGTCCCTTCCGCAAGTCGGTCGAGGTGACGGAGATCAGGAGTCTCTACCCCGAGCTCGAGTACTACGACACTAAGAAAATCATTTACCTACCCCTACACTGATGCTACACTTCCAGACATTTACCGTCAATCAGATCTTCGAGCACCCCTACCTCGTATGGGACGACACGCTTGAGACGGTCATCATCGACCCGGGCTTCGGCTCGGTCCGTGCGACGGATCAGCTGGCCGCTTTCATCGAGAAGAAAGGTTTGCGCCCCGTCCGCTGCATCCTGACGCACGCCCACTTTGACCACATCATGGGCGCCTCCTTCGTCCGGGACAAGTGGGGGCTGGATATCGAGGCATCGTCGGATGAGATCGGCAGCCTGCCGAGTCTGATGGAGCAATTTGCCGCCATGTCCCTGAAGGTCCCCGAGGGAGTATGCGAGGTGGAGCTTGTCCCCTTCCGAGACGAGGAGCAGGGACAGGTCCACTATGGGGAGCGGACGCTGCAGATCCTGAAGACCCCCGGTCATACGGCCGGTGGCGTCTCCTTCTTCGATCAAGAGGCGGGGGCGCTCTTCACCGGGGACACGCTCTTCGCCGGGGGCTGCGGCAGGACCGATCTCTGGGGCGGTGACGAGGCGCAGCTGATGCACTCGATCCGACAGGTGCTCTTTGCTCTGCCCGACGAGACGGAGGTCTACCCGGGGCACGGCCCCTTTACCACCATCGGGGAGGAGAAGAAGAATTACAAGTAAAAACCAAACATACAACCATCTATGAAAGTAAGAGCAAAGTATCTGCTGTGCCTGCTCGCACTCCTGCTCCTCGTCCCCTCCGCCCGTGCGGACAAGGGGATGTGGATCCTCAATGAGCTGAAGAAGGAGAATATCGAGCGGATGAAAGAGCTCGGGCTGAAGATCGACCCGACCAAGTTCTTCTCCAACACCGACCCCGGCATCGCCAATGCGGTGGTGATCTTCGGTGGCGGCTGCACCGGCATCACCGCCTCAGACCAGGGGCTCATCTTCACCAATTACCACTGCGGCTTCGGCTCCATCCAGAGCGTCAGCGCCGTGGAGCACGACTACATCACCAATGGCTTCGTCGCCCACCGCACCTCTGAGGAGCTCCCGATCGAGGGATTGCAGGTGCGCTACCTGAGGGAGACGGTCGATGTCACCGCCCGCGTCATGAAGGTGGCGGCTCAGGAGCCGGATCCGATGAAGAAGTATGGTGCGATCCGCGCCTGCTGCGAGCTGATCGCCAGGGAGTACGGTGGGGACAAGCACACCGAGGCGGAGGTGATCCCCTTCTATGAGAACAATCGCTACTACCTCATCGTCTACGACGTCTTCACCGACGTGCGTCTCGCCTTTGCACCCCCCGCATCGATCGGGAAATTTGGCCGTGACACCGACAACTGGATGTGGCCTCGTCACACCATCGACTACTCCGTCTTCCGTGTCTACGCCGGCAAGGACAATAAGCCCGCCGACTACGCTGCCGACAACGTCCCTTACAAGCCCGCCTACTTCGCCAAGATCTCCCTCAAGGGGGTAAAGGAGGGCGACTACTCCATGACCATCGGCTTCCCCGGCTCCACCGACCGCTACCTCTCCTCCTGGGGCGTCGTCGACCGGATCGAGAATAGCAATAAGCCGCGCATCCTCGTCCGTGGCATCAAGCAGGATATCTGGAGTGAGTATATGGCAAAGGACAATGCCATCAATATCCAGTACATCAGCAAGTATCTCGGCTCCTCCAATTACTGGAAAAACTCGATCGGTATGAATGCCGGGCTCAAGAAGCTCGACGTCGAGAGCGACAAGCGCGCCATAGAGGAGGAGTTTGCCCGCTGGGTTGCCGCCGACCCGAGTCGCGAGGCAGAGTACGGAAGTGTACTCTCCCGACTGCAGCGCAACCTCGAGAAAATCGGTCCCATGGAGCACGACCTGACGATCCTCACCGAGGCGCTCTCAGGTACTGAGCTCCGCGCCCTCGCCACCCTGCCCGACAAGAATCCCGGCGCCTTTGACGGCACCAAGCTCTACAAGGACTACAACCCCATCGTCGCTAAGGCGACTACGCCGGCGATGCTGAGGGTGATCCGGGAGAATGTCGCCCCGGAGCACCTCCCCTCCATCTTCGCCAAGATCGACGAGAAGTTTGGCGGTGATGTGGCGAAGTACACGGACTATCTCTTCGCCAACTCTGTCGTGGTGGAGAAGGGACGGATGATGGATGCCCTCCGCAACTACGAGGCGCTGAAGGCTGCCTTCCCCACCGATCCCGCCGTGGAGCTGGTCGCCAGCATCATGGAGCAGGTCAATGAGATCGCCTCCGAGATGCAGCCGTACACCTACGACTACTACGCCGCTCGCAGAGTCTTTATGAAGGGACTGATGGAGATGTGGCCCGACCGTGCCCTGCCGAGTGACGCCAATTTCACCATGCGCCTCAGCTACGGCTCCGTCGGCGGCTACCGCCCCTACGATGCCGGCTGGTACGACTACTACACCACGTCGGTCGGTATGCTGGAGAAGAATGCAACCGGCAAGGAGGACTACTTCGTCCAGCCCGAGATCGTAAGTATGCTCAAGGACAGCAGCACCTATGGTCGCTGGGCGGCTGAGGACGGCGCGCTCCACACCGACTTCATCTCCAATAACGACATCACCGGTGGCAACTCTGGCAGCCCCGTCTTTGACGGCGAGGGACACCTGATCGGTCTCGCCTTTGACGGCAATTGGGAGGCGATGAGCGGTGACATTGAGTTTGAGCCCAACCTCCAGCGCTGCATCTGTGTCGACATCCGTGCCATGCTCTACTATATGGACAAGTGGGGCAAGGCGGACAGCCTGATCAGCGAGCTCACTTTTGTGAAGTAAGCTTTCCATACCCCTTTTACGACGATTGCCCCGGAGCGTCTCTCCAGACTGCTCCGGGGCAATCGCCTTTTCCTGAGTATGGAGGGAGGCATAGCTCTCTCCTTGGGCATCACAGCGGCTGCGTTTCCCTTGAGTGACGGAAAAATGCCCCTTCAGTCTGAGCTTTCTCTAATACCGGTATTAGTGAAGCCTAATACCGATATTAGGCGCGACTAGTATCGGTAAAAGAAAATGTCCTGTGGGGGAAACTTTTCCTACGGTCTTATTTAGTACTTTTGTAGTAATGATAGACGAAATGAACCTTACTCCTAAGGATAATAAGGAGGAGCTACGCGCCCTGCTCGTTGGGGTCACCACACCGGAGCAGACAGAGCGCCAGACGCGAGACTACTTAGATGAGCTCGCCTTCCTCGCTATGACGGATGGCATCACCGCCGCTACGACGATGACGCAAAATCTCGATGCCCCCAAGGCCGGCTCCTACCTCGGGAGCGGTAAGCTCGAGGAGTGCGCTGAGCTGATCGAGCGGGAGAAGCTCGACCTCGTCATCGTGGACGATGAGCTGACCGCCGTGCAGATCAATTCGATCGAGAAGGCGTGCAAGGTGCCGGTCCGCGACCGCACCAGTCTGATCCTCGACATCTTTGCCGACCATGCCCGCACCGCCTACGCCAAGACGCAGGTGGAGCTGGCGCAGTACAATTATATGCTGCCCCGCCTGACCCGTATGTGGACCCACCTTGACCGCCAGCGGGGTGGCGGGACCAATATGCGCGGACCGGGTGAGACGCAGCTGGAGACCGACCGCCAGCTGATCAAGCGGCGCATCTCCAAGCTGCGGGACGACCTTACGAAGATCGATAAGCAGAAGCAGACGCAGCGGAAAAACCGCGGTGCCCTCGTGCGTGTCGCCCTCGTCGGCTACACCAACGTCGGCAAGTCGACGATCATGAACTCTCTCTCCAATAGCGAGGTCTTTGCCGACAACCGCCTCTTCGCCACCCTCGACACGACGGTGCGCAAGGTGGTGATCAAGAATCTTCCTTTCCTCCTCTCCGACACCGTCGGCTTCATCCGCAAGCTCCCGACAGAGCTGATCGAGTCCTTCAAGTCCACCCTCGACGAGGTGCGCGAGGCGGACCTCTTGCTCCATGTGGTGGATATCTCGCACCCTGCCTTTGAGGACCAGATCGCAGTGGTCTCCAAGACGCTCGAGGAGCTGCTGGAGGGGGAGAAGAAACCGGTCATCCTGGTCTTCAATAAGATCGATGACTACTCCTACGTGGAGAAGGACCCGGACGATCTCACCCCGGCGACGAAGGAAAACCTCTCCCTCGAGGATCTGGAGAAGACCTACATGGCGCATATGGGCGAGAGCGACGTCGCCTTTGTCTCCGCCAAGACCGGTCAGGGCATGAGTGAGCTGAAGGAGCTCCTCTACGACCGCGCTAAGGAGATCCACGTCACCCGCTATCCCTACAACGACTTCCTCTACTGATCCCGGGATGAACCACCTCCTCCCCATCGTCATCGGCTTTCTCCTCGACCTCTGCCTCGGTGACCCGAGCCGGATGCCCCATCCGGTCATCGGTATGGGACGGCTGATCAGTCGGCTGGAGCGGTGGCTGAGGCGTGACGGGCAGACGCCGGGGGAGGCTTACCGTGCCGGGCTGCTGCTCTGGCTCATCGTTGTGTCGGTGAGCGGGAGCCTCTGCGCCCTCGTGATTTTCCTCGCCACAGCCATACATCCCATAGCAGGGCTGGTAGTGGAGAGCATCCTCTGCTGGCAGGTGCTGGCGACCCGCTCCCTCGTCACGGAGACGAAGAAGGTGGAGCAGCCTCTACTCAGCGGGGATCTCCCTGCAGCGCGCCGGGCGGTCTCGATGATCGTCGGGCGGGATACAGAGAGTCTCTCCGCCGAGGGGGTCACTAAGGCTGCGGTGGAGACGGTGGCGGAGAATACCTCCGACGGCATCGTGGCACCGCTCCTCTTCCTCATCCTCGGCGGGGCACCTCTCGGCATCGCCTACAAGGCGGTGAATACGATGGACTCCATGATCGGCTACATCGATGAGCCGTACACCTACTTCGGACGCTTTGCCGCCCGGGCCGATGACTTTTTCAATTACCTCCCCGCACGACTCTCTGCGCTCATAATGCTGATTGCCGGTCTGCTCCTCGGGCTGGACGGGCGTCAGGGCTGGCGGGTGTTCCGTCGCGACAGGTACAAGCACGCCAGCCCCAATTCTGCTCAGACGGAGTCGGTGATGGCTGGACTGCTGAGGGTGCAGCTGGCAGGCGATGCCACCTATGGCGGACACATTCACCACAAGCCCTTCATCGGTGATCCGCTTCGCCCGATCGAGCCGCGGGACATCGACCGCAGCTGTCGTGTGGCGGTGGCTACGGCGCTGCTCACAATGTTGCTCTTTGGCTCCCTCACACTCCTCGTCCTCTGATGCTTTACCAGGAAGACTATCCCCACGGCGGAGATCGCTACCGACGACCGATCCGGCTGGATTTTTCGGTCAATACCAATCCCTTTGGTCCTCTCCCCGAGGTGGTCGGGGCGGCTCTCGGCAGCCGGGGTGAGCTGGACCACTATCCGGATCCCTACTGCCGTGAGCTGGTGCAGGCGATTGCCCGTAAGGAGCAACTGCCTGAGGAGTACATCCTCTGTGGCAATGGCGCTGCTGACCTGATCGACCTCTACGTCCGCGCCCTGCGACCGAGGATGGCGCTGGAGGCGGCACCTACCTTCTCCGAGTACCGTCGCAGCCTCACCGCTGCAGGGTGCGAGGTGCGGGAGGTGGTGCTGACGCGAGAGAGCGGCTTCGTGTGGGAGGAGTCGGTCCTCAGTCGCCTGGACGAGGAGCAGCCGGACCTCCTGGTCCTCTGCAACCCCAATAACCCTACCGGACGGCTCATCAGCCCCTCCCTCCTTGACCGGATCCTCTCGCTCTGCGATGAGCGGGGGATAGCGGTCCTGATCGACGAGTGCTTCATCGACCTTGCTGACCGGCGGGAGAGCCGGACGACCGACCTGGCGCGCTACCCGGGACTGATGATCCTCAACGCCTTTACCAAGAGCCACAGCCTCGCCGGGCTTCGTCTCGGCTACTGCATGACTGCCGACAGCCGCTTGCTCGCACGTATGAGCCGTCTCTCGCAGCCGTGGAATGTCTCCGTACCGGCTCAGCGTGCCGGGGTGGTGGCTGCGGGGCGGAGCGACTTCCTCATCAAGTCTCGGGCGATGATCTACGTGGAGCGGGCGGCACTCTGTGCGGGTCTTGAGGAGATGGGGCTGGAGGTGCTCCCGTCGGAGGTCAATTTTCTCCTCCTTCGAGGGCCGATAGGTCTGGACAGGGAGCTGGAGCGGAGGGGGATACTGATACGCAACTGCGCCAATTACCACGGGCTCTCCGACGGCTGGTACCGCATCGCTGTCCGGAGGGAGGAGGAGAATAGTGCTTTACTCAATACCATATACACCATACTGAAGTGCCATGGCTAAGAACCTTATGATCCAGGGGACTATGTCCAATGCCGGGAAGAGCCTCGTGGCTGCCGGCATCTGTCGTATCCTCCACCAGGACGGCTACAGGGTCGCCCCCTTTAAGAGCCAAAATATGGCGCTCAACTCCTGCATCACTGGTGACGGCGGGGAGATGAGCCGTGCGCAAGTGGTCCAAGCGGAGGCGTGCGGCATTCGTCCCGATACGCGGATGAATCCGATCCTGCTGAAGCCCAACTCCGACCACAGCAGTAAGGTGGTCGTCAATGGGCGTCAGGTCGCAGTGCTGCCCGCCGGTGAGTATATGAAAGAGCGCTCTCGGCTCATCCCCGAGGTGCTCTGGGCGTACAACAGCCTTGCCGCGGAGGCTGACATTATGGTGATTGAGGGTGCCGGCAGCCCGGTGGAGCTCAATCTCAATCGCCGGGACATCGTCAATATGGGGCTTGCCGAGCTGGTGGACGCACCGGTGCTGCTCGTCGGCGACATCGACCGAGGCGGGATCTTTGCCCAGCTCTACGGCACCGCTGCACTCTTTCGCCCCGAGGAGAAGAAGCGGCTGAAGGGGCTCTTGATCAATAAGTTTAGGGGAGACCTTGACCTCCTCCGTCCGGGGCTCGCAACCCTCGAGGAGCTCTGCGGCGTGCCGGTGGTGGGCGTGATCCCTCACATCGATGTGGATGTGGAGGATGAGGACAGTCTCTCCGACAAGCTCACCGCCCACAAGCCCCGCAAGCCGATCGACATCGTCGTGATGCACTTGCCGCATATCGCCTGCTTCTCCGACTACTCTCCGCTGGCGCTCTACGACAATGTCTCCGTGCGGTACATCAAGGATCCGGAGGACTTTGGCGAGCCGGCGCTGGCGATCATCCCGGGCAGCACCTGCACGACGAAAGATCTCGAGTGGCTCCGTGCCTCCGGTCTCGCCGACCGACTGCAGCAGTACATCGCCTCCGGAGGGCTGACGATCGGGATATGCGCCGGCTACCAGATGCTCGGCGAGGAGATCCTCGACCCGGACCACTTAGAGACAGAGACGATCGAGTGCATCAAGGGGCTGGGACAGCTGCCCGTCCGGACGCTCTTTAGTGGGGAGAAGGAGCAGCACCGCTCCACCGGGCGACTGGGGGAGATAGAGGGCGAACTCTCCTGCCTCAGCGGTCGAGCCTACGATGGCTACGAGATACACACCGGCCGCTGCACCGACCGGGAGACAGCACCGGTACTTAGGGGCGAAGGGAATGTCTACGGGACCTATGTCCACAGCTTCTTTGACCATCCCGAGATCTCGCAGGCGCTCGTTGCCCGGCTCTCTGAGCGGCTCGGCATACCGACTGACCTCCGTCGCTTTGATCTCAAGGCGTACAAGGAGCAGCAGTACGACCTCCTTGCCGATGGCGTCCGACAAGCGCTTGATATGGACCTCCTCTATCGGATCATCGACCGGAAGGTATGAGCCACATCCTGCTGATCATCGACGGGATGACCGACCCAGACTTCCGGCTCACTGACTATCCCGCCATGGACTCGATGCAGCAACTCGCTCCCGTCGATTACTCCGAGGGCGGGCGTCCCGAGACCCTCACCTGCACCCTTCGGATCCTCGGTCTCCGGCAGGTCCCGCCCCACATTCGCCCCATTGTAGAGGCTTATGGCGCCGGGCTGAGGGTAGACCCCGATGATCTCTGGCTCCGAGCCAGCTGGTACCACATCGACGAGCAGGGGCAGCCGGATAGGCAGGAGAGTCCCGACGACTTCACATTTCCCAAGGTCACCAGAAGAGACATTGAGCCACATTACCTCGGGCAGGGGCACTGGCTCTTTCGCCTAAGAGAGGGGCACTCCCTCTGTGAGAGGCTGACGCTGCCCAGCCCCTTCGTCACCGGTGAGGGCGACCTGTTGCCCGAGGGGGACAGTGTCATCCGTGACTACTTCAGTCGCCTGACGACACCCCGGCATCGGCTCATCGTGTGGGACAAAGGGGTGAGTAGCCCACTGCCGCTGCTCCGAGAGCCCTCGATCATCATTTCAGCGGAAATGGTCTTGCTCGGACTGGGGAAGATGCTCGGCTGGGAGACCGTGACGCACCCCGCACTCACAGGAGATACCGACACCGATCTCGAGCTCCTCGGACGGCTCACGCTGGAGGCTGCCGACCGTACCGGTCGCGTGATCGTACATGTCAATGGAGCAGACCAGGCGGGACACCGCCGAGACGAGGTGGGTAAGAGGGCTTTTCTCCGTCGTGTAGACAGCGAGCTCCTTCCCCTGCTCCTCCGGTCACCGCACCGCCTGACGCTCACCTCCGACCATGGCTGTGACCCCGCCACCGGCTGCCACCTCCCCGGGCCCCAGCCGCTTCTCCGCTCCGAGTAGTAAATGTATCGGTCCCAAGTGCTGGTATAATGGAAAAATAATAGTACCTTTGCCCACACAAAAGGAGGAGAGCAACGGGATGTAGCTCAGTCCGGTTAGAGTGCGCGTCTGGGGGGCGTGAGGTCGCTGGTTCGAATCCAGTCATCCCGACAAAGGCGGAGAGCAGGCAGTTAGCCGGCTCTCCGCCTTTTACTTACCACTCCCTGTGCGGTTTGTCAGCCTCTGAACAAAGGCGTAAGGTGATGATGGTGGGGTGAAAAAGATGAATAACACAGATGCCTTCGTTCTCTATCACACTTTAGTATTGATTGATTACGTCTAAGCCATCATATGGAAAGTTCTTGCCATGCCAGAGGTCTAAGTAAAACAGGATTACTCTCTTCTCAATAGGAAAAGATTGATCTACAAGTGCGCCGGAACAGTCTCCAGATGCTAGGGCTTCTTTGTAAAAGTCTATCAGCCGGTAGAAGAAATTCTCATCGCAGGAGATACTATCAAGCAGACACTTTTCGCCATTCCACCAAAGGGCTCCATTAGAGCCATCTTCGTAAGGGCATTCCTTCTCCCCATTGTAGTACTTGCACTGCTCAATCAGTTCTTCCTTGGTCATGGTTCAGAGTATGGTGATCAGAAGTTGTTGACCGGCTCTTGCTGATGGTTGCAGATATAGATGGCGTTGTGAATAGCGAAGGCTTCCGAAAGTGGCATAGATACTTTAGCTCAAAAGGGTTGGCAACAATTAAATAACAAACTACTTCTTCCCCTCAAAAAACTCATGCCAAAAGGGGCATTCGCTGTCAAATATCGCCTTCTCTTCAGGTGTCAGAGCATTAGGGTAGTCACGAAACAGATGGTAGATCTTCTGCTTGTCGAATGAGAACATAAACTCACCTATAGTATCTATTTTGTCGATCCAGAAGACCCGCCCACCCGGTTTGTCTGTATAGAAGTCTGTGTACTCGTATCTGTCAACGTCCTTGATATAGAAACTCATAGCGCAACGTGCTGATTAGAATTAATGGCTTGTGACATCCTCCTCCTCTTCTCCCTCCGGCATATAGACTGTTGATGTGTTGTCTGCTGATCAACCCACTCACAAAGGTAGCAAAGATAGCTGAGGTCAGGAGTCCGGATACCCCCTCTCTCAGGGGTGACGCATTTGAGTGGTACGGAAGCTATTCATCTCATCGTGAGGAGTGTGAAACGAAGCACCCCTTGCGGGTGCCCGCTCCATAGCCACGTGGTCGAGGGGCGTAGCCCCGAAGACCCGTGGATCAGGCATCACATACGATCCCGACCCCGCCAGGGTGTCGCACTATCATGCCTCTCCGGGGTGTGCGACACCCTTGCGGGGGCGTAAGGGGGCTCTGCTCGGCGACCCACAAGGGGTCGAGGTGGTA
>NZ_KV793730.1:28346-39965 GCF_001808555.1 Porphyromonas sp. HMSC065F10
ATGCCTATGGAGCGAGCACCCTTCGGGTGCCTGACGGATGAGCCACCTTGATTATATGATTACCCTAATGCTCAAGAGCGTCACCTCTGTATTGCCCTCCTTGGCTATTGGGGGAATGGGGGAAAATGGCTAACTTTGCCCCATAGAGAGATAGATATGCGGAAATAGCTCAGTTGGTAGAGCATTGGCTTCCCAAGCCAAAGGCCACGGGTTCGAGCCCCGCTTTCCGCTCCACTTTAGAGACTGTGCCTTCTCATCACCGAGAGGGCACAGTCTTTTTTTTGCTCCCTTCTCAGCCGATGGTCAAGCCACCTGGTGCGAGAGACTCACGGGTGGCTCACTATGCGAGCCGACTTGATGTATATTTCCTTCCGGGGCTTGTCGTCCTCATCCGTCTTCGTGGCGCAGATCTTCTCGACGGTGCGCATCCCGGAGACGATTTGCCCAAAGACGGTGTACTCCCCGTCAAGATGAGGCGTACCACCCTCGGTCATATACGCTTTCTTCACCTCCTCGGGCATCGGGCGCTCCTCACTCTCAAATTGCTTCAGCTCCCCCTCGAGGTAAAATTGCCCCATCACGATGTAGAATTGCAGACCATCGCTCCGCCGGTCGGGATTGATGTCATTCCCCACGCGGGCTGCCGCGACAGCGCCCCGCTTATGGAAGAGCTTGGGGTAGAGGATCTCCGCCGCAATGGTGGCGTGGCTGAGGGAGTCGATGTAGGTCCCCTTGGGATCCTTGCCACCCTTGAGTCCACCACCGGCCTGTGCCATGAAGTTTCGGATCACGCGGTGGAAGGTGGTCCCGTCGTAGGCTTTCTCTCTCACGCGGGAGAGGAAGTTCTCCTTGTGGAGCGGTGTCTCGTCGTAGAGTTCGATGACGAAGTCCCCCTTATTCGTCTTGAATCGGACGTAGGAGGGCTTCCCCTCCTGTGCCGCTGCCGTGAGCGAGAGGAGGAGGGTAAGTAGGAGGGCGAAGGGTAGGGCGTGTGGCTTCATGAGCTTTAGATGATCTGAGAGAAGTGGGAGAGGATGATGGCAGCGCTGAGCGCAACGTTGAGTGAGTCCCCTGCTGCTGTCGGCGACTTGGGGATCAGGATGGTCTCTGTGCAGAGTGACTTCACCTCGGGACGGAAGCCGTGCCCCTCGTTGCCGAAGAGCACCACCGCCTCCCGGGGCGTCGCTGCCTGGCCGATAGGCTTGCCATCGAGGTCGGCAGCGATGATCGGTCCTTCGTAGTCGGTCAGCGTGGCGACGAGGTCTATGTCGTAGTGTATGGCGAGGGCACCGAGGGCACCGGCGGTGGACTGCACCACCTTAGCCCCGTAGGGGTCGGCGCAGCCGCGACTCATCAGGAGTGTACCGATGCCGAGCCAGTCGCAGAGGCGGATGATGGTGCCGATGTTGCCGGGGTTCTGCACCTCGTCCAGTGCCACCACCAGCCCCTTGAGCCGACCGACCGCTTGGGCAGGGGGGATCCTGAGGAGGGCGAGGCAGTCCGAGGGACACTCGAGCTGAGACACTCGCTTCATCTCCCGATCGCTGACAAGGCGCACCCTCGTCTCGTCGACAGGCAGGTCGGTCGGTGCGGTGACGAGTAGCAGCTCTACATCAAAGTAGGGGAGCATCTCCTCGACCACCTTCACTGTCTCGGCGACAAAGAGCCCGGAGGCGTCTCTATTCTTCTTTAGCCTGAGGGAGCGGATCAGCTTGCTCTCCCTCTCAGACAGCTTTTCCATAGGTCACGCGCCACCAGGCGAGCAGAGCCCGCATATTGGGAAAAATGAGATTGGCACCCTCGCACCGGAGGAACTCCTCCGGGATGGGACCGGTGGTGACGGCTACCGTGAAGGCTCCGGCAGCAATGGCCGATCGGACCCCCAGCGGAGCATTCTCCACCACAAGCGTCTCGCCGGCGCTGTGTCCGGTGAGGCTCATCCCCCGGAGGTAGGGCTCCGGGTCAGGCTTCCCCCTCTCCACCTTATCTGCCGTGATCAGCTGCTCCTCGGTGAAGAGTCCCTCAAAGAAGGTCCCTGTCCGCGAGAGGGCATTGGCTGTCGTACTGCCTGTGACCACTGCGAGGTCGATCCCTCGCACCTCCTTGAGGTAGAGGATCAGGTCGTGCACATGGGGGATGGGGCGCAGGAGCTCGGACTGCCTCTCCTCGAAGAGATGCGTCTTGTATCCGTACACCTCCTCGATGAAGTCCTCTGTCGGCTCCACATCGTACGTCTTCCGGTAGAGGAGTCTGATGGTGTCCCTCCCTTTCATCCCCTCGGCACGGAAAAACTCCCCCTCCTCGTACTTTAGCTTATACTTGTCTGCCGCCGTTCGCCAGGCGTAGTCGTGGATCGGCATCGAGTCGACCAAGACGCCGTCCATATCGAGGAGGACCAGCCTTGGCTCCTCGGGGGGTAGGGGAGAGATCGTCATTTCTTTACCCTTCCTGCGCCGAGGTAGGTCCTGCGGTAGTACGGCTCGCTGAGGTGGGAGATGATCACGCCGCTGCGTGTGGTGGCGTGGGCAAATTTCCCATCCTCGAGATAGACCCCCACATGGGAGGCGCGACCTCCGCGTCTGTTGCGGATGTTGAAGAAGACCAGGTCGCCCTCCTTCAGGTCGTCCCGGGAGACCCGCGCCGTCTGACTCATCAGGTCGGCAGAGGACTGACGCCCGATATTGGTCTCGTAGACCGTCTCGTAGAGCCGGTAGACAAAGCCTGAGCAGTCGGTCCCCCTCCGGGACATCCCGCCGAAGCGGTACGGCGTGCGTAGCCAGTCCGCTACGAAGGCATACAGCCCCAGGTCATTCTCCGGATAGGAGAGCTCCATGCCGAGCTTGCTCGAGATGCTCTCGCTGAGAGCCACCATCTCCGGGGAGGGCGTCGCTGCAGCCTCCGAGGCCTGCTCCGCAAAGTAGAGCGAGCTGATCGGTCGCTTCGTGACGCTGCAGGAGGTGGTGCTGACAAACATCAGTGCGACGGCGATGAGATAGAGTGGGTTTCTTTTCATAGCTGAGTAGTGATCCGCGGGTGGGGCGAGACGCATCGGCTCTTTCCCCTCAGGTCAGGTGCTGAAAAAAGAGAGAAGCGTATGCTCAGCACTCATCTCATGGGGAGAATGGTGACGGGCATACGCTTGTGAGTTAAGTGGCTTAGTCTTATCCGCTCGAGACCTATGTCAGTAGGGTATCGTCTTGCAGAGTGAAGCCGAGTAGTAGTTAGTTGGCGACGATGTCCTTCGTCTCTACGGAGACGATCGACTTGTCACCCGTCGTGGTGCGGAAGGCTACGACACCATCGGTAAGCGCATAAAGGGTATGATCCTTGCCCATACCTACGTGCTCACCGGGATAGTGACGCGTGCCACGCTGGCGGACAATGATGTTGCCTGCCTTGACGACCTCGCCGCCAAACTTCTTGACGCCGAGACGCTTGCTCTCCGATTCGCGACCGTTCTTGGTACTACCTACACCTTTTTTGTGTGCCATATCTTGTATTCGAAATAGTCTAAAGAGTGAGTAAATAACTGACTGTCTCAGATCAGCCTACGATAGACTTGACCTGCAGCTGAGTGTACTGCTGACGGTGGCCATTGAGCTTGCGGTAGCGCTTGCGACGCTTCTTGTGGAAGACCAGCACCTTGTCGCCCTTGACGAGGGGCTCTACCACCTCGCAGGTCACCTTGGCGCCCTCGATGGTGGGCACGCCTACGGTGACGTTGCCCTCCTTGTCCAGCAGCATTACACGGTCAAAGTCTACCGTGTCGCCCTCCTTGACATCCTTCATGTGGTAGACGAAGAGCTTGCTGCCCTCCTCGACCTTAAATTGCTGTCCCTGAATCTCTACGATTCCGTACATATTGCTTTAGTTCTTAGAGTGATACCCGGCGGGTGAGGAGCTTATAGACCCCTGCTTACACGACCCGATGCGGAGTATTTCGTCTGCAAAGGTACTGATTTCCTTTGACATCCTAAAGTCTTCCCCGAGACCTTTGCATAATACCCCATCTGCAGCGTCACATTCGAGATTCGGGCTTGGTCATGTGCGTAAGCACACTCCCTTCGCCCTCACTCTCAGTCCCTTGCATCTGGGGTATTCTGCAAACTCCCTGCCGAAAAAGCGGTGCTTTTTCGGCGAAAGACCATTTTGCAAAGGTCTTTCCCCATGCTTGACCACCCTATCGGGGTGTGAAAGGTGTCTGCTTTGGGAAAGTGCGACAGGTGGTAATGCGCCCCTCCTGCCGGGGTGCCCTCTCCATAGTCTCCGATACCCGGTGTCACTTGTGGAGCGTGAAGAGGAACTCCAGCCCACCCTCGGGACTGTGCCTCCGCGCCTGTATCTGTCCGCCATGGAGGCGAATCGCATTTCGCACGATGCTGAGCCCCAGTCCGGAGCCACCGCGGTCGCGCGTGCGGCCGGAGTCAATGCGGTAGAAGCGCTCGAAGATACGCCCCAACTTCTCCTCCGGTACCCCTCGCCCGGTGTCGTAGTAGGAGAGGTAGACATACTCGTCGTCCCGGTGGTAGCAGGAGAAGCAGAGCGTCACTCCATCGCCGGCGTAGCGGAGGGAGTTCTCGATGAGGTTTTGGAAGACGGAGTGGATGAGGGAGTTATTGGCGTGGATGGTGAGCCCGTCAGGGATCTCATTGACGAAGCGGTCTCCACTCTGCTCTATGCGGTCGGCGAAGGCGATGCGCGCCTCCTCGACGACGAGCCCGAGATCGAGCTCCTCCATCCGGTACTCCTCCGCCTCCCGCTCGTCCATCTGGCTGATGAGGCGGATGTCGTCCATCATCGCACTGAGCCGCTCCGCCTGCCTGTAGGCCTTGTCGGTAAAGGCGGCCTGCTGCTCCGGCGAGAGGTCGCTGTAGCGCAGTGTCTCTAAGTAGCCTCGTATGGAGGTGAGCGGGGTGCGTATCTCGTGGGTGATATTGCTGGTCATCTCGCGCTTGAGCTGCGCCGTCTGGACCGATACGGTGACGTCCTCGATCGTGAGGTCAAAGGTCTCCGAAGCTGAGCGGAAAGCCTTTACCTCAAAGATGTGGCTCCCCGAGGGGATCATCGCCCTGCGGCTCCGCTCCTCGCCACT
Organism: Porphyromonas sp. HMSC065F10; assembly: GCF_001808555.1. GTDB lineage: Bacteria > Bacteroidota > Bacteroidia > Bacteroidales > Porphyromonadaceae > Porphyromonas_A. The sequence goes on from NZ_KV793730.1 coordinate 33,439, forward strand.
GGGAGAGGAGGTGATGAAGTCGCCGATCGGCTGCATGCTCTCCTCCGTGAGCAGTTCGGACAGGCTCTCGAGCGGAAGCGCCCGGGAGGAGATCATGCTGGCAAATTGGATGAAGTGGGTATTGGCAAAGAGGGTCGTACCGCTGCTGTCAAAGAGGGCAATGCCGATCTTGGAGAGGTCAAAGAGGGCGATCAGGTGCTGTCGCATCTCCTCCGTCCGCTCCACTGTCGCCTCGCTCTCGCTGAAGAGCCGGCGAAGCTCCTCGCCGAGGGCACCGATGTCATCGTCGGCAAAGAGTGGCCCCTCCATATGCTCCCCACGGCGCAGAGCGGCGGTGAGTCGTCTCAGCCCGCTGACGGAGCGGTCTGTGGCTCGGAGGCTGAGGAAGGTGCCTACCAGCATACCGAGGAGGATCAGGAGAGAGGGAAGGAGGCAGGCGAGCCAGAGCGTCTTGCGATCAGTCGCCGACTGCTCCCGGTAGGGTCGGGTCAGATGGATGTAGTGCCCATCGCAGTAGAGGGCGTAGTGGAGTTGCCCGTCCGCGGTGTCGCTCTCCTCTGCGGGGCTGAGGTGGTCACCGCTGTGGTTGTAGTAGGCGAGCCTCAGCTCGGGGTCCTCCGTGAGGGTGAGCTGTCTCCCCACCCGTGTGGTGTCGGTGGCGGCGGTGATGCGGAGGGAGGGGTTGACCAGCTCAGCCTCTATCCCATCGGGGAGTAGGGCGAAGAGGTCCTCGAGGGGAAGGGTGTGGTGGCTCTGCGCTATGAGGTCAGCGTAGGTGGCGAGAGTGTTGCTGCTCTCCCTGAGGTGCTGCTCCTCCGCAAAGGAGGCATCCCTATACTTGCTCCAGCAGAGGAGGGTGAAGGCGAGGCAGAGGAGGGTGAGGGCAAAGTGGAGCCCGAAGCTCCTCTTTGTAGGGTGGGGTGTGGAGCCGCTCATGGTGTCTCTCGCTATCGCTTGGAGGGCTGCTCGGCCTCCTCGCCATCCTCGTCGGCGCCCTCAAGCTCAGCGTCAATCTCATCTAAGGTCATCGGTCGGAGACCGTAGCCAAAGCCGACCCTGTTGTAGAGCATCGTGCCGTACTTGCCGAGCTTCTTCCGGAGGCGGGCGATGTGCACGTCCACCGTGCGGTCGAGGACTAAGCTCTCGCGGCTCCAGACGCGGTCGAGGATCTCCTGTCGGGTGAAGGTCCGGCCGGGAGCGGTGGCGAGCATCCTGAGGAGGTCGTACTCCGTCTTGGTGACGTCAAAGGGGTGACTGCCGTCGGAGACGGTCATAGCGATCTCATCGATGATGAGCGGTCCCACCACGATCCGGTCGCTCTCTACCGGCTCATGCTCGGCAGCAGCGGTGCGGTGGAGGACGCTCTTGACACGGGCGACCAGCTCCTTGACGGAGAAGGGCTTGGTGAGGTAGTCGTCTCCGCCGACGGTGAAGCCGTGGAGCAGATCATCCTCAGCGCTCTTGGCGGTGAGGAAGATGATGGGGATCTCGCACCCCTCGCTGCGGAGCTCCTCCGCCATCTCAAAGCCTGACATCCCCTCCATCATCACGTCGAGGACGATGAGGCTAAAGTAGTGTGGGTCCTCCTCTGCCTGCATCAGCCGCAGCGCTTCCTCTGCACTCGAGGCGGAGGTGGTCCGGAGGCCTATCCGCTCGAGGTGAAAGGCGACGATCTCGCAGATGTCGTCCTCGTCATCGACGATGAGGATCCGTGCCGGGCTGTCGGTCTCCGAGAGGGAGCGGGGCGTGTCGTCTCTCTTCATGTCACTCCTCAAACTCGTGTCGTACGTCTGTCCCCTCGACCAGGTAGATGGTCGACTCGGCGAGGTTGGTGGCGGAGTCCCCGATGCGCTCGAGGTTATGCGCCACGGTGTGGATCTGCAGTAGGGCCCGGATCTCGGCCTCGCTGTGCACCCTGTCGGCACCCTCGGTGGTGATCAGCTGGATGATCTCGCGCTGCTGGCGGTCGATATTGTCGTCCGCATCGATCACCTGATGCGCCACCTCGGTGTCCATGGTGGAGAAGGAGATGATTGCCGACCGGATCATCTCGGTCGTGTCGTCGAGCATCTGCAGCAGCCGCCGGGAGTACTCGTGCATAAAGTCGGAGGTGAAGTCGAGGTCGCGGGCGATATAGACGCCATTCATCACCATATCACCGACGCGCTCCAGATTAGTGGTGAGGTCGGGGTAGGCGATGATGCGCCGGAGGTCCTCCGCCTTGGGGGCAAACATATAGATGGTGTACGCCACCTCCTCACGGATGCGGATCTCGAGTCGGTCGATGACGTGCTCATTGGTGTCCGCCTCCTCGAAGAGCTCCTCGTCAAAGGGACCGGCAAAGAGCTTCCGCAGGATAGCCAGCTGGAGGAGGGTGACCTTGGAGATAAGCTCGTACTGGCTGTGGACGATCTCGAGCTTTCGGTCCTTGATGATACTGGTACTCATGGTGTGTGTGGTGCTTAGCTAAATACTCCGGTGAGGTAGTCCTCCGTGCGCTTGTCACTCGGGGTGGTGAACATCTTCTGCGTGTCGTCGTACTCGATCAGCTCACCGAGGTACATAAAGGCAGACTTGTCGGAGATGCGAGCCGCCTGACCCATATTGTGTGTCACGATGATGATGCTGTAGTGCTCCTTCAGCTCAAGGATCAGCTCCTCGATGGTATTGGTGGATATGGGGTCGAGGGCGGAGGTGGGCTCGTCCATCAGCAGCACCTCGGGCCGGAGGGCGAGGGCGCGTGCGATGCAGAGTCGCTGCTGCTGTCCTCCGGAGAGGAAGGAGCCTCTCTGGTGGGTCACATCCTTCACCTCCTCCCAGAGGCCGACGCTCTCGAGGGAGGTCTGCACCACCTCCTCACGCTCATCCTTGGAGAGGTGGATGCCATTGAGCTTATACCCGGCGAGGACATTCTCCGCGATGGACATGGTGGGGAAGGGGTTGGGCCGCTGGAAGACCATCCCCACCATTCGCCTCGCCTCCATGGGGCTCATCTGCATCAGGTCGTGGTCGTGGAGGAGGATTTGACCCTCGGTACGGATCTCGGGGTAGAGGTCGTGCATGCGATTGATCGCCCTCAGGAGGGTACTCTTACCGCAACCGCTCGGCCCCATAACGGCGGTGACGAGATGCTCATAGAAGGAGCAATTGATGCTCTTGATCGCCCGCTTCTCCGGCGTGTACGAGACTGAGAGGTCGCGCACCTCGATGATCGGGGTGAGGTCCTCCTCTTGGCTCGGCCGGTGGGTCGAGAGGATCTTGTCGGCTATGGGGATCTGACTCCCGGGCTGTCTCATGACCTTCGTGGAGCTATTGGTGGTAGTGGACATACAAATCTAAGATTATTTCGATTATCTCTTGACGCCCCGCTTTGCCGCAATCGTCTTGGCGGTCAGGTTGAGAGCCAGGATGAGGATCAGGAGGAAAAGGGCGGTAGACCAGATCAGGTCAACGAGATTGGGGTCGTTGTAAAACTCCCAGATCAGGAGGCTGACGGCGGAAGTGGGGCTGGTGACGTCGAGATTGACATACGTGGCGCCGAGGGCGGTGACCATCAGCGGTGCCGTCTCCCCCATCACGCGGGAGATGGAGAGGAGGATCCCGGTGATGATCGCTCCGATGGCGGAGGGGAGCAGCACGTGGAGCATGACGGAGGTGTAGGAGCTGCCGAGGGCGAGCCCCGACTCGAGGAGGGAGCCGGGCAGCATATTGAGCGCCTCCTCAGTGCTACGGGTGATCATCGGGATCATCATCAGTGCGAGGGCGACCGCTCCGGCGACGGCACTGTAGCTGTGCATGGCGCGCACCACCCACATGTAGACGAGGATGCCGCAGATGATCGACGGCACGCCCTGGAGGATGTCAGCAAGCGTGCGGACGAGGGTCGCCATCTTTTTCCCCCTATGGAGGTGGAGGTAGATGCCGCCGAGGAGTCCGAAGGGGATCGAGATGAGCGAGGCAAGACCCACCATGATGAGGGTGCCGACGATGCCATTGAGGATACCCCCGGGGATCGGCTGACCGCTCTGCTTGGCCAGCATCGCCTCGATTGAGGAGGGGACGACGCTGGTGAAGAAGTCGAGATTGAGCTGATGCCAGCCCTTGGCGATCAGTTCGATCAGGATTGCCAGGAGCGGGATCGCTGTGGCGATGCTGAGGAGGCAGACGAGGACAAAGGCGACCCGGCTGACCGCCCGGCGGCGCTGCTGGTGTGTCGGCCTCAGGGCGTAGGTCTCGAGGGAGTTGTGGCTGCTGCTCATGGCTTAAGTCTGGAGATGATGATCTTGGCGGCACAGTTGATCAGCGCCGTGATGAGGAAGAGGATCAGACCGATGGCGAAGAGGGCGCTGAGCTTCAGCCCCGTCGCTTCGCCAAATTGGTTGGCAATCACCGATGCCATCGTATTGCCGGTCTCGATCAGATCACCGCTCTCACTCAGGGTGAAGGGGATGTTGCTCGTATTCCCGATCAGCATCGTCACCGCCATCGTCTCTCCGAGGGCACGGCCAAAGGCGAGGGTGTAGGCGGCAAAGATGCCCGACGCAGCACCGGGGAGAGAGACGCTCTTGATCACCTCGAAGCGGGTCGCCCCGAGGCCATAGGCGGCCTCCTTCAGCTCTCCCGGCACCATGGAGATGAATTCGGTCGAGAGCGACGAGGCGTAGGGGATGATCATGATTGCGAGGACGATCGAGGCGAGGATGACGCCGAAGCCCTGCTCGCTCCACCCCCAGACGATCATCAGGTGGCGGATGGTGTAGAAGCCCCAGAGACCGTAGACGATCGAGGGGATCCCCGCCAGCATGTCCACGACGGAGCTGACGACGGCGGCGATCTTCTTTCCCCTAAAGTACTCGCCGGAGAAGAGCGCCACGGCAAGGGAGAAGGGGATGCAGAGGAGCAGTGCCAGGAGCGAGGTCTCCAGCGTGCCGACGATGAAGGGCCAGGCGCCGTAGCTCTGTGTCTTGTCGCTCCACTCGCTACCGGAGAGGAAGTCGAGGAAGCCGAAGTGGCTCACTGCGGGACCGCTCATCGAGGCGAGCGTGTAGATGATCGCGGCAGTCAGGATGATGAAGCCGATGCCGACGATCGTCAGCAGGGCGTTGAAGAAACGATCTTTTTTCATGGTTCGCTCAGGGGCTTACCCTGGTAGGTCATGGAGGCGATGACGGCTCTCGCCTTCTCAAGGGCAAGGGGCGGGAGGGAGGCGTAGTGAGTCTTGCGCGCCGCCTCGTGGGTCTCCTCGCCGACGATGTAGTAGAGGAAGTCCTGCAGCAGCCGGGCACTCTCGAGGCTCCTGTGACCGTAGCTCTGCTCCTTGTAGACGATGAGCCAGGTCATCGTGCTGATGGGGTAGGCGTCAGGGTCGGGACTGTCGGCGATCATCACCCGCGTGTCATCGGGGAAGTCGCTGAGGTTGGCGGAGAGGGAGATGCTCTCCATCGTGGGGGCGATGAAGTGCCCCGAGCGGTTGCGAATTGCTGCGGCGGGGATGCCGAGAGCCATGGAGTACTCCGAGCCGATGTAGCCTATCGCACCGGGGGTGGAGGAGATCACGCCGGCGACGCCGGGATTGCCCTTGGCGGCATTGCCCACCTTGATATCCAGCGTCTTGGCAGCACCAAGCTCCTCGCGCCACACCGAGTCGACCTTGCTCATGTAGCTCGAGAAGACGAAGGTGGTACCGCTGCCGTCCGTGCGGTAGATCGGGATCACCCTTTGGTCGGGCAGGGTGATGTCGGGATTGAGCTCTCGGATCGCCGGGTCATTCCACTCCGTGATCCGCCCGGTGTAGATCCCCGAGATCACCTCGGGCGTGAGTCGAAGCTCCTCGATGCCCTCGAGGTTGTAGGCGATGACGATGCCACCGATGCAGGTGGGGATATGGATGATCGGCATAGGCATAGCCTTGGCGATCTTCTCATCGGAGAGGAACTCGTCCGTCCCGCCAAAGTCCACCGTCGTCTCGGCCAGATTGCGCTGACCAGCGCCACTGCCGACACCGCCGTAGCTCACGTGGATGCCCTCCGCATCGCCATACTGCTTCGCCACCTCGATGTAGAAGGGGGCAGGGAAAGTCGCCCCGGCGCCACTCAGGGTCTTCGAGCCGGCGCAGCCACTCAGCCACGGAACGAGCACCAGACCCAGCAAGGAGTAGATCAGAAATTGCTTTGCCACAATATATAATGTATGAGTATCTGTCTCTGTGCGGCAAAGGTACCGAGGCGGTTATACCTTGCCGTTACGCTCGTGTGACATTGCTGTTACGGAGGGCGGGGTGATCCCTCTGGGATCGGCAGGCAGGGAGGCACCCCGGGCGGGGGATAGCACCCCGGGAGGGGTGCAATCTCTATAGGCATCGGTCATCCGCGAAGCGGTGACCGATGAGCAGCGCCCCACCTAACCCCCTTGACCCCTTGCGGGTCGAAAAGCCCCCCTTTCAAGCAAATTTCTAATACCGATATTAGACAACACTAATATCGGTATTAGACAACACTAATATCGGTATTAGAGAAAACTAATATCGG
>NZ_KV793730.1:40065-64577 GCF_001808555.1 Porphyromonas sp. HMSC065F10
TCGGTATTAGAGAAAACTAATATCGGTATTAGGAAAACCTCTCATCGGACGGGGTACACTGCAGCTAAATTGAGGGGAGCCCTCCCCGCCGGTCCGATCGGTCGGTATATGAAGGTCAATTATTAATGGTACCTTTGGGGCATCAAAAAAAGGACATCAACCCGTGACACACGTGAGGGACTTACAAAGTCAGGACAATGCACTCTTTAGCGCTGATCAGGATTCCGGATTGGTCGGTTCTTCGTGTGGTCAAAGCAGGGTTGTGAGGTCTTTCGTCTTATTAGACAATAGGTGGTTATGAAAGTATTAGTTACCGGGGGAGCAGGGTTTATCGGATCTAATCTGTGCGAGTATCTCCTAGGAGAGGGGCATATAGTTCGCTGTATGGACAACTTTTGCACGGGTAAGCCGGAGAACATTATCCCCCTGCTTGAGAAGTTCCCTGACTCCTTTTCCCTCGTGGTTGGTGACATACGGAGTCTTGAGGATTGCCGCAAGGCGGTCGATGGTATGGAGTATGTCCTTCACGAGGCGGCCTTAGGGTCGGTCCCTCGGTCCATCAAGGATCCGATCACCACCAATGATACCAATATCGGAGGGTTCCTCAATATACTTGTCGCCGCTCGAGATGCCGGTATTAAGCGCTTTGTCTTTGCCGCCAGCTCCTCTACCTATGGGGATAGTGAGTCTCTGCCTAAGGTGGAGGAGGTGATCGGTCGCCCTCTCTCCCCTTATGCCATTACCAAGTATGTAGATGAGCTCTATGCTGATGTCTTTGCGCGGACCTATGGTATTGAGTTCGTCGGTCTCCGGTATTTCAATGTCTTTGGCCGTCGCCAGGACCCCCATGGGGCATACGCTGCGGTGATCCCGCTCTTTGTCAAGAAGCTGATGGCGCATGAGCAGCCTGTCATCAATGGCGATGGCGAGTACAGTCGTGACTTTACCTATGTCGACAATGTCATCCAGATGAATATGCGTGCGCTTACCACGACCAATCCGGAGGCGGTTAATCAGATCTATAATACCGCCTACGGCGAGCGCACGACTCTCAATCAGCTGGTCTCTTACCTGAAGGAGAATCTCTCAAAGATGGATCCGGAGATCAAGTCCATCGATGCGATTCATGGACCTAATAGAGTCGGAGACATTCCTCACTCCCTTGCCTGCATAGATAAGGCGAAGCGCCTCCTCGGCTACGATCCCAAGTACTCTATGCGTCAGGGACTGGAGGAGTGCTGCAGGTGGTACTGGGAAAACCTATAACCCTTTTCTCAAGAAGAAGATCCTCACTATGCTCACTCGCGTCGAAGTCCACAATGTCACCGCTTTTGATGAACTCAAGGCGGATTTCTCGTCGGGACTAAACGTCTTGATAGGAGAAAATGGCACCGGAAAGACCCATCTGATGAAGTTCCTGTACTCAGCTTATGAGGTCGCAGGTGGCAAGGAGACGAAATCTATTCGTCAGAAGCTTGAGGAGAACTTTCTTCCTGACAGCATCGGTAGACTGGTGCGACGTGCCAGAGGACGCAAGAGCGGGAGTTTTGAGGTATTTCGCACCGATGAAGGGGTTGACAGAAGCCTTTCAGTGAGGCTCACATCCATAGATGGCGTCACAATGACCTCGACGGACTGGAAGTCCGACTCCACCGGGCAGGCTGTCTATATCCCGGTAAAGGATATGCTGGCGAATGCTCCCGGCTTTCAGTCTCTCTACAATGGTCACGCCATTCACTTCGAGGGCGTATATGCAGATATCATTAGTAAGGCCCTCTATCCGGCCGCTCGTGGTCGTCGTAATAGCATCCAGAAGGAGCTGCTTGAGCTCATCGAGTCAGAGATGAGTGGTACGGTGGCTACGGAGGGAGAGGAGTTTTACCTCAGAGCTACAGACGGCTCCGGCAATCTGGAATTCACCCTGCTCTCTGAGGGCTATCGCAAGCTCGGTCTCCTCTTCTGCTTAGTCCAGAACGAAATGCTCACCAAAGGGTCTGTCCTCTTTTGGGACGAGCCGGAGGCAAATCTTAATCCCAAGATGATGGAACCGGTGGTGAAGATACTGTATAGGTTGGTTGACCTCGGCGTGCAGGTTTTTGTCACAACTCATAATAGTATGCTCACATCCCAGGTCAGACTTTGGGAGGATAAGTCGCCCACCAAGTACCACCTCTTCAAGAAGGGTGATACCGGAGGTGTGGAATACTCCTCCTACGATCGTCTGGAGGATATCGTTGCTAACCCCATCCAGGATGCCTACGAAGCACTGCTCCTGAAGCAGATAGAAGAGGAGCTAAACCTATGAAAAAGACGCTCGAAGGATATACCTTTGACTTTCCCACTGCGACATCAATCATTCAGCTGGACGATCCGAAATTCCTTTCAGCCCCAGCGATGAAAGCTGTTGATGTAGTTGCAGAACTGCCAAACCATCGAATCTTCGTTGAGATCAAAAACTACGAAGAGAACAAAGAGTGGTTTGAGAAAAATCCTTGCAATGACCCTAAAAACAGACTTAGTAAGATCAGATTTGATATAGTCTATAAGTATAGGGATTCCTTCCTTTATTACTGGTGTAGTAAGGCTCCGAGGAAGAAGAATATCTATGTTTTCCTCACGGATTGGTCTAATGGAGCTACTATCCAGCATTTTCTTGAAACGACATCTTTTCGCTTCCCTGTTAACTTGCAGAAGAGTAAATACTCCTCGGTATGGAAACAAACGTTTATAGACGGATATTACGTCCTCAATAAAACCTTATGGAATAAAAGTGTGCTAAATAAGCTTGGCACCATACTATAATAACTAACTACTGTCAAAGGAGATTTCGCCTATAGCATATGAATAGTATCAAGGACACAAAGATTGCTGTCATCGGACTCGGGTACGTGGGGCTTCCACTTGCACGACTCTTCAGCACGAAGTACCAGACCATCGGATACGACTACAACCCCGCTCGGGTAAAGGCTCTGATGGCGGGTCACGACGCCACCCTCGAGGTGTCGGATGAGCTTCTGCAGACCGCCATCAAGAATGGCTTCATCTGCACCTCGGATCTCGATGAGATCAGAGAGTGCAACTTCTATGTCGTGGCTGTCCCCACACCCGTGGACGAGAATCACAACCCCGACCTCTCTCCGCTCATCTCTGCCAGCGAGGTGGTAGGTAAGGTCATCAGCAAGGGCGATGTAGTCGTCTATGAGAGTACCGTCTACCCGGGCGTGACGGAGGAGAGCTGCATCCCTGTCGTGGAGCGTGTCTCCGGACTAAAGTTCAATGAGGACTTCTTCGGTGGCTACAGCCCTGAGCGCATCAATCCCGGCGATAAGCAGCATACCGTGGAGCATATCAAGAAGGTCACCTCCGGCTCCACGCCCGAGGTGGGCGAGTATGTCAATGCCGTCTACAGCTCCGTCATCACAGCCGGCACCCACCTCGCACCCTCTATCAAGGTGGCTGAGGCGGCCAAGGTGATTGAGAACTCTCAGAGGGATATCAATATTGCCTTTGTGAATGAGCTGGCCAAGATCTTCAATCGCATGGGCATCGATACTCATGATGTGCTGGAGGCAGCGCAGACGAAGTGGAACTTCCTCCCCTTCCGTCCCGGTCTCGTAGGTGGTCACTGCATCGGCGTAGATCCTTACTACCTCGCTCAGTGTGCCATGAGGTACGGGTACAATCCCGAGATCATCCTTGCCGGTAGGCGTATGAACGATGGCATGGGCGAGTATGTGGCGGATCAGGTGGTCAAGCTGATGCTTAAGCGGGGCATACAAGTGCTTAATGCCAAGATCCTCCTCCTCGGCTTTACCTTCAAGGAGAATTGCCCCGATGTGCGCAATACCAAGGTGATCGACATCGTGAAGACTCTTAAGTCTTACAACACCAACGTCACCATCTACGACCCGTGGGCCAGTCCCGAGATTGTCCGGCGGGAGTATGGCGTGGAAGTGACCAATCAGCTTCCCTCAGAGAAGTATGATGCGGTCATCCTTGCTGTTGCCCACAAAGACTTCGAGAAGCTCTCCGTTCGTGACCTGACAACCGACAAGGGAGTGGTCTATGATGTCAAGGGCTTCCTGAAGAGTGAGGAGTGTGACGCCAAGCTCTAACTAACTGCTCTTTTGAGGATCTCCAGTAAGCCTCCTTGCCGATTCCATGACCTTCCCAGCCCTCTCCGACAAGTCTCTCTCTGATCTGCTGATCGGCTCTGTGAGGCAATAGGATGAGTCTTGGCGATCTCTTGGAGAAAGAGGGAGCAGTCCGAGTGTCAACGACTACAATTCAGGGAAAAAGCAGCCTCTCTACAAAGAGAGACCGACCGATGAGTTTGTCAGCACCTTTTTCCCGTAGCAAGGAGAGAAGTAGAAAAATAGTTACCACATTTTGCGATGATATTTTTTGGAACTTAGAGTGACGATTATTTGATAATGAATACATATGATATCATAGGATTTCCCATCAATTTGGGATGTGACAAAGTGGGTAATGAACTCACACCAGCTATTCTACGGAGAGAAAACTGCTATACCTCAAGGGACAACATCGTTAATGACCTTGGAGACATACCATCCATTTCTTGTGAGGCAATTTCTAGAGAAAAATATTCTTATCACAAGAGGATTAAATATTTAGACCCTATACTAGATGCCTCTGAAGATCTCTGTCACTCTGTTAGACAGTCTCTCCAACAAGGTCATATACCCGTATGCATCGGTGGTGATCACGTCTCAGCATTCGGTAGCATTGCTGCTATTGCTCTTGAAAAGGGAGCCGACAATTATGCTGTAGTGTATATAGACGCTCACGGAGACTTTAATACAGAACTGACCTCTGCATCTGGTAATATGCATGGTATGCATATGTCCTACTTAATGGGACTGGGACAAAAGGAATTGGCTCACTATTGGGGTAAATTCCCTATCCTTCGGACACAGAATATCTATTATCTAGGCGCCAGAGCTCTAGATCCTGGAGAGGTTCAGGTTGCTCAAGAACATAATATATTCATCCGTTCATCCTATGATCTTAACTTCTCCACCCCTTCTAACATTGTAGACTCGATTGTTAGTGATATTATTAACAAGGGGATCGACCATATTCACCTAAGCTTTGACATAGATGTCATCGATCCTATATTTGCACCAGGGACAGGCGTACCCGAGAAAGATGGGATATCCCCTAAAATAGGATATGAAATAGTTAAGCAGCTTATGAATACGGGACTAGTGAAGTCCGCAGATATAGTAGAGCTAAACAACCTGCTAGACCCCACAGGTAAAACCAAAGAAATTTTCGAGAACACGCTTAGGCTTATATTATCATAGACAACGTATTGAGTCATCTTCAAGTTCGACAATGGCGATGAATAGAAATGCAATAAGATGTATGGCCTACAGATTACTGGGCGGAAAGATTGCAAACTCACTCTTCTATTTCAGGCAATATCACCGATTTCCCAGATGGAATAATCCTACACTATTCAACGAAAAGATACAGTACTTAAAGTGTACTGCATTCAAAAATGACCCAACATACACGCTTTGTGCAGATAAATATGCTGTTAGAGAGTATTTATCCTCAAAAGGTTTTGATCGTTTTCTTATACCTTTAATTTCTCATTATAATCATCCAGATGAAATAAAATGGGGTGTGTTGCCAAATAGGTTTGTCCTTAAGATGAACTTTGGAAATGGAATGAACATTATTGTGAATGACAAGACTCAGCTTGACATTACTTCAACGATGTCTGAATTAAAAAAATGGATGGATGTCAAATCAGAGCTTGTCAGCGGAGAAATGCAGTATGCTAAAATCCCGAAGAAAATCATTGTTGAAGAGAACATTGCAACATCAGACATCGCCCCGGTTGACTACAAATTCCACTGTGCTAGTGGTAAATGCATTATGGGGTTCACTGTTTCGGACAGACAGGCATCAGAATGCAGACTGTACGGATTTGGGAGAGATTTAGAGCCTATACCATACGAGCCAAGTCATGGTCACTTTATGAGTGTCAGCTACCCACCCGTAGAATTTAACAAGGAGGACGTGATCAAAATGATGAATCTTGCCGAAACCATATCTGCCCCATTTCCCTACGTAAGGGTAGATTTATTTCACGTCAACGGCAATATTTATTTTAGTGAATTAACCTTCTCAGAGGGTGGCGGTTTTGATAGAAAAACAGAGTATGCCGACAGGTTGCTTGGACAGTCCATTGACCTGAGTCTTTACCGCTCAATCTGAATCTTACGTATACCTACTTATCCAAGAAAGACACTTGAGCACTAAAAACGATTATCTTTGGGCTTCATTAGATAAGGTCGGTGGAATAGTCTTGGCCTTTCTCTTTAATCTTGTGATGGCTCGGTGGTTTCTATCTCCTCGGGAGTTCGGGATCATCGGTATGCTTCAGATTTTCATATCTCTTGGGTATACAACGGTGATTGCTGGGTTTGGTCAGTCAATTATCCAAACAGAGGATCTTGAGCGGGAAGACACAAACACTGTTTTTACAGTTAACTTACTCCTTTCCCTCATTGTGTATTGTCTTTTTTATTTCTTCGCTCCTGCCATTGCCAAATTCTATGACGAGCCTATTCTTAGAGATGTTCTGAGGGTTTTGGGACTTCAGCTGATTATTTGCTCTTTTTTCATTGTACAGTATAATCTTGCCCTGCGTGCCTCTCACCTTCGTCGATTGTGTCTCATAACGATTGCTTCAAGTATTTTGGGCTATTCAGCGGGGATTGTTATCGCAAAAAATAATGGTGGAGTGTGGAGCTTAGTGTTGGCCACTCTTGCAATGTATTTCTTCCAAACCATTGGGTTGTGGCTAACAACGAGCTCCTATCCTTCAATAGGAATCTCTAAAAACTCGTTCAAAAAACTGGTCCCTTACAGCGGCTATATTTACCTCGCCTCACTCATCGATCAAGCCTATGTACACGGATTGGCAATGATTCTAGGTAAACGGTTTAGTGCAGTTACTCTGGGTTACTATACGCAGGCAAACAAATTGCAGATGGTTCCCTCTCAGGCAGTTCAAGACATAAGTTACCAAGTACTTTTCCCCAGCTTTTCGCGTTCTCAGTCAGATCGCTCAAGCCTACGCACTCACTATCGTAGGAACACGCGCCTCATTGCCACACTATCCGTCTGGGCATTCGGCATACTTTACATCATCGCAGAGCCTGTTATCCTAATTCTATTTACTGATAAATGGTTGCCATCGGTGCCAATGCTTCGAGTCTTGGCGCCAGTAGGATTACTCCTCGTATTGTCCTCCATTCCGACACTACTCATACGAGCAATTGGCAATGCTAGGAGCTACTTTACACTTCTCTCCATGGAGCGGGGAGTAGGTATAGGGATGCTCGTAATACTAAGTGGTATTGGGCTTTGGGAGACCTTATTGGGGTTGGTTGGACTCAATCTGTTATGTTACCTTTTCAACATCTACTATGTAAGCAAACTAACAGATATAACTATCAAAGAGCAATTGTCCGACGTAATACCTGTCCTTCTTCTTCAAAGTGTAGTAATTTTGTGCCTGGAAAAGTCTTTAATGCTCGTAAAAGATTTGAGCATATGGGCGGAGTTATTCGTAGGCTTAACACTTCCAACATTACTCTTTGGAGGGCTCCTTCTGTGGACTAAGTGGATTGACCCATTGAGTGTTCGTACATTGCTAAAGTTAGGAGAAAGAACAAGAAAATGAATGGTCATACTGGCAAGCGGTATATTCTATCCGTCAACAATAGACGAGCAGAGGCGCAAAAAACTAAGGATAGTCTCAGCTGGGGATGGATTGCTGTTATTGTGATCGGCATATTCGGTATGCTACACCCTATATACGAAGTTATTGGGCCCTTATATGCCAGTATGTACCAGTTCAAGATGAATTATATCGGGACATCATCAAGCCTAGTAGTGTTGCCCTACTTAGTCCTAATATCCATCTTTCTGTATCGCCAGCAAAAGCGAGCCACCCTCTCAGACTACTTTATAATCGTTCTAACGCTCTGTTACTTCTTGCCAGGCGCCATAATGTACGTATATGGGAACTGGAGCAACTCATACTATATTTACCATTTTCTTTCCTACCTTTTTTTCGTCGTAACCAATGAGCTGTTTCCAAACTTTACCTCAAAACCCACCCCAAATACCAGAAGAAATAGTAAGAGTGCAGTCCCTTTTTTTTCTATCGTAATACCACTATCTGTTATTCTAATCACCCTCTACTACAACGGACTAAGGATTAATCTCCAGTTGGGTGAGGTTTACGATATGAGACGAGAGTGGAGCTCCTCCAGAATGCCAAATTTCTTTAATTACTACCTACCCTTTGCAGCTCGCATCACTCCGATACTGCTCCTTATAACGCTGAAGCAGCGAAGGATCTGGCTCTCTTCGCTGCTAATATTCTCCCAACTGGTATCCTTCTCTTTTGGTGGAATGAAGTACACTCTCTTCGCCCTTATCCTTGGTGTTTTATTCCACTTTTTCGGTAAAAATATCAATGCCAAGAAAGTCATCATTTACTATTCAATATTTGTGGTGCTGTGCTTTGGGGAATGTCTAATACTATCAGATCAGCTGCCAATGCTGACAATCTATACTCTTCGTCGGATGTCTTTTATTCCTAATCAGATTGGGTATTACTTCTTCGCATTCACTCAGGGTCATGACTACCTATACTATTCTGAAAGCTTTTTAAGAGGACTTCTCCACTATCCATACAGCTATCCATTCCCTCACGTAATAGGGGAGTATGCCTTTGGACTGCCTGACATGGGAGCAAATACAGGACTTTTTGCAGAGGGATTCTCTCAGATTGGCTGGTTGTCCCTACCAATCTACTCTGTTCTATACGTCGTATCCTTTAGGATATACGAAGTCTGTGCAAGAGGATTCCAAAAAACAGAGATGGCATATGTGCCACTTCTAGGATTACTGCTCTATGCTTTCACATTGCAGGACGGAGCTTTCTTCAGCGTTTTACTGACACAGGGATTTGCTCTAAGTGTTCTGGTTCTATATCTGCTTTCTCATACGCAAATGGATCAATTAAGGCACAAAAGACACTAATTATTATACCATATGTCGCAACACATACTACATATAGCCAATGATTTTCCGGGTTCTCAAGTCTACAATCAGTTGGCACGAGCCATAGATAAAAGGGGAGTCAGACAGAGTGTGTTTACTACAGTGAGACACAAGGGGCAATTGGGTAAAAACGCCTTAGACTTTGCTGTGGAGGGGTCTACCATCTACTACTCTGACAATTGGAGTCCGTGGCATCGAGCTTTCTTCAGACTAAAAACGAAGAGCAACTACGCTCACTTGCTCGCTGCGTTAGACCCCCAAATAATTACCCATACACATGCTCATACACTCTTTAGTGATGGAGTATTGGCTCTTAAACTAAAGCAAGACTTCGGAATCCCCTATACAGTTACGATCAGAAATACAGATATAAATACTTTTATGAGGTTTATGGTGCACACTTGGGATATAGGAAGGTGTGTACTGAATAATGCCGATAGGGTTGTCTGTATCTCTCCTGCTCATCTCAAGAGGGTGCTGAAGTGGAAATATTGCCCGCCTGACTTTGTCGCTAAAGTCATCAACATTCCTAATGGCATAAATAGTTACTGGCTTGACAACCTTTCCTGTACGATCAAACCTCACCTGCTAGGCGATCCTTGGAACCTTCTATATGTAGGAAATTTCTCAACAAACAAGAATGTTCCTCGACTTATGGAGGCCGTACTCAGATTAAAAGATAAAGGTCATAACATACAACTTCATATTATAGGGGGAGGAGGGGATGATACCAAGCGAATAGAGTTAATGGCCCGCGAGTCGCCTGAAACTTTTTACCTACATGGTGTTATCAAAGACAAGGAAAGGATACGCTCTATCATGCACCAATGTCAACTCTTCACCATGCCATCTCTTACGGAAACATTTGGGCTTGTCTATGTAGAGGCTTTATCTCAAGGATTACCTATTCTTTACCCTGGAGGTGAAGGGGTTGATGGCTTTTTTACAGCGTCCTACGGTACTTGTTGTAATCCTCGCTCTATATATGATATTGCGTCCAAAATTGAGCAGATGATCACTCATTTCCACGAGTATGTAATAGACAAGGATTATCTACTAGATCATTTTGACTGGAATATGGTCGCTGACAGATACCTCTCAATTTTTCATCAATAGTTATATTCTTCTATGTTTCATACAATTTCAGTTGTTATCCCAGCATACAATGAGGAACGCTTTATAGAGGACTGTCTCCACTCGGTATATCAGCAGGATTACCCCAAGGAGCATCTAGAGGTAATCTTGGTAGATGGCAACAGCCAAGATCGCACCGCAGAGATCATCCGAGAGAAGTTCCCCCAGGTAATACTCCTGCATAATCCTCGGAAGATAGTGCCTGTCTCTATGAATATTGGAATTAAGGCGGCTCAAGGAGTCTATGTCATCCGGTTAGATGTACACTGCGTTTATCCGAATGACTACTTCAGCCGGCTTGTTCAATTTATGGAGGCTCATCCAGAGGCCGACAATGTGGGCGGTGTCTGTAAAACGCTTCCGGCCAATGGCACCCCCAAGGCGGAGGCTATCGCTATCGCCCTCAGCTCTAAATTCGGTATGGGCAACTCAGAGTTTCGTGTAGGAGCCAAAGAGATTAAGGAGGTGGATACGGTTCCTTTTGGCTGCTATCGTAGAGAGGTCTTTGATAAGATAGGGGGCTATGACGAAGAGCTGATACGTAATCAAGACAACGAACTGAACTCTCGTCTCAAACAGTATGGAGGACGTATCTTCCTTCTACCTGACCTGCTAATAGACTACTACGCACGCCCCACGGTGAAGAAGTGTGGGCGGATGTTTTATCAGTATGGACTCTTCAATCCATTGGTAGATAAAAAGCTGGGACAGTGCTCCTCCCTGAGGCGCATGGTGCCCCTCTTCTTTGTGCTCTACCTGATACTCTTTGTTGTGCTGAGTGTCATCCTGCCGAAGTTAACCCTTTGGTTTGCAGTCCCCCTTCTTCTCTATCTCCTGATAGATATTGTGGCATCCCTGCAACATATAACAAAGCCAAAGGTTGCTCTGTGGCTACTCTGCATCTATCCCGTCATCCATATCAACTATGGTATTGGCTACCTTGATGGCATCCTACGCCTCCTCTTTAACCGGTCTTTCGTTGCCGAAGCCAACAGATAAAAGTGTTGTTCTATGAGAGTGAATCGCACATATAAGGCTATGATAGATAAGTCTATCAGTAGTATGATATCAGCTATCGAACTGTATAATAAGCCAGACTTTCATTATAGAGAAGAGACATTTGCGATCCTAGCTGTAAATAGTTGGGAGTTGCTTCTCAAGGCACAAATTCTGAAGCAGAACAACTACAGGATGAATTCAATATATTGTTTGAAGTACGACAAGAAAAAAGATGGCTCTTCGTCAAAGCGAAAAATCGTTGATCGTAATAGGGTGGGCAATCCAAGGTCCATATCTATTGTGACTGCCATGAATATTTTATCCACAGAATGTCAATTGCCAAAACCTGTTGAGTCAAATATTGCAGCCCTAATGGAACTAAGAGACAATGCGGTTCACTTTATTAATGAATCTTCTCTCACAAAGCAGATCCAAGAACTGGGGTTTGCATGCATCAAGAATTACCTAGACTTGCTTAAGGAGTGGAAGGTGAATGCACGCCTTGATCGCTATAACCTCTACTTAATGCCTTTAGCTTACGTAGATGGAAATAAACTGGTAGATACTCGATTTACCCAAGAAGAAACCAATTTTATAGACTTTATCAAGCAACAACTCGGGAAGACAGACGACTCTGGTTATAAGGTGGCGATGTCTATCGATGTAAGCTTCAAAAAGGGGAACTCCTTTGACGCTATAAAAGTAGTTAGATCCAAGGATGGGGTTCCCGTAACCTTAACCCCCGAAAACATAAAGAACACATATCCATGGGACTACAAAACTGTGGTGAAAGAGTGCAAAAAGAGGTATTCAAATTACAAACAGGGCAAGACGTTCAATAGTGCGATGAAAGAAGTGAAGCAGGCTCCTCAATTATGCTATAAGCGTTTCTTAGATCCTGATAACCCGAAATCGTCCAAAAAAGAATTTTATTCGACTTCCGTCTGGAGTGTACTAGATAATTACTTTCAGAAGGTAAAGCGGTAATAACTATGTGGGCAAAGTGGTTGCTTGATCGGATTATGTCACTCGTGGGGCTGATTATTCTCTGCCCCTTGTTGCTTGTCGTGGCACTCCTCATTCGGCTATAGGTGCCGGGGGGACCGGTGCTCTTTAGACAGAAGAGAGTGGTCTGAAAAGTATACATGATAAGGAATACTTGTCTATCCTCAAAACCACCTCCTACTTTATCGGATAGACTCATAATGCAATTGAGAGACTGATAGCCAATAGATAACAATCAAACCGGAAGTTATAATGCCAAGCATACAAACGGATCAATCCATAAGTGGCATGTGATGATGGATAAAATTAGTATACTGCAATACAAAAAAACTTTTGATGGTATAGTCAGGCACATAGATGGGGATGACTCTTCTGAGCAGATAGAGGTATGGTTTGCTCGGGAACTTCAGCCAATCCTTGGCTATAGCCGGTGGGAAAATTTCCAGGTGGCAATTCGTCGCGCCATAGAGTCCTGTATATCACAGGGAGTCAGCACCGAAGACCATTTTCGTGAGGTCACGAAAATGGTTGACTTAGGGAGCGGTGCAAAGCGTGAAATTTCCGACGTAATGCTTACGCGATATGCATGCTACCTTATTGCACAGAACGGGGATCCTAAGAAGGAGGAAATCGCCTTTGCTCAGAGCTATTTTGCCATTCAGACACGCAAGGCAGAGTTAATAGCCGAACGACTGAACTATCTCTCCCGCATAGAAACGCGTGATAAGCTAAGAGCAGCTGAGAAGCAGCTGTCACAGAACATATATGAGCGCGGGGTGGATGACAAGGGGTTTGGGCGGATTCGATCGAAAGGGGATACTGCTCTTTTTGGAGGGTATACTACGGGAGACATGAAAGTGAGACTCGGGGTGAAGTCAAACAGACCTTTGGCTGACTTCCTGCCAACACTCACAATCGCAGCTAAGAACCTGGCAACAGAGATGACCAACTACAATGTTGAAAGCAAGGACTTGAGTGGCGAGCCCTCAATAACGAAAGAGCACGTGCAGAATAACCAATGCGTGCGTGCTATGCTAGGGCAGAGGGGAATTAAGCCAGAGGAATTACCTCCATCAGAGGATATCAAAAAGCTAGAACGTAGAGTTGCTCGTGATGACAAGAAGATCGAACAGTCCTCACAGAAACTCCCCAAGCAGAAAAGACAATCGTAATGTGGGCAAAGTGGTTATTTGATCGTGTAATGTCACTCGTGGGGCTGGTTGTCCTCTGCCCCTCGTTACTTATTGTGGCACTCCTCATTCGGCTAAAGATGCCTGGGGGACCGGTGCTCTTTAGGCAGAAGAGAGTAGGGAAGGATGGCAAGCTCTTCACGATGGTGAAGTTTCGCAGTATGAGTGTGTCTCATGGTGGTAGCAGTGTCTCTGTCGCCGGGGAATCTCGCATCACCCCGCTTGGAGCCAAACTGCGTAAGTACAAGCTGGATGAGCTTCCGGAGCTGTGGAATGTGCTGGTGGGAGATATGAGCTTTGTGGGTCCACGCCCAGATGTGCCCGGATATGCAGACAAACTTGTGGGTGAGGATCGGGTGATACTGAAGCTGAGACCGGGGATCACCGGCCCGGCATCTCTAAAGTATCGCAACGAAGAGGAGCTCCTTGCCGGGGTGGATGACCCTCAGGCCTACAACGACACAGTGATCTTTCCGGACAAGGTTCGCATCAATAAGGAGTACTACTACCACTGGTCCTTCGGGAAGGACATCCGGTATATCTTTCAGACCGTCTTCGGGTGAGTAGCTCCGCGAAGGTGAGTGATAACTATGAGAGTAGCCTACTACGACTATCATTGATCATACTCGCTACGCATCCACATTGATGGAGGGATTAGACTCAAATCCTATTACCTTTTTAACTAAGTGACAGATAAAGCGCCAGATTCACCCCTAAGTGCAGATAGGAGACAACCGGGGTGTGCGGGGGTGGTACCTTTGCAGCTGAAAGAGAATGCTCTATTGAACCAGTAGTTGCTCTCACATGGGGGAAGTTGTTATGGTTTCTCTTATTCTTAACATAGGAGCCGATCTCTTGTAGGATTGATTATGACGTGCGGCATGACCTCTGATTTCATTATATTTGTGGTGATATCAGAGTAGATAAACCATCAGCTAAATAACGATATGAGTGAGGAGAGAGCACAGATCAGTATGTCCAATACGAAGAAGGAGATGCTGGAGGCCTATCAGGCACTGCTGGCAGAGGTGCAGACGAAGAGCTTAGAGAACCCGAGGGAGGAGCAGAAGCGGATAGAGCAAAAAAAGGTGGTCGCTCAGGCTGAGGCTCTCTCTGCTGAGGAGATGGATAAGTTTGCCCGGGAGATTATGGGTGGCTTTGAGCGCTCCGTAGCTCTCCTCCAGTCTCAGCTTAGGGAGGGCTTTGATAAGCTTAGGACGCTTGATGAGACGATCAAGATCAAGGAGGCTTGGATAGAGGATCTCTATGCCATTCAGAGCAATGCCGACTCGCTCTCTACACTCATCCTGGCGCAGAAAAAGCAGAAGGAAGAGGCTCTGCGAGAGCTGGAGGAGATCCGGACCAAGCAGGAGCGAGAGATCGAGGAGACACGCGAGGCGTGGCAGCGTGAACAAGAGCAGTACAAGGACTCCGTCAAGCAGGAGAAAGCGACCGCTGCACTTCTCCGAAAGCGTGAGGAGGATGAGTATGAGTACACCACGAGTCAGAGGCGGCGTAAGGAGGAGGATGCCTTCCGGGAGCAACTGGACGCTGATGAGCGAGCTCTGGAGGAGCGTCGCCAGGACTTTGAGCGGACTGCTGCCGAGAGGGAGCGTGTACTTGCCGAGGCTGAGGGAGAATTGGAGGGGTTGCGCCGTCTGTCAGAGAGCTTAGATACCCGTATGCAAGAGGTGGAGAGTAGGGCGATCAAGGCCACTGAGGAGCGCCTCGAGAGGGAGCATCGCTTTGCTTTTGACTTAGCCCAGAAGGAGACTGAGGGTCAGCTACGGCTGAAGGATCAGCAGATCGAATTACTGCAGCAGAAGATCGGGGAGATGGAGGCACAGCTCCGGGAGGCGGGACTAAAGGTCTCTACCTCAGAGGAGACGGTCCGAGACATTGCTCTCCGAGCCATAGACTCCTCTGCGCTGACCGGACGTGCGCTGTCGCGTGAGCCTCGCCCCACAGCCGGCCGTGAGGGCAACGATGAGGCTTAATAAATACATATCACCGAGGGAGTGTAGTAACAGCAGAGTGGCTAATGATTATGACGGAAGAGAGGAAGATGATCTACCTCTGCCTCGCTCACATGAGTGAGGAGGGGCTGGAGCAGAAGTATGTGAAGGAGGCCTTTGACACCAATTGGGTGGTGCCGATGGGGCCGAATGTGAATGCCTTTGAGAAGGACTTAGAGGCGTTTGTCAACAGCAAGTCGGTCGACTCGGCAGCGCTGGATCGGCGTGTGGTCTGTCTGTCTGCTGGTACGGCAGCGGTTCACCTGGCGCTGATCGGCTGCGGTGTGGGACCTGGAGACGAGGTGCTGGTGCAGAGCTTCACCTTCTGCGCCTCCTCGCACCCGATCACCTACCTGGGTGCCAAGCCGGTCTTTGTCGGCTCGGAGCGGGAGACCTGGAATATGGATCCGGCTCTGCTGGAGAGGGCGATCCTTGACCGTAAGGAACAGACCGGGCGTTACCCTAAGGCGATCGTCCCCGTAGCGCTCTATGGTATGCCCTACAGGATCGATGAGATCATGGCGATAGCGGATAAGTACGGTATCCCCGTGGTTGAGGATGCTGCTGAGGGTATGGGCTCCCGCTTTGATGGACAGGTGCTGGGGACCTTTGGGAAATTTGGCGTCCTCTCCTTCAATGGAAATAAGATGATCACCACCTCGGGCGGAGGGGCGCTGATCTGCCGCTCGGAGGCAGATGCGACGGAGGTCATGTGGTATGCCACTCAGGCACGTGATGCCTATCCCTACTACCACCATACTGCCATCGGGTACAACTATCGACTCTCTAATGTCTGCGCCGGCATTGGTCGCGGACAGATGACGGTGCTGGGTGACCACCTCGCTCATCACAAGCACGTACAGGCGCTCTACGAGGAGCTGCTGGCAGATGTGCCGGGGATTACGATGCATCGTCAGCCGGAGGACAAGCGGTATGGTGCCAACTTTTGGCTCTGCGCTGCCACGATCGACCCGGAGGTTCGGGTCAAGGGGCAGGAGAATGCATACCGGCAGGTGATCAAAACCGCTGTCGGTGGTGCTGCAGGAGTGATCCATCAGGTGGAGTCGGCAACGACCGACTGTCAGCCTAATGCCAATGTGGAGGCGCTCCGAACCTTTATGCTGGAGAAGAAGGTGGAGTGCCGCCCCCTCTGGAAGCCGATGCATAAGCAACCTGTCTATGCGGATGCCCCCGTCTACACGGACGGGGTGGAGGAGGGGCTCTTCCGGGTAGGCTTCTGTCTGCCGGCAGGTCCGTATGTCTCAGACGATGATGTCCACTATATCGTCGACTGTATCCGCGAGGCGATCGAGGCGTAAGTAAAGCCTCTGAAGTCCTATATAACACACCGCACCCGAGCCTCTGAGGAGGAGTGCGGGTGCGGTGTATCGTACAGGACTGAGTGGGGGATGCGGGACACCGGAAGTAAGGGCTTTGCGGCGATCCATCCAATGGCGGCTATAATAACTGATCCCGGACCCCAGCCAGTGAGTTCTATTCACGGGTGTCGGTCACTGCTACCCGGCAGGCTGTGTCAGGTGCTCCTCTCCTTGATCGCATTGAGTGAACCGAAAGGTCTCAGCGTGGTCCTGTGGAGCTGGCGACTTATGAGGCGGCGGGACTGCCCTTCATACGCTCAAGGTTGTCCTCCGTGGTGAGGGCCTCGATGAAGGGACCGATGCCGCCGTCGAGGACGCTGTCTATGTTGTGGATCGATAGCCCGATGCGATGGTCCGTGACGCGGCTCTGGGGAAAGTTATAGGTCCGGATCTTCTCGGACCGGTCGCCGGTGGAGATGAGAGAGCGTCGCTCGGAGGCGCGCTCCGCCTCCTGTCGCTCCCGCTCCTGATTGTAGATGCGTGTGCGGAGTTCCTCCATCGCCTTTGCCATATTCTGCCGCTGGGAGCGCTCGTCCTGCGACTGCACAACGATGCCGGTGGGGAGGTGGGTCAGCCGGACGGCGGAGTAGGTGGTATTGACGCCCTGGCCACCGGGTCCGGAGGCGCAGAAGATGTCGGTGCGTATGTCCTCACTCCTCAGCTCTACGTCCACCTCATCCGCCTGTGGAAGCACGGCGACGGTGGCGGCTGAGGTCTGTATGCGCCCCTGAGACTCGGTCACCGGGATGCGCTGGACACGGTGGACGCCGCTCTCGTACTTGAGCCGGCTGTAGACCTTCTCTCCCTCGACGGTGAAGATGACCGACTTGAAGCCACCCATCGTCCCCTCGTTCATCGATGTGACGTGGCAACTCCAGCCCTGCTCAGCGCAGTACTTCTGATACATCTTGAAGAGATCCCCGGCGAAGAGTGCCGCCTCGTCGCCGCCGGTGCCGGCACGGATCTCCATGATCACATCGCGCGAGTCGTCCTCGTCCTTGGGGAGGAGGAGCATCCTTAGCTCCTGCTCCAGCTCGGGTAGTTGCTCCTCGATCGCTCGGAGATCCTCCCGGGCGAGATCGAGCAGCTCGGCATCCTCTCCGGCGGCGATGAGCTTCTCGTCCTCATCGCGCTGGCCGAGGAGCGACTCATACTGCTCCGCCTTGTCGTCAATCTCCTTGAGGTCCTTGTACTCCAAGCTCAGCTTGCGGAAGAGCTTCTGATCCCCGATCACCTGGGGGTCGGTCATGCGGATGGTCACCTCGCGAAACTTCGCCCGCAGGGGAGCCAATTGCTCCGACAGGCCCATCATCGGTACTCGAAGTTGCCGAGACTGCTCTCGATCACCACCTCGCTCTCAGCGGCATCCTCAACCCGTCCGATGACCTGTGCGTCAATATTGAAGTGGCGGGCTACGTCGATCACCTCGGCTGCGTACTGCTCGGGTAGGTAGACCTCCATTCGGTGTCCCATATTGAAGACCTTATACATCTCCTTCGCCGGGGTCTTGCCATCGCGGAGGATGGTGTCAAAGAGTGGGGGCAGGTCAAAGAGGTTGTCCTTGATGATCTTTTTCCCCTTGACAAAATGCAGCACCTTGGTCTGAGCCCCTCCGGTGCAGTGGATGAGCCCGTGGATCTGCGGGCGTAGCTCGCGAAGCAGCTCCACCAGCACCGGGGCGTAGGTGCGTGTGGGTGCAAGGACTAAGTGTCCGTAGTCAATGTCGAGCCCCTCGACGCGGTCGGTGAGGCTGTGCGAGCCGACGTAGACCACGTCGTCGGGAAGGCAGTCGTCGTAGGACTCAGGATACTTCTCTGCATAGTGGTGGGCAAAGACATCATGCCGGGCGGAGGTGAGACCATTGCTCCCCATGCCGCCATTGTATGCGGTCTCGTAGGTCGCCTGCCCAAAGGAGGCGAGCCCCACGATGACATCTCCGGCAGAGATGCGGGCCGCATCGATGACCTCCTCACGCCTCATACGGCAGGAGACGGTGCTGTCGACGATCACCGTGCGGACGAGGTCGCCCACATCAGCGGTCTCGCCACCGGTATTGTAGATCCCGACACCGAGGTCACGGAGCTGCTCGAGGAGCTCGTCCGTGCCATTGATCAGCGCGCTGATCACCTCTCCCGGGATGAGCCGGCTATTACGCCCGATGGTGGAGGAGTGGAGGAGCCCCTGTGTGGCACCGACGCAGAGGAGGTCATCGAGATTCATCACGATGGAGTCCTGCGAGATGCCACGCCAGACAGAGAGGTCGCCCGTCTCGCGCCAGTAGAGGTAGGCGAGTGAGCTCTTTGTCCCTGCACCATCGGCGTGCATAAGATTGCAGTAGTCCGGGTCGCCGCCCATGATGTCGGGCATAATCTTGCAGAAGGCCTGTGGGTAAAGCCCCTTGTCTATATTCTTGATCGCTGCGTGGACATCCTCCTTATCGGCGGAGACGCCCCGGCGGCGGTAGAGTTCGTTGGGATTGACGTCGGTCATACTTATGATTTCCTTATTACTTCTTACTGTCTTTATGGCGAAGGAGATATGCGGTGCGGAGGGTCAGGCTGTGGGGTCGGGCGACGAGGTCAGCCCTTCTTCCTCTCGGGGCTCTGATCTTCTCCGCAACCTCTCCTGTGACCGTGCCACCGGCTACACAGGGTGCGACATATACTTTGCCATCATAGGTAGAGTAGGTATGGGTGCAACAGAAGACTCTCTTGACTCTTCCTCACACAAAGGTAACTCTTTAGTGGATGTAATCAAATCCTCACGCTCCAGAACCGGAGCAAACCGTCGCACGAGGGCGGGGATGAGGATCGGCGAGAGAGGATTAGGGAATACGACAAAAAGGGGGTACCTTTGCACCGCTTTGCGTAGCCTCTGGTGAGAGATATATGTGGCTCACGAATGCTGCGTTTAGTGATTTGACTAATTCATAAAGCTACATTTTTCTGATATGGACTTAATTAAGGCAGTCGAGCAGGAGTTTGCTATCGAGAGGGAGCTTCCCGCATTCAAGAGCGGTGATACGATCTCAGTCAACTATCGCATTACCGAGGGTGACAAGACGCGTATCCAGGTCTTCAAGGGTGATGTGATCCGCATCTCCGGTGAGGGCGCCAATAAGCGCTTCACCGTGCGTAAGATCTCCAATGGCATCGGTGTGGAGCGAATCTTCCCGATGAACTCTCCCTTCATCGACAGCATCGAGGTACATCGCATCGGTCACGTCCGTCGTGCCAAGCTGTACTACCTCCGCAACCGTCGCGGTAAGAGTGCTCGTATCAAGGAGCGTCGTTCCTTCTGATATAAAGTTTACTGTACACGAAAAAAAGAGCTATCGATCAGCATCTGAATGCCGATCGGTAGCTCTTTCCGTATCATGAGACCTTTGCAGAATACCCCATCTGCAGCGTCACTTTCGAGATTCGGGCTTGGTCATGTGCGTAAGCACACTCCCTTCGCCCTCACTCTCAGTCCCTTGCATCTGGGGCATTCTGCAAAGTCCCTGCCGAAAAAGCACCGCTTTTTCGGCGAAAGACCATTATGCAAAGGTCTTATCATAGAAGTGTGAGGTGGGATAGACTTAGGCGCTATGTGCTGGCGGGACTTGCCCTCCTGACTTTCCTCTCTCGGGGGATCGCTCAGGAGGGCTGGAGTGGTGACGTAGACCTCTTTGCCCTCGAGGGTGGTCAGCTCACGCTTACTCCGCTCGCTCAGGGACGTGAGCAGGCGGAGATCCACCGATCCTACGAGCTGAGGAGCGGTGTGCCGGTGGCGTGGACGATGGAGTGCCACTACGATCGGCGACCGTCGAGGTACAATACTTTTGCACTGGATCTCTTCAGCATACAGACGGAGGCGGGGCTTGAGACCTATACCCTCGCTCCGGATCCGAAGGGGCTGGAGGTGCGGCTTGTGCGCAGACTCTCTCCTGCGAATGGGGCAAGGAAGGAGGAGGTGCTGCTGCGTCATACTCTGACCTCTCCGGACGAGGTCTGGAGTAAAGTAGCTCTGAGGGTGGTCTATGACGGCGATCGGACGATACGGCTGAGTATGCTCTCTCCGGAGGGAGGCGTGCGGCATGCCGACATCGCCGTGCAGCTTGGAGGTCGACTCGAGGGGCTGCTCTCGCTCCGGGTGAAATTCACCTCCGGGCGCATGAGCTCAACCTTCTGGACCGAGCCGACCATTCACTTCCCCTATAAAAGCCTTGGGCAGGTACGTCTCCTGCGGTCTGCCCGGAGGAGTGATGGTACCCTTGTCCTCTACCTGAGTCAGCCGGTAAACCTCTCCCGAGCGGTGGCTCTGGTCGGAGGGAGGGAGACTCGGGTCGCCTATGGTGAGACGCTTCGTGAGGTGATCCTGCCGGTCTCCTCACCCTCCGGCAGTGGTCCCATAGAGGTCAGGATCTCCGGCATGGAGACGCTGGATGGCCCTGTGGGTGAGTGGCAGACCTCCATTGAGCGTCCATCGGCAGAGGACAGAAGCGGGCTGATCATCTCGGAGATCATGATCGATCCTCCGACGGTAGGTCCTCTGGCTCGGGTCCCCTATGTGGAGATCGCCAATAGAGGTACCGCTCCCGTGGATCTTGGGCGGGTGATCCTCCGCTGTCGGACCACCGCATACGACCTGCCTCCGGTTACGCTGTCTCCGGGAGGCTATGCGGTACTCCACTCCTCACAGCATAAGCTACCGCAGGAGAGTATCCACACATTGCCGATGGATCACTTCCCCTCGATGAGCGGTTCCTTTGCCCTAAGTCTGGAGTGGCGAAGCGGGCAATCCATCGATCGGGTGGTGGTGGACGACCGACTCCGTGAGCCGGGACTGCAGCGAGAGGGACGCTCCATAGAGCGCATCGAGTCGGATCCGCCGCAGTGGCGCTACTCCACAACCCCAACGGGCGGTACACCGGGTGCCCCATCACTAATGAGACCCTATGAGACACTCGCACCGGGAGCGCTGGTGGTGAGTGAGCTGATGCTCTCTCCCGAGAGTGTCGGGGAGAAGTACATCGAGCTCTACAACACCTCCTCTCAGCCGATCGAGCTGGAGGGAGTCCATATGAGCTTCCGGAACAGTCCCGATGGCTCCTACTCCGCATGGCCCTTGGTGGTCTCGCCCTACACGCTGCCGGCGAAGAGCTATGCCGTGCTGACCCCATATCCGCCCGCCCTGGAGCGTCTCTACCCCCTCTGCGACCCCTCCACGCTTGTGGAGCGGATAGACTTCCCCTCCATTAGCCCCACCTACAGCGAGATCAGTCTCATCGCCCGAGCTGATCGAACCACCATAGATCAGGTCGTCTATCGCCGTCAGTGGCTGGGCGACACTGCTGCTGATCGGACTCGGCACTCACTTGAGCGTGTCTCTCCACAGGCTGACGGGACTAAGAAGAGTGCTTGGCGGCGTGCCTCCGAAGCCTCCCGTGGAGGTACTCCGGGGCGTCTCAATAGTTCGTCGACGGAGAGTGGATCAGAGGGCACTTGGCCGGACGACCCACATCTCTCCTATGAGCAGATGATGGCGCTCCTGCCACTGTATGGTGAATTGGCAACTCTGGAGCTCTTCACCTTAGAAGGGCAGCAGATCTACCGGAAGGAGGGTAGGGAGGTGAGACCTTTTATCGAAAAACTGCAGGACGGAAAGGCTCCTCTGCCGACACTGATCATCGTGGTGCGGGTGACTTTTACCCCTCCCGACCCGGACTTTGTCCCGCTCACCTACTCCGGTAAGTGGGTCCATGCCGGTGCGATGTGATTCCTCGTGGGGAGGGTCGTCAAAGATATTTTCAGCAGTTGGGTCCCATGGGTGCATAGATAAAACAGAACAATTTGTACCTTTGGGACTGACTTAACAGAATACATAACACTTTAATCTTGCATTATGGCAAAGTACGACTTTGACAAGGTCATCGACCGTAGGGGAACCAGCTGTATGAAGTATGACGGCTATGGTCACTTCGAGAGCGACTATGAGGATATCCTTCCTCTATGGATCGCAGATATGGACTTCGCGACACCCTCTTTCGTGGGCGATGCTGTCCGTAAGCGTCTCGAGCATCCGGTACTGGGGTATACCTGCCCTCCGGATCGCTATTTTGAGGCGATTCAGAATTGGTTTGAGAAGCGCTACGGCTTCCGTCCCGAAAAGGAGGAGATCTCCTATACACCGGGTGTGGTATCCGGCTACTACAAGCTGATCCAGTGCTTCTCGCACGAGGGTGACGGGATCACGATCCTTCCCCCGGTCTACTATCCCTTTGCCAACGTCATCCGAGGCAGCAACCGCAAGTTAGTCGAGGCGCCCCTGCTCGTCCGTGATGAGCGCTTCTATATCGACTGGGACAGGCTTGACGAAGCTCTCTCGGAGTCCAAGATGCTACTCTTCTGTCACCCGCACAATCCCGGTGGCAGGGTATGGAGCGATGAGGAGCTGCGCCGCGTGGCGCACATGGCTCACGAGCATGGAGTGCTCATCATGAGCGATGAGATCCACGCTGACCTGAGCTATAGGGGCGTGCAGCACCACCCCTTCCCCTCCATCTCCGAGGAGGCACGCGAGATTACCATGTCGCTGATGGCACCGTCTAAGGTCTTCAATATGCCCGGTGTGATCGGCTCACACTTCTACATCCCGAATAAGGAGCTACGGGAGAAGGCTTTTGCCTACATGCTGCAGTGCGGACTGGAGGCGGCCTCTTGCTGGACCTATGACGCCATTGCCTCTGCCTATGAGCAGGGGGATGAGTGGTCACGCAACTGCATGGACTACATCGCCGAGAATGTCGACTTCGTAC
The DNA here is from genome assembly GCF_001808555.1 of Porphyromonas sp. HMSC065F10. GTDB lineage: Bacteria > Bacteroidota > Bacteroidia > Bacteroidales > Porphyromonadaceae > Porphyromonas_A. Next base: position 63,704 of record NZ_KV793730.1, read on the forward strand.
AGGACTACCTCCGGCGGGAGATGCCCGGTGTGAAGATGATCCGTCCCGAGGCTTCCTTCCTTATCTTCCTGGACTTCACCGATGCCGGCTTTAAGGACCCGGATGAGCTGGTTGACTTCCTGATCCGGAAGTGTGGCGTCTTTATGAATGACGGACGGATGTTTGGCACCGGCGGAGACTACTTCATGCGACTCAATGTCGGTGAGCCTCGCTCTGTCATCGAGGAGGCAATGAAGCGCATGGCTAAGGGTCTCCGCGAGCGGAAAGCCTGATCGCTCAAGGTGAGATAAAGGAGAGGGCCGACCCGTACGATTGTACGAGCCGGCCCTCTTACTATTTGGAGCTATGATATACGTCGCCATCCCTGATATAATGGTGGAGCAATTGGGCAATTGATCTGATTTTCAACTATGTGTTACTTGCCGACAGCTCCATCTCAGAGATATAGGGAAGAGAATACGCAGAGTCACATCACGCACCTATCTGGGGGAGTAAATAGAGGAGAAAGACCACAGGACTACTATGGACAGAGGTCCCTGTCGGTCGTGAGGGAAGGAAAAAGTGGGAGAGCGCCTATTGTCAAGATAGGCACTCTCCCGCTTGTCGATTGATTGTTGCCGTCGGTAGACCCTATACTCCTACGGATCAGAAGTTGGGCTTAGTGGCGGGCGGTGGATCAGTAGGCGCGGCGGACGATCCAGGCGTCGCTGAAGGCGGGCGCGTACTTCTGCATGATCGCATCGCGCGAGCGGACGGCGGCCTCCTTGGTGTCGTGGCCGGTGACGAGGACACGGTACATGCCGGACTCGTTCTGCGCCAGGATTGCCTCGCTATATCCATCGCTGATCATACGCTCGCGGAGTGAGCGGGCGTT
>NZ_KV793730.1:64677-65553 GCF_001808555.1 Porphyromonas sp. HMSC065F10
GAGTTGTCGGCTACGACGATCGGCTCCTCCTGGGGGTAGGTGCTCTGCTGGGCTACTTCATGCTGCTTAGCCTTCTCATACATTGAGCGGTAGGCACTCTTCTTGGGCTTGCAGGAGGTCATGCAGCTACCTACGAGCAGCAGACCGAGAGCTGCCACGAGTACATTCTTTTTCATGATAATGATTGTGTCTAAAGTTATCGTTCGTACTTGGTGTGTGCAAAAGTAGCGATTATTGATCAAGTTAGCGAATGCATCCGCCGGGCTGTCAGTGGCGACGTTTTTGGATTTACCCATAGTCTCCCCGGTGCAAAAGGCGAGCACGCCTATCGGAGTGCTCTCCCTGCCGACCTCCTTAGGGACATCGGACAGGGGCACATGTGAAGACCGCTACATAGGAGACTCTCCCGCATCCGAAGGATGCACGCTCCATAGGCATCGGTCGAGGCACGAAGTGCCGATGACCGATGTATAAGCGTATACATCATCCCTCGACCCCTTGCGGGTCGCCGGCATTGGAGATGTCTGCTCGGCGACCCGCAAGGGGTCGAGATGGTAGGCAGGGGCTCTGTACATCGGTCACCGCTTCGCGGATGACCGATGCCTTTGGAGCGAGCACCCCTGTCGGGGTGCATCGTTCACCACTCTTCACAGTGAGTGGAGTGGCTTCTGTATCGCTCAAGTGCGTCACCATCAGGAGTTTTATCCCCTTGGGACTGTAGTGCCATCCCCTACGGGACTGTAGTTTCACCCCTACGGGTCTGTAGTTCCATCCCTATGGGACTGGAGTCTCTCCCACAAGAGACTAAGGTCGCCCGACTGTGTGGCACCCCGGCAGGGGGTGCTTTCTTCTTAGTTGTAAAGCTCAAATGCGTCA
>NZ_KV793730.1:65653-106915 GCF_001808555.1 Porphyromonas sp. HMSC065F10
TCTTCTTAGTTGTAAAGCTCAAATGCGTCACCCCCAGCCTGTCTATCCTGGCTGGCATCCCATAGAGAGACCTTTGCATAATACCCCATCTGCGGCGTCACATTTTCGGTGAAAGACCATTTTGCAAAGGTCTTAGAGAAGTGGTGCCGCCACTACTACCGGATATACGTCAGAGGGCAGCGACGGATCGCTGTGGATCGGTCGCTGCCCTCAGGTAGGGACAACCTCTTGACAGAGGTCTACTTAGTCCTTGTTGCTAAGCAGACCTCCGACGACAAAGGCGATGGAGGTGATGGCAGCCCCGCCAAGGGCGCCCATGAGGACGAGGGCCTTACAGCCTCCCTCCATGGACTCATCACCGATGTATCTTCCCAGGCGGCAGAGGCCGCTACTGATTTCATTTGCTCTCATAATGGTTTGTTTCTACTTGGTTACTAAGGTTCTCAGCAAAGTTAGCCATTTACCTGCTCTTTCCTCATCACTTGTCGATGGACTTGTCAAGCCGGCCGAGGAGGAGTCGGTAGTGAGCGCGGAGGTTGGCATCCCTCGTCCGAGGGATGGTCCGCTTGAGCAGGTCTCGTACCTTCAGAGCATAGCTCAGGGTGTAGTCGCTGGTCATATTGACGGTCTGCGCCCAGAGGTGCTCCGGGAAGCCGTTGCCGTTGCCGAAGCCGAGCAGCCCATTCTCCTCTCCGGCGTGACTGCAGACGGTCTTGTCAGCCTTATAGCTCAGGCTGAGGGCGTCAGACTTAAGCCCGACAGGATAGACATTCTGCAGCCCATACTGGAGTGAGGCATTGAGGTAGCGGACAAAGGCCTCCTGCAGGGCGATTTCAGTCTCGCTGAGGCTCGAAGCACGACGGAGGGTAGGGCCAAAGATATGGCTATAGACATCCTCCAGATACTCCATAGGGGAGTAGGAGTCGGGGTCGAGGTAGTAGGAGATGGCGAGCTTACCGGTATTGAGCATCGTCATCTTGAGGAGATCCTGCTGCACGAGGTCAAAGGGGCGAAGGGACGCGTAGGGGATGTGTCCCACCAGCTTCTCAAGCCCAAGCTTACGGAAGTCCTCTGCATGCTCTATGAGCCAGAGAGCTGCCTCGCGCTGCCGCTCCTTGGGGAGCACCTGATGCCTCGGTATCCCAGAGGACTCGCTCGTCTGCCGGAGGATGATGCCGGGGACCATCATAAAGATATTGTGGTAGTACCCGTAGGCCTGCGCCAGGATCTGCTCGTAGAGCTCGCCCCGGTGCTCAGCTCCGGGGTCGTCGGTGATCCACTCATCGAGGTGCTCGGTGATGTACATGAGGTTGCGCATCCCCAGCTCACCGGCACGTATCGGGTCATCGCTCAGGTCCTCCTCGATGGCGGTCGGGTCGAGGCGGCTCTCCACCTGCTGCACGCCATAGCGGTAGATCGGGTTGCCCTCATGGTGGGAGACAAACTCCTGGAGCTCCTTGCTCTCGGCAAAGAAATTGTCCTCCAGCTCCGGGAAGACCTTATACCCCCACTCGATGGCGTAGTAGTCAAAGGCGCCAAGGAAGGGCGGGTCGAGGGAGACCCCTTTGTCCTCCCGCTGTGCCACATAATTCCATCGCGCATAGTCCATAATACTGGGCGTGGTGCCGTACTTATGGGTAAAGGAGGGCGACCGGAGCGAGTCGACGGAGTAGGCGGCTGAGGCGGCCATATTGTGCATCAGCCCGAGGGTGTGACCCACCTCGTGGGCGATCACATACTCCAGCGACTCGGTGAGGAGGGAGTCGGAGAGCACCTTGCTGCGGACTGCGGGGTCGAGCTGTGCTGTCTGGACGAAGCGCCAGTTATTGAGCGTCTTGATCACATTGCTGTAGACCATGACTGAGGCATTGATGATCTCGCCCGTGCGGGGATCGTACCAGGAGGGACCCATGGCATTCTCGATGCCGACAGGGACGTAGCGGATGCAGGAGTACCTCAGGTTATCGGGGTCAAACTCCGGGTCGTCCTTGGGGAAGTCCCTCACCTGCACGACGTCCTTGAGCCCGATGCGCTCAAAGGCCTTATTCCACCTCAGCACACCGGCCTTGATCCCGGCTCTCCAGCGCTCGGGGAAGTTGTCGTCGATGTAGTAGACGATGGGCTTCTTGACCTCTGTCAGTTCGCCCCTCTTGAGAGCCTCCATATCGACCGGCTCGAGTCGCCAGCGACGGATGAAATTGACCGTCTCTATCTGGTGATTGTCGCTCCGGAGGATGTCCTTCTCCGTGAGGAAGAAATTGACCCTCGTGTCGCTCAGTCTCGGTGTCATCGGCACGGCCGGCAGGCGGAGGAGGGAGTAGGTGACTCTGTATGTGGTCGGGTAGTCCTCGAGCCCCTTGCCCCTACTATTGGTGAGAGTGACGTAAGAGGTGCGCTCGACGCCTACGGTGGCATTGGTCTCAAAGGACTTCACTGAGGTGAAGCTCGAGAGGTCGGGTCGCGGGCTGCTGGAGAGTCGGTATGAGCCCACCTCGGAGACTAATGCATTGAAGAAGCGCTGCTCATTGAGGAAGAAGTCGGTGACATCGAAGAGGACAGACTTGCCGTCGCTGCTGAGTCCCGTGATGGGGAACTTGTGCAGCGACACGTTGGTGTAGCTCTTCCGGATATTCTTGACCAATGCCGACTTGTCGGTCGGGTCATAGAGGAGGTCATTATTTACCACCTCCATGACGACGACACTGTCTTTCTGTATGAAGCGGATCGGGATCGGTCCGCTATTCTTGAAGCCCGGGAGTCCGAGCTGGGGGTTGGAGATGTCCGATACCGTGGCGGCGATCAGCATCTCCTCACCGAAGGACTCACTCGGGAGCTCCATATAGAGCTGCTTCTCCTTGAGGTGAAGGGATAAGAAGGGTCCCTGAGCGGACCTCATCGAGGTGGTGTCCGTCGTGAAGAAACGCTCGTAGGGGGACTTGCTCTGCTCCCGCATACGCTGCTCCTGTCGCTCGCGAGCCACAGCGCGCTTGGACCGGAGGATCTGCGCCTCGGTCGTAGGGCCGCTCAGCACGCCGATGAGCGTGAGGAGTAGTATTAGGATGGGATGATGTCGTCTCATGGGTTACTCTCCTTTCAGTGCTTTATTGGTCTTGAAGAGCAGCACGCTGTAGTGGGCTTTGGCCTCGGGGCTCTTGGCCCACTTCTCCGCTTTCTCCAGCTCGGGACGCAGTCTCTCGAGTGCAGCGAAGAAGTAGATGCTCGACCGGTCGATGTCCTCCAGACGGATCTGAGGGTAGGGGCTGCGGGTCGGGTCACCGAAGGAGACCTCGGAGCGGTACCCCTTGAGTGCTGTGGGGACCATCACTGTGGGGACCTTGGTGTCGGTGACTACCGCCCGACCGAGGTTGATGAACCCTCTCTGCAGCAGGATCTCTGCTCGGGTGGGGTCGCGATGCTCGGTGAGCGAGGCAAAGACCTCCTTCGTCAGGTCCTCAAAGTACTCCTGCTGAGAGTAGCTGCCGGGGACGAGGTGCTCGGCTGTGAGGACGCGCATACGGGTGTTGTAGAGGTCATTGATCAGAAACTCGTAGAGCTGATCGTAGTAGCTGATGCGGATCTGACTCCTGCACTCGAGCTCTCGATTGGCATACTTGTCAAAGTCCTTGATCTGGTCCACCACCCACTTGAGCGAGGCTCTCTGCGTCTCGCGGGGGAGCACGGTGTAGATGGGGTGCTCCGCATCGGGGATCGAGGGATTGACGTAGATGCCGCCGATCTGGTGCATCACATTCTTCACGAGGGAGTGGAAGGTCTGCGAGATGGCGAGGTCCAGCTTATCCTTCTTGCGGGTGTCCTCGTCATCGGTGATCCACTTGGGGAAGTCGTGAGAGATACGGGCGAGATTTTTCATCCCATAGTCGCTGCTCTTGATCGGGTCATCGCCCAGGTCGCCGGAGATGACCCGCGGATCGTAGACATTGGTCTGCTCCGGGAGGTAGCGGTAGATTGGGTCATTTGCCTTGGAGTCGACAAACTTCTCCAGCACCTCTGCCTGAGCGTAAATGTCCTGAGAGAAGAGGGGGAAGTAGCGGTAGAGCCACTCGACCACGTAGTCATCGTAAGGACCGATCTCGGGGAGGGTCATCGGGACGTTGTCTCCCGGCTGTGCCACATAATTGAGTCGGACATAGTCCATAATACTCGGGGTGACGCCGTGAGCTCGCACGTAGGAGGCGCTCCGGAGGGAGTCTGTCGGGACAGCCGCCGTGGCGATCATATTGTGCGACAGACCGAGGATGTGCCCCATCTCGTGCTTGACGGAGAAGGTGAGCATCGCATCCCGCTTCTCCTTAGGGAGAGGGAAGTTGCGGATCGAGGGGTCTACGAGGGCGCTCTGGGTGAAGTACCACTTGTAGAAGAGCTGCTCGATGTTATTGAAGATAAAGAGTGTCGAGCTGATGATCTCTCCCGTCCTCGGATCGACCCACGAGGGGGCGTAGGCATTCTCTCCCTGATTGGGGATGTAGCGGATGCAGGAGTACTTCAGATTGTCCGGATCGAAGCCGGTGGAGGCGTCGGGGAAGTCCCTTACCTCGATGGCGTCCTTAAATCCGATCTTCTCAAAGGATGTATTCCACGCCAGGATACCATCTCGGATCGGCTGCTTCCACTCCTCGGGGAATGCGGGATCGAGATAGAGGACGATCGGCTCCTTGGGCTTGGAGAGTCCACCGGAGGCGTAGGCGGCGGAGTCTGCCGGCTCGAGGCGCTGTCGGTGGGCAATGTAGATGTTGTCGGTCTTATCCTTGAGGGGGGAGAAATTAAGCCGCCCGGTGGTGAAGGTCCCGACGCGGGTGTCGGCGATGCGTATCGGCATCGTCTCCTCCGGCAGTCGGAGCAGGGTAAAGGTCGCCTCGACCGTCGTCGGCACATCGCTCGCCACGGAGACCATGCCGAGGAAGGTGGCGGAGAGCTTGTAATTGAGCTCCACACGCACCTGAGCATTGTCCTCATAGGACTTCATCCCCTTGATGAAGGATAGAGAGGAGACCGGCGAGGCGCTCAGCTTGAGGTCGCCGGACTCCTTCGGGATCACCCGCACGAGTGTACTCTCGCGCGCCATCAGGGAGGTGGCGTCAAAGACCACCGCGCTACTGTCCGGTGTGAAGGCGAGGACGGAGTAGGCTGCTACGGAGGGGTCGCGGTAGCTGAGGGCGAGCGCCTGCTTCATCGGCTCGTCAGCCTCCTTGGAGTAGACGATCGTGTTATTTTTCTTGACCACCACGGTGCTGTCTTGCAGCTCGAAGCGCATCAGCAGGGGCTCCTCGCTGCGGTCGCCTATCGTGAGGATCGATCCGTCAGAGACACTGGAGAGCGTGGCTCCGAGGAGCATATCCCGCCCGATCTCCGAGATGGGCAGCTCCATATAGAGCTTGTCCTCCACCTTGTGGAGCGTGACGAGGCCACCCTTGACGGTCTCGACCTTCTTGTCTCTGAAGAGCTGATTATACTTATCCTTGCTTGTCTTGGCGTAAGACTCGTGGATGGGTGCCAGTCCCAGCATCGGTAGGAGCGTGAGTAGTAGTAGTCTCCGCATCCATCCCTCCACCGGGATCTTAGGGGTTGAGTGCATGTTTGTTCCTTTGCAGGCTTGTATTAGTTATTGATCGGGTAATCCTCGCGGAGTGCGATGGCTGTGATGGGGAGGCGAAGGTCCTTCCACTCATGTACGATGGGGTAACCGTCCTTAGTTAGGTCTATCTGCCGGATGCTCGAGGTGGAGCCCGACTGACTATTCAGGGCAATGTAGAGGAAGTGGTCATCCTTGTCCACCACCATATCGGCTACCTCCTCGTCCTTGCTGAGTGCGACGAGGGGTTTGGTGGGGAAGTTGCCCCCCGACATCGTATTGTAGGCATAGATGCCGCTACCATCAGCACCGCTGTAGAAGACTAAGCTCCGCGTCGGGGCGGAGGTCATCACAGATGAGGCATCGAGCTGAGCCGTAGCAGGGACCTCCTGGGAGAGGAGCACCTCCTCCGGGACTCGCTTAGCCTTTGCTACATTGTGAGTTCCCGGATTGATCAGCAGATGCTTGATCGTCCCGTCGCTCTTGCTCTTGAGGAAGAGTGCCACCCGCAGCCGGTCCCCGGTAAGGACCATATGGGTCAGGCTGTAGCCCTTTGTCTCGTCGGGGAACCATGACATAGTCTTCCGACTGCCCAGCTGTGAAAAGCGAGCGACCATCCTTTCGGTCCCATTGTCATAGGCCAGATAGCCATCTGTCTTTTTGGCATCGTTTTTATCCGTGAGCCAGGAGACTGTGACCGGAGCTAAGTTGAGCTTATCCCGAGTGGTGCCGAGTGGTGTCCCAAATGTATTCAGATCACTATTAGTGGCCTCTACCGTCTTGATAAGGAAGTCTCCAAATCTACCATTATAGAAGAAGCGTCCCTTGGAGTCCGCCCAAGTACCCTCTATCGAGGTGATCTCTGACTTAAGCGGTAGGGTCTTCGTCATAATCATCTGATCCGGCTCAATATTGTACAGGGTAGTACCACACGCAAGTAAGAAGCCCTTAACCTTATAAGCGACATTGGTCACAAAGGCGAGATCGTGGGGTGTTCCAACAAACGTACCGGCAGGATTATTGAGCGTCAGCACGTCGTAGTCCACTTCCTTGTCGGGCTGCGACGGCTCCACAAAGCCTATCGTAGCCTGCTTGTCCTCCTGCCCGAGGAAGTACAGTCCCTGACGATAGCGGTATTGGACGTTGATCTTTGCTCTCTGTGCTATGGTGGTCTCTCCGTTGGTAATCAGCAGACGAAGAGCATATACCCCCGGCTTGGGACACCTATACTTAAGCACTTGACTGGTGGATACTTCCTTATAATCTACTTCCCATGAGTACTTCACCTCTTTGGAGGGACCATTGAGGGTAAGCTTGGGCGCAGGGATCTCGAGTATTCGTCCCTCCTCGGAGGTGTAGATCTCACGAAGCTCTTCTGTGGTCGTTATTTCTGTGACGGGACGATCGGGGTCAGTGGAGTGATCCTTAAAGCAGCCGGTCAGAAGGATGCAACTGAGTAGCCCCGTAAGCATGACCGGCAGTATCCGGTATATCGTATGTTTCATGGCAGTGTGTTACTCTTCAAAGGGAATATAAGCCGATGGGTCAAAGTCCAGTGGCACACCAAGCTCCGGGTGTGCTGCGAAGTAGTCGTAGACCTTTTTGCAACTAATAAAAAATCTATTTGCTTCGCCCTTATTCCAGTAGGAGTCAAGCAACTCATCCGGGTCACTGTGGTAATACTCCAGTAGCTTGAGATACTTCAGTCGGTGATAAGTACCTAAGGGCAAGTACTGAAAGAAGAAGGGCTCAGCGACATAGTTGTCGAAGGTAATGATCTGCTTATTGTCCCGCTCAAAAGCGACCTTCAGCTGATCGCTCGGTCGAAGCATCAAGACAAGACGAAGTGCCTTCTCCACATCTGCTGAGATCTTACTACGGAGTAGCTTGACACGTAGGGTGTCCGTGACCGCTCCCGACCGGAATTGATAGGACTCTGCCAGTGGGGCGTAGTGTACCCCTGCCTCGGCAGTCGACTCTGCAGGGTCGGCTACGACGTGGAAGGTAAGGGGCTTATCAGGGATGTCTCCCAGTATTCGTAGAGGGATGGCAACCTCGTGGACCTCTACCTCCGGAGGGAGGATCCCAAAGGAGTAATTAGTAAGCGTGTCAGCCTGCTGCTTGTGGTCAAAGTAAATAGCTGAGGAGCCGATGTACTGACCATCGGGGGTGAAGTCCCCCTCGTATGTGATCCTATTGCAGCTCGTGCCAAGCAGCCCGAGGAGGGCGAGTGGGGCGAGCAGTCGTATGGCGCTTCTCATAAGATAATCCTTTTGTCTCATTTCTTATTGGTCTCGGCGGTGAAGCCAAATTCTCTCTCCTTCTCCGGCCACGGGAGGATGTAGATCTCATTAGAGGCCGGGATGGACTCCTTGCCTCTACGGTCGAGGATAGGGAGGTTGTAGTGCTTGTAGGCAAAGAAGATCTGTCCCTCGCCCGGCATCTCGCGCATCCGCTCCCGCATCATCTCGCTGATGTACTTCTCCTTGGTGTCCACCTTAGCCGGATCGATCTCAGCGAGGCCGCGGCTCTTGCGGACGGCATTGAGCAGCTCGATAGACTGGGTGCGGTCGCTGTCGTAGAGACACTCGGAGAGTATGTAGTACATCTCCGGCAGGCGGATCAGGGTCAGACCCTCAAAGTCTCCCTTATTCAGCTCAGCCTCATTGGACAGCAGGCGGGTAAATGCCGTGAGTCCACCAGAGAGCTCCTTGTAGTAAAGCCCATACCGCAGGTCTACGCTGGTGGCGGTAAACTTGTCCGTCTCGTAGAGCTCCTTGAGGTCCGTCCTCGCCTCGGTAAAGCTACCGGAAGCGGTATTCTGGAGGAATGTGTCGTAGACGGTCCTCGCTATGCGAGGTGCGTAGAGACCGAAGAGCAGCTCTCCCTGAGCCGGGTAGCGCTTTACTCTCTCGAAGTCCCCCTTCTCGACCAGCCCGAGCTTCATCGTCCCCTCCGGTGCATCGGCAGTGGTGGCGGTGGCATCGATGACCTTACGGGCGTAGGTGGCTGCCTCCGTGAGGTCTCCCATCGTGTAGTAGATCCGTGCCTTGAGTGCCGAGACAGCGTACTTATTGAGGTGCGCATACCGCTCGTCTAAGTAGACATCAATGGAGGTGCCCATCGGCAGGTAGAGGCTGACATCCGATGCGAGGAGCTTCTCTGCCTTGTCGAGATCGGCAAGGATATTCTTATAGCTGTCCTCAATGGAGTAGAGCTGCTTATTCTGCAGGTCGGCCTTGTAGGCATAGGGGATGCCGCTCTGTCCCGCGCGCTGAGCATAGTCGGCTGTATAGAGACGGAGCAGGTCAAAGTGGAGGAATGCCCGCAGTGCGTACGCTTCGCCCCCGATCATATCGAGGGTGGTGCCCTTGAGGTCGGTGGTCTCATAGGCATCGATCAGCTCATTGACATAGGCGATCACTGCGTACTGATTGGTCCAGATCTGGTCGATGGTAGGGCGTACCTTCAGATTCATGTAGTCATACCGGAGGATATAGGTGTCCTCATTCTCGGTATTATTGTACATAAACATCTGCCCCAGCTTGTCGACAAAGCCGTAGGTGAGGTTGCCCCCATAGAGTGACGCATCCGCCATGGAGGCGTAGATGCCGTAGAGCGCATCCTTAAATCCCTGCTCATCCCGGAAGAGCACCTCCTTGGGCATCGTGCCCTTGGGCTGTATGTCAAGGAATTTATCGCAGCTGGTCATCAGGAGTGTCACCGGCACGAGGGTGAGCATCGTCGCCAGCGCCTTAGATAGGATATTCTGTGTCGTCATAATTTCAGAGTGTAAAGCGGATGGTCATCTCGATGGATCGCGCGTAAGGGTAGGAGAGCCCTCGCTCCCTACGGATGGTGGAGAAGTGGTAGAGGTCGTTGGCGAGTAGCTCGAGCCTCATATTCTTCAGACTAAAGTACTTCAGGTCTATCGGCTTGAAGTCGTACGCCAGTGAGACAGAGCTCAGGTCGAGGAAGTTATTGACTGCCACGAAGCGGCTCGTCTGCATCGGCACGGAGGCATCGGCGATGTTCTTGTAGGAAGCATGATTTCCAGGCTGAGTCCAGCGGTCGGAGAAGACTCGCTGGTCGGCATTTTTCCTCGGGTCAGCTCCCTCAACACGACTGGCGAGCGTCAGGTTGTAGTCCATGGCACCGAGCTGGTAGCGCAGACCGGTGGTGAGGGTAAAGCCCTTGTAGGTGAGGTAAGAGCTGACCATACCGGAGGCGAGAGGGCTCGTGTCGCCAAAGGTGACCTTATCCCTCGGGTCGTAGTCAAAGGTATAGCTCCCGTCACGCTTGATATAGATCTCCCGACCTGTCGCCGGGTCGATACCGGCGGAGGGGACCACCTTCAGCGTCGTGAGCGACTCTCCCTCCACGTAGATCGGCAGAGGCATACGGCTGTCCTTATCTGCGAGGCTCTTCTCATTCTGAGCCTTGAGCGCATCACTGATCTTGCGGATCCTATTCTTATTATAGGAGTAGGTCATGGCGACGGTCCAGTTCCAGTCCTTGGTCCTCACCGGCACGATCCGCGTGCTGAGCTCGATACCCTTATTCTCGATCTCTCCGACGTTCTCCTTAGCGGTTGCGACACCGACAGAGGGTGCCTTGGTGACATCGAGGAGGAGGTTGTCGGTGATCTTGAGGTAGAGATCGAGCGAGAGGTCCCATCGGTTGTCGAGGACATTGAGGTCGAGACCGATGTTATTATTCTGAGTCCGCTCCCAGCGCAGGTCAGGGTTCCCGATCGTGATCGGCACGGCGCCGGCACCCTTGATATACGTGAAGTCCTCACCGTAGCGGTAGGTGGTCAATGCCTGATAGGGGGAGAAGGAGACATTGCCCAGGTAACCGGTGCTGAATCGGAGCTTGAGGAGATTGACATTTAGGTCCTTCATAAAGGGCTCCTTGTGGATGTTCCATCCGATACCGGCACTCCAGAAGGGAGCGAAGCGGGAGTTTTTCCCGAAGAGAGAGGATCCCTCGTAGCGGTAGATGAGGTCGAGGAAGTACTTCTCCTTGTAGATCGCATTGAGGTTGGCAAAGAAGCCCACTCCGGCGATGATCCTATCCTCACTCACCGGATGACCACCGGCAGGGTAGCCGGAGGAGAAGCCGGGGTTGGGCAGTTTGTCTGAGTAGTACCCTACAGAGCTGTAGCGTGACATCTGGTAGGTGCGGTACTCGATGTTGCTCCCCGCCATGGCGCTCAGGAAGAGGTCCTCGAGGACATTTTTATTGTACGACAGCATCAGCTTGCCTGAGAAGTCGCTCGACTTGGAGAAGGTCTCCGAGAGGCTTCCTCGCTGACTTAGCTTAGCCTTCTCGAGCTCCTTACCGGAGCGAGGGGAGACGAAGTTGATCCGCTCCGACTTCCCTCTCTGGAGAGTGGCGTCGGCATCGATGCGGAAGTCTGCCAGCCACATACGGAAGGTGAGGGTGTCGAAGAAGTCAAAGTCGCTCGACCGACTAACGTTGCCTGCTGTCGCCTCGTAGAGCGGGTTGATCAGCTTGTGAGTCAGCAGGTGGCGGAGGTTGCCGTCCTTGTCGTAGGGGCTGTCGTAGGGATTGGCATCGACGAAGCTCTTGAAGTCTCCGTAGGGAGAGTCCTGACCATTGACGAAGCTCACGCGAGCGAGGTTGGAGATGAAGAAGAGCTCGTCCTTGCTGTAGGAGAGCTTGAAGGTCGTATTGAGGCGATCCCGACCGGAGCCGCGCATGACTCCCTGATCCTTGCCGTACCGAAGTCCGAGGCTGTAGCGGGCATAGTTGTCCCCTCCGTCGATATTGATGTTATGGTTCTGAGACAGCCCGATGCGAAGTGGCTTGGCCATCCAGTCGGTATTGACCCCGCGGGCGATCTGCTCTCGGATGGCGGCATACTCCAGCTCCTTCCTGTACCGCTCCTCGGGATTGTCGTCCGAGAAGACCCCCGCAAGGCGCTCATACTCCAGCTTCTGCTCCGCATCCAGCAGGTGGTAGTCGGAGAGGTCCGGTATGGAGCTGCGGATGGTCCCATTGTACCTCAGCTTGAGCTTGCCGCCCTCCATCGGGCGTGTCGTGATGACGACGACACCGGCAGAGCCCTTAGCTCCGTAGAGTGCGGTGGCGGAGGCATCGCGGAGGACGGTGACGGACTGGATGTCATTCATATCCATATCGAAGACGAAGTCCGAGGTGACGATCGACCCATCGACCACGAAGACCGGCATATTGGCCTTGCCCTCAAAGGTGGCGCGCCCGCGGATATTCAGCTCCGGCTTGGCATTGGGGTTGGAGCCCATCAGGGAGTTGTCTATCGAGACGACACCGGGGACGAAGGCCTCAATGCCCTGCATGATGCTCTGGGTCCCCATAGCCATCATCTTCTCCTTATCGATCGTGGTGGAGGAGCCGGTGAAGCTATTCTTGCTCTTGGTCTGAAATCCGGTCACCACCACCTCCTCGAGGAGCTCGGTGTCTTCCTTCATCACCACGGTGATGTTGTCCCCCGCCTTGACCTTCACTTCCTGGGTCTTGAAGCTGATGTAGGAGAAGACCAGGGTGGCAGTGCGGGACTTGATATTGATCTCAAACTTTCCCTCTCCATTGGTGCCGAAGGCTCCCTCCTGTCCCTTGATGTGGATCCCGACGCCGGGCAGTGTCTCACCGGTGGCATCCTTTACCACACCGGTGACGATAAACTTCTCTGCCTGGACCTCGCTGCCGGGCGCTGAGGTCTCTGCCACCTCCGCTCGCAGAGGAGTGCTGCCGAGCATCAGGGTGGCACAGAGAACTGATAGAGCCAGCGCTAAGTGGGCTGTCTCTCTGAGTGAATGGGTCATATCTCTATTACGTTGGTGACTGTATGGGTGTGAGTAGACGGGTGATGAGTAAGCGAAGCGGGGAAGCGTCTCAGGTCGGTCCTATGACGCTTCCCCGCTATTGCTGTGGTCCTACTCTACTGAAGCAGCAGATCAGTAGGTGCGACGGACGATCCAGGCGTCGCTGAAGGCGGGCGCATACTTCCGCATGATCGCATCGCGCGAGCGGACGGCGGCCTCCTTGGTGTCGTGACCGGTGACGAGGACACGATACATACCGGACTCGTTCTGAGCCAGGATCGCCTCGCTATATCCCTCACTGATCATACGCTCGCGGAGTGAGCGGGCGTTGGTGATGTTCTTGAAGCTGCCGATGCAGACGCTGAAGGTGCGGATGCCATTAGGGGCACTCTCGCCCTCGGGGACGGAGAGCCTCTCCTCCCGGACGTCCGAGTTGTCGGCTACGACGATCGGCTCCTCCTGAGGATAGGTGCTCTGCTGGGCTACCTCACGTTGTTTCGCCTTCTCATACATAGAGCGGTAAGCGCTCTTCTTGGGCTTGCAGGAGGTCATGCAACTGCCGACGAGTAGGAGTCCGAGGGCTGCTACGAGTACATTCTTTTTCATCATAATTCTTATTTCTCTCTATTACTTTGTTCCTTAAGCTGTCTACAAATGTACCTATTCTTAGGAAAGTTCACCAATTATTTTAGCTTCACTCGGTCTTTTCTAATACCGATATTAGAGAAATCTAATACCGATATTAGTCGTCACTAATACCGATATTAGTCCGAGGGCTGATCCTATGGGCGCTTCTCTGAGGGAGGGCTGTTTTGGCTTATTTGGGAATTAAAACAATTGGTATCTTTGCCGTTACCAATGGCAGAGCCATGGCTTGCTTTCACACTACTACTTACGCATGAGACAGCTTAAGATCCAAAAGTCTATCACTAACCGCAACTCTGATTCTTTGGAGCGGTACCTTACTGAAATCGGTCGGGAGAAGTTGATCACCCCGGACGAGGAGGTGCAGTTGGCCCAGCTTATTCATCGAGGTGGGCGAGAGGGGAGTCGTGCACTGGATAAGCTAGTGAGGGCTAACCTCCGCTTTGTCGTGTCTGTCGCTAAGCAGTATCAAAATCAAGGGATGGAGCTGCCGGACCTCATCAATGAGGGCAATATCGGTCTCATCAAGGCTGCAGAGAAGTTTGATGAGACCAAGGGCTTCAAGTTCATCTCCTACGCCGTCTGGTGGATCCGCCAGAGTATCCTCTCGGCTCTTGCCGAGCAGTCGAGGATGGTACGCATCCCTCAGAATCAGGTCGGTAACCTCTCCAAGGTGATCAAAGCGCGTAATGCCTTTGAGGCAGATAATCAGCGCAAGCCATCCGTCTCTGAGCTGGCTGCCGCCACCGGGATGGATGAGGATAAGATCCGGGAGGTACTGGAGCTGGATAGCCGCGATGTCAGCGTGGATGCCCCCTTTGAGCAGGGCGAGACCAGCAGCCTGCTCGACGTGCTGCCGGATGATGACTCACCTGTGGCCGACCACTCGCTGATGCATGAGTCACTGGCGACAGAGATAGAGAGCGCCCTCACCATGATCCCCGATAGGGAGGCTGAGGTGCTGAAGATGTTCTTCGGACTTGCCGGTCAGACCGAGATGACCCTCGAGGAGATCGGCATGAGGCTCAATGTCTCACGCGAGCGTGCTCGGCAGATCAAGGAAAAAGGCCTCCGGCACCTACGTGAGGCCAGTGAGGAAACTCACCTTAAGACCTACTTGGGTTGAAGCCTGTCTGCACCATTGCCAATCTTTCGGAGCCTACTCCGGTGAGCCTGCCTCAAGGCTTAGGATGGTGAGAAAATATGTCAGCACAAGAGCTTTGGCGCACTATTTGACGAGACTTAGTGTGTGGAGAGATGTAGATAACACCGGGAGAATGAGTCGATAATGAGACATCTTAAGATACAAAAGCCCATAACCAGCCGTGACGATGCGGTCATAAATCGTTACATGAAGGAGGTGGCTAAGGAGGAGATGATCACCGCTGACAAGGAGGCTGAGCTCGCAATGCGGATCCAGCGCCACGATGAACACTCTCATGAGGCTGTGGATAAGGATGTAGATAACACTGGGAGAATGAGTCGATAATGAGACAGCTTAAGATAGAAAAGTCCATAACGAGCCGTGACGATGCGGTCATGAATCGTTACATGAAGGAGGTGGCCAAGGAAGAAATGATCACTGCCGATGAGGAGGCTGAGCTCGCGATGCGGATTCAGCGCCACGATGAGCACTCTCACGAGGCTGTCGATAAGCTGGTCCGGGCTAACCTTCGCTTCGTCATCAGTGTGGCTAAGCAATACCAGGATCTTGGCTTGCCTCTCATTGACCTAATCAACGAAGGGAACCTGGGTATGATCCGCGCCGCACAGGGCTTTGATGGGTCGAGGGGCTTTAAGTTCATCACCTATGCTGTCTGGTGGATCCGCCAGAGCATCCTCAAGGCTCTCGGAGACCAAGGGCGCATCGTACGACTGCCCCAAAACCAGGTAGGCAATGTCACCAAGCTGAAGAACGCCCGCGATCGATTTGAGCAGATCCACCAGCGTCAGCCCTCTCCCGAGGAGCTCGCTGACGAGCTGGATATGGACCTGGATAAGGTGATCGACATCATCCAGATAGACAAGGGAGAGATCAGTGTGGACAAGACCTTTGAGGAGGGGGAGACCAATACCCTCCTCGATGTGATGACCGATGATGATGCCCCCGAGGTTGATCATCGGCTCATCAACGAGTCACTCTCCGATGAGATCAGTGTGGCGATGAATTGTCTCAATGAGCGTGAGCGCTTCGTGCTGGTGCACACCTTCGGTCTCGGAGGGCAACCGGAGATGAGCCTGGATGAGATCGGAGCAGCCATTGACCTCAGCCGGGAGCGAGTACGCCAGATACGTGAGAAGGCCATCCGTCAGCTCCGCACTGACTGCGACAAGACCAATCTCAGGAGTTACTTAGGCTGACAGCCGGCAAATCTTCTTGCCGGATAGATAATATTTCGTACCTTTGCGCCACGCTTGAGGGGGCGAGGGATACATACTGGAGAGGTGGCAGAGTGGTCGATTGCGGCGGTCTTGAAAACCGTTGAAGTGCGAGCTTCCGGGGGTTCGAATCCCTCTCTCTCCGCTTTAAGTACTCTGACAGCACCGCCAGAGAGCACTACTGAAAAAGTATAAGTATCGTAATTCCAACGAGTTACGATACTTTTGTTTTATAGTCCTCTACCTCTTCAGAGTAGTTACAGAGATAGCCGAAACGCCCAAAATACTCTCCAATGGCTACAATCTGGCTACACTTTTTTCTCGCAAAAAATAATTGTAGCCAAGAGTACGTAGAGAGTCTGTTTAGAGTACTTGTACATTGCTGTAGTTCAAACAATTATGTGCAACTTTGTAGGCGAGTTGTAGAGAGTTATTAGCACCGTAAATGTGTAGCTTTTCCGGTCGCAAACTTTCTATGCTTGGCTACAATAAAAACAGACAATGTATGCAATCAATTTTCAGAACAGCATTCTACCTTCGTAGCAACTATGTGAACAAGGAAGGAAAAACGCCAGTAATGCTACGCATCTATCTCAACAATGAGCGGATGTCTCTAGGCTCCACTGGCATCACCATCGTGCAGTCTCAATGGGATCGCGAAAAAGAGCGAGTAAAAGGGCGTCACACCGAAGCTCTGAATACGAACTTGCAATTGGATAACATCCAAAGTGGTTTACAAGCCATCTTTCGCAAGTTAGAAATGACTGATGAGCTTTCGTTAGAGCGTATCAAGTCAGAACATCTTGGCAAAAAACAAGATATAGATACCCTCATGCAACTCTTCGACAAACACAATGAAGATGTTGCAGCTCGAGTTGGCATCTCAGTCTCTGCGCCCACTCTTCAAAAGTATAAGGTCTGCAAAAGACGCTTTTCTGAGTTCCTAAAAGATAAACTCAGACGTAGAGACCTCAAGCTCACGGAGCTAACCTATATGATTATACATGATTTTGACCTATACCTACGCACAGTGGTGGGGCAAAATCCTAATACAGCCACCAAGACGATGAAGACCTTCAAGACTGTCGTCATTTTGGGGCAAAAGTTGGGCGTACTACACCACGACCCATTTGTCAACTTCCGATTTCACTTAGAGCCAGTGAATCGGGGGTTCTTGACTGATGAAGAGGTCTTACAGATTGTCAACAAGGAGTTGAATATCCCGAGATTGGAGCTGGTACGAGACATCTTCATCTTTTCCTGCTTTACAGGTTTAGCTTACATTGATGTGGCTAATCTTACACCCGACAATGTCGTGATGCTTGGTGGCAAAGAGTGGATTATGACTAAGCGACAGAAGACAAGCGTGGAGACCAATGTGCTGCTCCTCGACATCCCTAAGCGCATCATCAGTAAATATAGCCACCAAACTTATCGTGATGGCAAGCTCTTTCCTATCCTTAGCAATCAGAAGACCAATTCATACCTCAAAGAGATTGCAGATATATGTGGTATCAAGAAGAACTTGACTTTCCACCTAGCTCGACATACTTTTGCGACAATGTCACTGAGCAAGGGTGTTCCAATAGAGAGTGTCTCTAAAATGCTGGGGCATACCAATATCCGAACAACGCAAATCTATGCCCGGATTACCAATAAGAAGATTGAACATGACATGGAGCAGTTTGCTGACAAGCTAGGCAAGTTCAATACGGCTATGGGTATCGGGGAGAATAGCTGCCAATAAGTGCAACCATTAAAACCAAATAAGAAGATGAATACAACGAATAAGAAAGAACTATCCTACTTCCGCTTAAAGCTGGAGAGCTACCTTAGTGAGCATTTCCCTGAGAAGGTGGAAGACAAGCCATTTATCACGGCACGAGCTGATGAAGCTCTTGCTACCTACTGTGATGCTGTAGAAGAAGGATTCTCATATCCCGAAGCAGAGAGTATGGCAAGTGAAGTGCTGTATCGTGACCTGCATTTCTCCAAATACGACACGCTTGTGTCCGTCTTGGAGAATGAGTTTGAAAAAGAACTCCCCTCCCCACTCCCCGAACGACTTGCTCCGATATTGCTAAAGAATCGAGCGATCCAAGAGACCTTTGACAAATACAATCTTACGGATGAATTTGTTGCAACACCTGAGTATGACACGCTCTACACAGAACTGACAGGAACAGTTGTACTTCTTATCGAAGCTAATCAACTTCCCACGGTAGGCAATGTGAGTGCATTAGAGTAGACAATGTAGCTTATCCCTATCTCGTGAGCCTTTTGAGCTTCAAGAGCCAAGATAGTCTCTCTGCTCCATACGTCAAGAGTATATTCTATCTCTTGTCTTTATGTCGCATAGTCTCTTGGCTCTGCTCTTGAAAACTCTAAAAGACTCCGAATATGAATAGATCTCTCGTGAACAAAGACCTGCACAGTCCAGCCTTCATACGGGCAAGTGTTCCTGCAGATAAAGAGGAACCATTACAAGTTGCGTCCAAAACTACTCCAAGCAACGAGATCAAATGGTCTCGCATCATCCGACTTACCTTACTTATAGGTATCCTATCGGGTGGAGTGTACTTACTCTCTAAGTTAGTCACAGCACAGGTCGTAACGGCTCTATTGATCCTGATTGGTTTTGTGGTACTACGATTCATCGTTCGTACCGTTCTGCAAATCACATTTACGCTTTTACGCTACCTCTTTTGGATTATTGTACTAGTCGTAATACTGCTTTGCGTGCTATGATATAGCACCTCTATCACTTCAGAGAAATGACTCTTTGGGTGACTAGCTCTTTTCTGAGGCTGGTCACCCTTTTTGCTTCTTCTGTTTAGGCTTTGCACTTCTGCTTCTCAGTCATAGCTCCCCAGTTATGCAGTGGTCAAATCGGAAGCTGATTCTTTTTCATCGCAAAGGTAGTACGGGGCTTAAAGACTTTCCCAAGGTCAGGCCATTCGGTTTGTCTGGAAAATCTCCACACCTATGCTATTTGCTTCGGGTAGTATTTTCCGCCAAAACCTTGTGTAAGTCTCGCCCCGCCACCTTGTTTTTGCTTGAAAAAAGGAATCAGCATACTCCGATCTTTGAACGCATAAAAAAAAGGTCTCTTATGAATAAGCAGAAAGTAAACATGACATCATCAATGAAAGAAAAAGGATATAGCTCCTCCTCTCATTACCGCATAAGTTCTGAGTTTGAACAAAGTGAGCAGGCGTTGGCTACCAAGTTCGTCCATTGGGACGTCCCCCCATTGGAAAGCCTTTGTGACAGCTCTGTATATCTGCTGAGAGCAAAGCTTAATCGTGGCGAGCGAATGAGCCGCGAGGATAAGGATTGGCTCTGTGAAGCGGTGAATAACAATACCTACTTTCGCTCTGCCGTACCGCTACAAGGATGGCGATTTGACTTCATCGATGTATTGAAGAAGTACCTCGTCAATCAATATGGACAGTGGGCAGAGTACTATGCTCCCGACCGCACCAGCCTACGCAACTACCTCTATGGACCTATCAACCAAATCGTAGAGATACCCAAGCAGTAACAGCACTAATACCGATAAGACAATGAAAGGAACAGAACAATTTACCCGAACGATAGCAGAATACCTTAATGGACGTGCGATGACAGACCCTTTGTTTGCACCCAATCTACAGAAGCCCCATAAGAACATAGAGGAGTGCATTCTCTATATCTTGAGTGAGGTGCAAAGAAGTGGTTGTAATGGTTTTGCCGATGAGGAGATATACTCAATGGCAGTTCACTACTATGATGAAGATGATATAGAGGTGGACAAAGTATCTGGTTGCAAAGTTGTGGTCAATCACGTTGTAGAGCTCTCCGAAGAAGAGAAAAAGCAAGCACGGCAGGAAGCTATCAAGCAATACCAACAAGAGGAACTTGTTAAATTGCAGAAGCGAAACGAGCGACCCAAGAGAACTGAAAGACCCGAGACAACATCTTCTACACAACCGCAACCCACACTATTTGACACCCTTGCCCTATGAAACCTAGGAACAAGTTTGAGAAAACCGTAATGGCACTGAGTACGAGACTATGCCCGATAACAAAAGCGCAGCATCAGTGGGCATTCCGAGAGTGCATAGACCACTTTGCCTTCCGCTTACCTAAAGGTCGTACGACTTGTATGGATTGCGGTTATAGTTGGACTTTAGAGCAGCCTATAGATACTTGCACTTGCCCTCAATGTAGGGCAAGTCTGCAAGTCAAGACAACAAGAATGCGGAAGATACAACAGAAGCAGTACTTCACGCTCCTAACCACTTGTGGTGAGTATCAAGTGTTGCGGATGTTTCTCCTTGTTGTAGGTATGGAGAAAGGTTGCAGAGCTCAGAGTTCTGTCATTGAGATTGGGCATTATTGGTGGAACGATGCGGGGAGACAAGCACTAGTAGCCATACAGCGGACTTTTGGACATTACATTGATAGCTTCTCTTTTTACTCTCCGATGGCTATCCGTAACGATAGTGAAGCTTACCGATATGTCGCCTATTCGCAGATATATCCGAAGCTAAAGGTCACGAACACGCTTTATAGAAATGGCTTCAATGGAGAGTTTCACGGCATAGCACCTACTCAACTCATCCCAGCTCTGCTTACTGATAGTCGTGCAGAAACAATGATGAAAGCAGGACGACATAAAGATTTAAGACATCTCCTATCAAGGGGCAAAGGACTTGACAACTATTGGAACTCATACAAGCTGACACTTCGTCACCACTACATAATAAGCGACATTGCCTTATGGTGTGACTATGTAGATATGCTCAAACGATTGGGTAAGGACATCCACAATCCGAAATACATCTGCCCCTCCGACCTCAGAGGAGAGCATGATAAACGAGAAGTGGAGCTTCGCAGACAGCGTGAGCGGGAGGCGATGGAGCGAAAGCGGGAAAAGGCAATGGCGGACGAAGCGCGTTTTCGTGAACTCAAGTCAAAGTTCTTCGGCATCTGTTTTACAGACGGCACAATCCAAGTACACGTCCTGGAGAGTGTGCAGGAATATATAGACGAAGGAGCTGAATTGCATCACTGCCTATTTTCAAATGAGTACTATCTCAAAGAGAACTCGCTCATTCTGTCTGCTACCATTGAGGGCAAACGAATAGAGACGATAGAGGTCTCTTTGGACACACTACAAGTGATACAGAGCCGTGGTGTGTGCAACCAAAACAGCTCATACCACGACCAAATCGTGAGCCTTGTCAATGCCCATAGCCAACTGATACGGGAAGTTGTACGATGAAGGTCGGTAAAGGAGCTATCGGCTCTTTTCCGCCAAGTTTATTTCAAGAATTTGATATGCTTCTTTATCTTCTTCATCGCCCAATCGTAGTGACTTGCCGTTACCGAGACACAATATGCTCCGAGTATAGATGTCCCAGTCCAAGGCAATGCGCCTTTGGCAAAAAGCTCATCATTGGAATAATTTCCTATCAAAGCCATTACCGCATTATGAGACGCTTTCAAGTTTTCCTTTGCTTCCTCCAACGATGTGCTTTGGTGCTTCTTCCAAAACTCAACATTCAGTGCAGGGTAAGTTCTCCAATTGTAAGGTTCGGGAAGAAAAGGCTTAGGCACCCCATTGCTATTGGCTTGAACCCAATTCAATAGCAGATTATGCCACTCGTACAGATGTACAAGTACATCCCTTAGGTTCTTGTCTCTTCTCCAATGTGTTTCCTTACCGCTTGTAGTCATTTCCACAGCAAAAGGTGTCGCTTGTTGCTCCTCACTCATACTGTCGATGAGCTCCCACATCTTCACAAATTGTTGATTCGCAGATGTCATCAAATCCGCCTTTGTTGCAGCTCTTGCCATATCCTCTTTATTCTTTGTTTGTCTCAAAGGTAAGTAAAAGGATGAAGATTCGGAACCTTGTTCGTAGATTCAATAACAAAAGCCCCCCAAAAGGTAACCGACAGACGGCAACCCTTTCGGGGGCTTCTTTTCTTTGTCTTTGAGTACGAGCAGGCGACCAAAGCAAAGAAGCAAAAGAAAGTCGCAAGTCCCGATGTACGTTTGATAACGTCCACGCTACTAGCTCATCTCATTTTATCAGTCTTTCTTTTTGCGCACAGACGGACGTTTTCAAGGCTATTGAGACTGTGTGATAAGTCTTCGGGTTACTACGAACAATCTCCTATCTAGTTTCGCAAAACTCCTTCCTCACCGTACACAAAATACTTGTCGGCTTAATCAAGAGAACGCGATGAAGTACTGCTGTCCTCTAAAAATGGGGCTATAATGATACTTAGTGCCTCTGAAAGGGTCTTCCGACCTTCTTTGCTGTTAAATACTATTCCGCAAAAAGAAGACCTATTCTCTCTTAATACTATGTAGTACATTCCAGCGACTAGAACTGCAAGGATAGCGTTTGGGTCACATCCATATGAAGGCGAAATCCTTGAGGAAATTTGAGGTAAGACTTCTGATAAGAGTTCATCTCGTTTTCTAGCACTTCTTCTTGTTAAAGCTGTATCGTACGACATCTCCCATCGCATTATTGCCTGCATCTCTTTATTTCGATGCAATTGCTTGACAAAGACGTTTGCGAGACTTTCAAAATAGGAACGCGGAGATGTAAACTCATCTGGATTAACCGATACTAGTAGGTCATTAATAAAGAAGTCATAGCGTTTTGTGTATTCCCTAATTAAATCGTCGTCATCTTTAAACCTCCTATTCAAGACACCTATATCCATCTCTGCTTCTTCAGCCACAGATCTCAAAGAGATGTGCTCGACTCCTTTCTTTACCGCAATTTTGCCTGCGGCTTGGTAAATACTTTGTTCTATTTCTTTGTTAGTTCGTCTTGACATATTATCTTGTTATATGGGTCATATACACAGTTGGGAGGAGTATGTCATACTCCTCCCAACAAAGTTAGCGAGAAAAACTTTCAATCTGAAGTTTTATTTCTGCTGCGAGTTGACAATCCGTTGCCATTTATTCTCTATTGAGCCACCTCGTTCTTTAACATAGAGCATATTTTCATCCTCTGAGAAGCGATATTCATACTCCCGTGTCCAATTAGATCTCTTGAATCCATCACCCAATTCAAACTCATACAAGATATTATCCTTGGTGTAGAAATAGTACTTTAGGAAAAACAATTTGCCATTGTTATACCGCTTAATCTCTCCGGCTGAAGTGTATTCCTTAATTAGGATATCGTTATCTTCGGGGGAGGAGTATATGTATTTCCAAGAGCCTATAAGTCTATTGTCTCTTTTTTGAGACAAGACAAAATCTCTTTCAGACAGATTTGGCTTGCAAGAACTGAGTATGAAAACCGTTGAGAATAAACAAGCTAAAATGCCTAATGCACCAAAAGATAGTTTGCTAACCATATCACAGTACATTATGAAGTTTTATTTCTGCTGCGAGTTGACAACCCGTTGCCATTTATACTCTATTGAGCAATCTCGTTCTTTAATATAGAGCATATTTTCATCCTCCGAGAAGCGATATTCATACTCCCGTGTCCAATTAGATCTCTTGAATCCATCACCCAATTCAAACTCATACAAGATATTATCCTTGGTGTAGAAATAGTACTTTAGGAAAAACAATTCGCCATTGTCATACCTTCTTACCTCTCCGGCTGAAGTGTATTCCTTAATTAGGATATCGTTATCTTCGGGGGAGGAGTATATGTATTTCCAAGAGCCTATAAGTCTATTGTCTCTTTTTTGAGACAACACAAAATCTCTTTCAGACAAATCTGGCTTGCAAGAACTGAGTATGAACACCGTTGAGAACAAACAAGCCAAAATGCCTAGTGCGCCAAAAGATAGTTTGCTTACTTTCATTGCTTATTCTAGTTATGATTAATACTTGTCGGCTACAAAGGTACGTAAAACATTTTGATAACTATCATTTTGATGTTATGTTTTTGTATGTTGATGTATTTCAGTATATTGCGACTACACAAAACTAAACGCAATGCTATTACTTACACCCTCTTAACTACTTAAACGCTTGCTCGTATCTTCATTGTTGAAGTTGAAAGTCCGTTGCTGAAGCTGTCCGAAGTTGTCCTCCACGTAGATGTCAATCGTTTGTCGGTCGGTAGAGCGTGAGGTATAATAGAGACGGAAGGCATCTCTCGTGAGCGGATAGCGGTCATTCGGTTTGAATACAGTGCCATCATCCATCTTCAAGCAACCCTTGCCATCCGGCTGGAAGTAACGGATCGTGTATTGCGTATTGGCAAAGCGACCACTTCTTTTGAGACTACAGCGTATTTCAGCCGTTTCCCCCTTAGCTATGGAGTTCTGCACAGGCATCACTTCAAGCGAGAAGTCGTAAGCCTGCTGCACATCCAGCTCACGAGCACAAGCAGATAGACAAAAGAGGGCGAGGGCAATCCCTCCCACAGCCCATATCGTATTCACTAGGAACTTTTTCATTGTTGTTAGTAGTTAGATATTGAACTTGAATCCTGCTGAGATAGCAGGCCGAAAACGATGCAGGTCAGAGCCGAAGAGCAGTCGCCCTTGAGCTTTGAGGACGAAGAGCAGATTGTCAGTAAGGAACAGTTCCACCGAGCTATGTATCGCTCCACCATAAGTAAAGCGAGACCGATCCAGGAGTGTAGCCCCATCGGGTAGCAACCGTTTATCCTCGTTTAGCTCTTCATAACCGCAGAGAGCGGATAGCCCCAAGTAGCCAAAGACATTCTTTCCCCGATCTGAGAGCATCGGGTGCATATAGCCGAAATGCAGTAGCGCATCACGCAGTGGAACATTGTAAGAGCGATAAGTCAACCCTTGCTGCTCATACTCCGCCAAGAGAAAAGCGTAGTTCGCCCGCTTGAAGTAGTGTGCGAATGCAAGACCTACCCCAAAGCTCTCCTTTGCGAATAGTCTCTCCCCCTTGATAATCGGAATAGAGCCGACCAGCTCAACGCTATTTTGCCTAGGGATTAGTCGCTGTGCGTACGATGGCATAGCAGCAGTCATAGCCACCATCACGCAGACCATCATAGATAACCATTTCTTCATCACCACTTCAGTTTAAGGTTGTCAATCTTCTTAGTGAGCAAAAGGTCTTCAGGCTCCACATAGAAAGTGAGCGTGCGACTCCCGTTTCGCTCGTAAAGCGTCACTTCAAGTTGCTTATCCTCCGATAGTGTGAACTGCTCCAAAGCAAAGACTATTCTCTCAGAGCGTCCCGCCCCAATCCACATTACCTGATGAAAGGCACGTAGTGGTTGTAGTATTCGCTCCTGTATAGCTGTATGCTTCGCCACCTTCTTGTCCACCACCTTGAACGTGATAAAGTCCACCGCATACGGCATATTAGACTCATTATCCATACGGACGTGGAAGTAAAGCAACCCATTGTGGGCATATAAGCCACGAAGTAGGAAGCGCATCCCGAATTGCTTTGCCCCAACATGCTTGATAATTCGCTTATCATTTTGGTAAATGCTCTTCATAATCAGCTTAACCAATATGGGCGACTCACTTCCCAGCTCTTTGAAGTAGATGTCCGCACGATTGCTCGGCAGTCTTCCCTCCGTAGGAGCTAGAAAGTCCTTCATCTCCATGCTGAGCTTCTCTGGTTCATCCGCATACTTCACATGTAGGCTCGGCAATGGGCGCCTTGCCACCTTTCGGTGGTAGGTTTCCCATGGCCTGCCCCCGAACCGTACGTGCAAGTCTCCCTGCATACGGCTCTCCACTGGTAATATCAGTTTATTTGTCATGGGCATGAATTTTTGCATTACAATGTTTGCATACAGCCAATGTCTTACGCCATTTCTTAATCATCAGTCGGTGCCATTCAGTATCGGTATTTATACCTCTGAGTTTACGGACTTGATACATTATGGTCTTGACATTGGTTGCTCCACACAATTCACATTTGCGCTCCATAAGTCTCTCCGCAAGAGTAGGGAAAGGAAGTACAAATGTGTTAGGTAGATTATCGCAGGTTGCGTCTTTGTCCGGCTCTTGCCTCGCAAAGCCATCATTATAGAATATTCGGAACTTGGTTTCTCCTTTCTTTGCTTGGTAGGGTATCGCCAAGTCATGGTCTCTTCTGTACTTTCGTATAACCTTGGCAGTTGATGAATTTAGTTTCTTTGCCAAAGTTTTGCAGAAACTATATCGCATTATGTAACCGAATTTACTTCCTGCATAAGAGATGTTGTCCGCAATCCTATAATATTGGTACAAACCTCTGATTTCAGTTGTATAGCGTGCGCAGATTGTAGCAGGGTCTTCTTTGGTCAGGTAATTGCGTGGCATGGCATACCAAATTTCCTTTCCATTGATTACCCTAAGTTCCATTGCTTTCAGTTCCAATAATTTCTTTTGGACTGTGGCAATAGGCAGAGTCAGCATTATGCGTCCGCTGAACGGTCTCTTCAACCATCCCAGCTTATTTCGCTTCATGGCCTCGGATTTTCTGATAGAGATTTCATACCCAAGAAACTTTGCAGAATCCTGTGCATTAGTGATTAAGGTCTTTTCTTCGGATAATTCAAGTTTTAGCTTGTCTCTCATGAAGTTTGTAAAGTCCTCTTTCATTCTTGCGCAATCTGCTTTACTACCAATTACACCGATTAGAAAGTCATCGGCATATCTGATATATTTAAGTCTCTTGTAGTTACTATCCATTGCCATAGATGCCGGCACTCTCCGTGTCTTTGCTTCCATCTCTTTCAGTTGTGTCAGCAACTCACGTTTCGTGTCTTCATCAGTGGCGTTTCGGATAGCCTTGCGTAATCTTACAGCCTTTCGACTATAACTTGCGTGGAGTGGGTTTTCCCGCCTTTTCTTACCCTTGTCAAAAGATTCCGCATATTCACGCATGTATTTGTCGAACTTATCAAGGTATATATTAGCCAAGATAGGACTTATTATCCCTCCTTGAGGAGTTCCCGAATACGTCTTGTGAAATGTAAAATCTTCGATATAGCCTGCCTTTAGGAATTTCCATATCAGTCGAAGAAATCTTTCATCTGATATGCGCTCACGAAGAGTTTCAATCAGAATATGGTGGTCAATATTGTCGAAGAATCCTTTGATGTCACCTTCGATAAACCAATTCGCACCAGTGAAAAGAGTTTGGATGGAACGCAAAGCCGTATGACAGCTTCTTCTTGGTCTGAATCCATGCGAGGTGTTCTCAAAATGCCCCTCATAGACAGCTTCAAGAATAAGTCTAACGACCTCTTGCACCATCTTGTCTTCAATTGATGGGATGCCCAATGGTCTTTTCTTCCCATTCTTTTTAGGTATATAGACTCTTCGGGCAGGCGTTGGCATGTAACTTTCATCCTTTAGCGCAGCTATCAGATGTCCTATTCTATCAACACTCATTCCGTCAATGGTCTTGC
This sequence comes from Porphyromonas sp. HMSC065F10, assembly GCF_001808555.1. Classification (GTDB taxonomy): domain Bacteria; phylum Bacteroidota; class Bacteroidia; order Bacteroidales; family Porphyromonadaceae; genus Porphyromonas_A. The sequence continues at coordinate 92,475 of NZ_KV793730.1, forward strand.
CGTCTGAACCAGGTGTCATGTTGCCCGGTTTCGCATAAATGCGCTGGTAGGCTACATAAAACATTTGTTCATTGAATAGGATGCGGTACAACCTTTCGTACTTGTAATGCACATCTTTGCTATGTGCAGATAAACTGTTTAATATGGTCTCTGGATTTCTCATACGTCTCACACGTTATCGTTTGACAATATTAAAATTACCGAGCTGTTCCCCTTTGCCATGTACGTGGCTTTCCCACGCTCAGACTACTACGGGAACTCCGTTGCCATGCGGAGTTTTCAGAGCCTATGCTCATAGCCTTTCGGCATCTCCGTGTAGGCAATCCCCATTTAGTGGTCTTGATAACTTGGCTTGACAGACTGTCGGATGCAACGTACATCCTTTTCCGTTCTCTGACGGATATGTCGCAGTAAATTCCTTGCCCATCACTCCATTCAATAAGCGTGGGTACTGCGAGGCAACGTATGTAACTGCTTTCCGTTGCCACCTCTACATTAGTCATAGGACTATTGTTCAACCAATCAGGCTTCATCCTTGTGTCTGTCTTTTCCCATAGCAATTCAGTCGCAGTTTAGCAATTAACTGACTTATCGCATTACCGACATGCTTCACTCCCCGTTTGGTTTCCCATTCGGATAAGTCGGTATGGGATAGGTTTATAAATTGGAATACTAACCTAATCACTTGCCAAAGTGATTATTATCAAGCCCCTATTATGGGCGCACTGAATGCGTAGAATGAGCCATCCTCACAGATGACACTCATATTGGTCTCCGTCTCAAACTCACGGACGGCAGCCTTTACACGCAGCACATTCTCCGCATCGTCAGCTTTCCCAGCAATAATGTTTTGCGACCCGAGGTCTACATAACGTATAGCTGCAGGAAAGATGAGATGCACCGTCTTTTCAAACGTGACCTCCAGCCCGTAGGGCAATACGACCCGCCCATTCGGAATCGATCGACTCATCCCTTGGTAAAGGTCTCCGCTACTCAGTAGTTGATTGTTTTCCTCCACTTGTTGTGCCATAGCGGGGAGCGTTATCGTAGCACAAACTACGATAGATAAAATCCATTTCTTCATAAGTATATCAGTTGTTATTGTTAGAGTTCTAAAAGCTTACTTCGTCTGTACAAGGAATAGTCTATATCCCCCTTTAAGCGTCACCTTAATCGTGCGGAGCTTCTTCTGTAGTAGTTGTCCAGCTCCCTGCATTACTCCTCTAGTCACCTCGGAGATGATTTGGTCTTTAGCCGATGAGGAAAAGGTGAAAGAGGTTCCCATCGATCCCCCGACATTTGCCCCCATCTCCTTGAGCGCTGACACCTCATCAGAGCCAGGAATATAGACTCCCATCTGTCCGTCTGTATCATAGGCAGATAGTTTGACCGGCAGAATGCGACCATTCACCTCTATGCTCTTAATCAGTAGCTGCATTCGGTTGCCATCTATCTTAGCTTGTGCCATCAAGATACTATGCTTCGGGATTGATGTTTGCTGCACGCGAGCGGTCTCCAGTAGGCGAAGAGCAACGTAGTCACCCTCTTTGAGGGTCGTTGTTTTGTCCACCACTACGCAAAGGGTATTGCGCTCGCCAGAGAGTGCGGAGCTATTAGAGAGCGAATGAAAACTCATATTCCGCTCCTTAGCTCCGTACATCTCCATAAACTCCTCGTCACTCATTGGCTGGTCCAGTGCTGAGACCAACGGCTTGTGGTCAGCTATTATCTCCATGGGAGCCTCGTCCTTGGTAGCTCCATCGCTAGGCGGAGAGACCATCTGAGACTGCTCACCCATAGGCATAGCTCCATGGGCAGAAGAGGCACCAGCTGCGGGCAAGTACTTAGCCGCCATTTGGTAGCTCTTCTCCATAAGAGCTAGTTGCTTAGCTTCCTCGTCATCGTCTTGTTGGCTAAGCTCGTGCAGTTCACGTCTGAGGTCATCAATCTCCTGTTGCATAGCTTCTCGCTCCTCCTCATAAGGGTCAGAGCCGTAGAAGTCCGCTAGCAAACGGTTGTTCTCCTCGTAGCGTTGCATCGAAGACTCAATCTTATTGCCAACGACCGCCTCCTGCGGGTCGCTCTCAGACGAGTTTCCCTCCTGCTGAAAGTACTCCGCCAGTCTCCCCACCTCCTCACGAGCTTGCTCCTCTTGAGTTGTATGGTCAACTAGTTCATAGGCTTTGAGTTTATTCTCCGTAAGCTTTTCGGTCGTAGCTTGTGGTATGTTGTCATTCAACCCTTCACCAGCGTCCGTTTGCTCCTTAGTGGCGGGTGCAAATATAAACCACATAGCAAGGGCAAAGATAATCCCAAGCCCTGCGAAGACTAACACCTTCTTCAATTGTTCTTTCTGTTTATGCTCCATAGTTACTAATCACTAAATGTTCCATTCTCTTGACGTAGGTTGTATCCCTCTGTATCGGGCTGTCCACCAGCTCTCCCATAGGGATAGGTGGCATCTCCTCACGGTGCGGGAGGAAGAACTGTGCCACCATCCAGATTGAGCAGACTAGGTAGACGAAACTTAGTCCGTAGACAATAATCTGTCGCTGTCTGTTCGTTAGCATATTGCACCGCTCTCTTAACCGTACCTGCCCTCTCAAATAGCTTCTTCTGAGGGTAGGTCTACTTCTCCGCTTCATAGTCTTATCGCTTGTAAGTTTGGATGTCACGATTCTCTCGTACGAGGAAGTGCTCCATCAGAAACCCTTGCGGATTGTTGTCCGAGCGAACTGAGTTTTGTAGCGAGCAACTAGTCACCAAGCTCCGCTCCGTGACATTGCTCTGTCGGATAATAAACTGCCGAGCAAAGGTGGTTACTTCGTAGGGATAAGAGTCAAAGTCACACCGTATGGAGTCAATCTCTATACGTTGGTTGACATTGCCCGAGATAGCTCGATTGTAGTACCCCTTCTCCGCTAGATCCTTGTAGTAGTTAAAGGCGGACTTGTCGCATAGTTGGAAAGCACGCTCCATATTCTTCTCGATAGCATCCTTGTCGGGCGCAATCGTGAAGAAAAGCTCGTGAAAGCGTCTTACATGCTCTCGAGCCTCCACTGGGCGGTTCATCGAAGCGTCTTGGCTCAGAGCCAGCATCAGAGACTTCCCTTGGTCCAGTACGTACACCTTCTCACGCTGCTTCTTAGCAAAGCTGTACGAAGCATAGACCGCATAGCTACTGACCGCTATACAGACTATCGCAAAGATGATAGCGTAGAGCCTAATCTGCTTGAAAGAGGTCTCTATGTTTGTGAGTGATTTGAATTCCATATTCCATTATTCTAATTGTCTTATATCTAAAAACTTCTGAGGGGTAGTCTAGTGCCAATGCGCCTTGGCACTGTAGTGCCATACGGGTGAAACTCTAGTGCCAACCCCACTTGGCACTGCAGTTTCATACGGAGGAAACTGCCGTTTCATAGGTAAGAAACTCTAGTTTCATAGGCAGGAAACTCCAGTGCCATGGGTAGGAAACTGTAGTGCCACACGGCAGGCACTACGATTACTTCCCCAGCTGCTACATTGACGCACATAGGAGGAGCTAATCCTACCCACCTGACCGTCATACGACCGTCACGTGGTCATCGCATCCTCATCAAGCGTGTCATAGCCACCCTTCGGCTGAAGGGACGCTATTTGCCCTTGATAAGAGCCCCTTTGATACGTCCGCCTACGTTACCAGCTATAGATCCAGTGGCACCAGCTACTGCCTTACCTCCCGTATAGGCACCCTGAGCACCTCGTTGCGCCGTCTGATTGACATTGCGTCCGTATGCCCCGATACCACCACCAGCCTCTATAATCCAGCCCGCTACCGTAGGAACACAGAAGTACCCCACGATACCAATCAGAAAGAAGACAATGTAGTACCAGCTACCCGAGTCAGGCAGATAGTTGGGGTCACTCAATGCTGCAATATCCTTCTGCACCATCAACACCTGTATCTTTGTGAGGAGAGCAGAGAGGACAGAGCTCACGGGTAGCCACAGATAGACCGATATGTAGCGTGAGAACCAAGCTGTAAGCGACCCCGACAAGCCATCCCAAACCGCAATACCAAAGACGATTGGTCCCAGTATGCTCAGCACAATAAGAAAGAAGGTCCGGAGCGTATCAATAATCAGAGCAGCTGCATGGTATAGCAACTCTATGAGGTCATGGAGTTGCTTCATCAGCCACTGCTTTGTTTTGTAAGCAGCACGCTCGGCATACATTCCAGCGATGGTCACCGCATCGCTCGGCCCGATGATCCCCATCTCCTCTATCTTTTGGTCAAAAGCTTCATTGGAAACCAAGTAAGCCGTCTCGGGGTTACGGAGATAGGCAGCCTCTTGTAGTTTGTCACGCTTAGCGATCAACTTGTCTAGTTGTACCGTCTGCTTATTGACCATTCGCTCTGTACCTTGTACTACAGGAGAGAGAATCGTATTCATCGTACCCAGCACAATCGTTGGGAAGAACATAATACAGAAGCCCAGCACAAAAGGTCTCAGTAAGGGGAAAAGGTCAATCGGCTCGGCACGAGACAACGAAGACCACACCCTGACGGCTACATAGAAGAGCGCTCCTAATCCCGCAATCCCTTTGGCAATGCCCGTCATCTCTCCACAGAGAGGCATCATCTCCTGATAGGTGGAGCGGAGTAATTCATGTAGTGATGCAAAGTCCATAGATCCTAACGGCTATCTTTACGTAGATGGTCTTACCAATATCGGCTCTCTGGATTTCCATAAAGCGCTTTGACCGATGCCAGATCATTCTTCTCGTGAGCACGTACATAACTCACGGAGATATTCTTTCGGGTGTAGTAAGAAACAATCGATCGATACTCACGTAGTGTCGTATAGATGCGGTCTATCATCTGCATACGCTCGCTATCATTCATCGAGAACACCTTGCTCTTAGCTACAGACTTGAGCTCTTTAAGACTCTCGCCACTCAGTTCCAAAAGCTTGGCATAGCCAGCAGCCATAGCAGCTAGCTCTGTGGGGCGGAAGTTTGGGTCCGCTAGCATCTTCTTGTAGGAGGTTACATAGATCTCTGATATGTCTCCCACCATTAGGATGCACTCCTTCACCTTGTAAGCATCGCCTATAAGGTTGTTCACCTGCTTGAGTGCATCGTAGTACTTCTTGGTGTCGTTGTACAGTTTCTCCACCTCCTTAAAACCACTTAGCGTGTTTTTGACCGTCTTCGAGGCGGTGGCAATCTCCTTAATGGAGTTAGCTATGTTGCCAGCAAAGTTCCCAGGGTCGGTAACCACCCACTGAGCGTGAGCTTGAGGGATAAATAGGCTCATTGCAAAGAGAGCCATCAGCAGATACTTTTTCATTGTCACTAGGTATTTGATCGTTACTATTATTGCTTATCTCTTTTCTCTATGGCGAGTTGTCGGATGGCCGACTCAATGTCTCCTCCCAGCTGCTCCGCACGTTGCATGACTTCCAGCTTCTCTCGCTCCTCTGTCGTATAGGTGAGATACTCCTCCATACTCACCTCTGTAGCATAGACGGCACTCTGCATACCTCCCAGCCCGACCCACACCTCTTTGTAAAGTCGGTGAGGATCGTTGTTCTGATTGATTGAGAGGATTTGGCTCTTCTCCTTTTCGGATAGACCCAGCATCGCCTGGATGCCATCAAACTTGGTCATGTACTTACGCTGGTCTAGTAGGATCTTGCAGTCAGAGTTGTTGATGATACTCTCCTTCACTACGGGTGAAGAGATGATATCGTCTACCTCCTGCGTCACCACAATAGCCTCTCCGAAATACTTTCTGACCGTCTTGTAGAGATACTTAATGTAGTCCGCCATATTCTCCGAAGCAATCGCCTTCCAGGCCTCCTCGATGAGGATCATCTTGCGGATACCTTTCAGTCGGCGCATCTTATTGATAAAGGCTTCCATGATGATAATGGTCACCACGGGGAAGAGGTCTTTATTGTCCTTCACTTGGTCAATCTCGAAGACGATAAACCGTTTAGAGAGCAGGTCTATGTTCTTATCCGAGTTCAGTAGGAAGTCGTAACGCCCACCTTTGTAGTACTGCTTGAGCGTAGTCAGAAGGTTATTGATATTGAAGTCTGAGAGCGTCACCTTGATATCTCGTTGCTCCATATCCTTACGATAGACATCTCTAAGGTATTCGTAGAAGCTATTGAAGTTCGGGACAATACTAGCATCTGAGCAGATGAGTTCGATATAGGCATTGACAGCAGAGCCCAGCTCTCCAGCCTCAGTCTTGGTGACCCGCTCATCGGCACTCTTCCAAAGCGTCATTAGTAGGGTGCAGATACTCTCCCGCTTCTCTACATCAAAGAACTTGTCATCCGTATAAAAAGGATTGAAGGAGATAGGATGGTCATGGGTGTAGGTGAAGTAGACTCCATCCTCCCCCTTTGTCTTACGATGGATTAGTTCGCACAACCCTTGATACGAGTTACCCGTATCGACCAAGAGGACATGTGCCCCCTGCTCGTAATATTGTCGTACCATATGGTTCGTAAAGAAACTCTTACCACTGCCGGAAGGTCCCAAGATAAACTTGTTGCGGTTGGTAATGATTCCTTGCTTCATCGGCAGATCAGATATGTCAAGATGTATCGGCTTTCCTGATAATCTGTCTGCCATCTTAATCCCAAAGGGTGAGAGCGAGTCCTTGTAGTTGGTCTCTGCCGTGAAGAAACAGAGAGCCGGCTCAATGAAAGCGTAGAAAGACTCTTCTGCGGGAAAGTCACCAGCATTACCCGGGATAGCCGCCCAGTAGAGGGTCGCTGTATCAATGGTGTTGTGTCTAGGACGGCACTCCATCAAGGCAAGGGCAGAACCCACATCATTCTTGACTTGTCGTAGCTCCTCTTCATCGTCACTCCATGCCAAGACATTAAAGTGAGCTCTAATGGAGGTGAGTCCCTGAGAGTGTGCTGTGTTGAGATACTCCTGTATCCACTCTTCGTTGATTTGATTGCTACGGCTGTAGCGTGCTAGAGAGTGCATATTCCTAGCTTGCTTCTCAAAACGCTGCAAGTTAGCCTCGCTATCTTCAATGAAGAGGTATTGATTGTAGATATGGTTGCAGGGGAGCATCAGCCCCACTGGAGAGGCAAAGGAGAGGCGGCAGTCTGAGCGGTCTGTTGATAATCGCTCATAGCGACCATCGGTACTGACCGTAGTGGGTAGATCATCCGTATCAGAGAGCGTATGTAGGCACAGCATATTGTCTCCCACACGTACAAGGTCTGCTCCCAAACGTATATCCTCCAATGTGCCGTGCCTGCTATCTGATAGAGAGAAGTAGCGATCTAATAGAGCAGCTTGCTCCCTAGAGCCAACCAGCTCATCCTCGCTCATTCGAGCCAGCTTTATCAATTCGGATTCATTGATGATGCGTTCGAACTGATCCACAGCCTCCATAAACTTCACCATCTCCTCCTCGTTGGTAATCTCTTTAGGTAGTAGATGACCTCTACAAAGCGTTGAGAAGTTACTCTGCTGTGCCATACGCTGTCTATTGCTCTTCGTGATAAAGAGGTAGACGGTATGGTTTAGATAGGGTCGCTCATTGAAGTGTCTCTCAGAGGCACGAGCGAGAAAGCTCAAAGGCTTTTCTTGACCACGCTTGCAAGTCGTATGGTAGCACTCCTTGATGAACCAATCTTGCTTGTGGACGATCGTGAAGTTGGGTAGAACCTTGATTGCTTTATGCCAAGTAGAGTGCATCGTCTCATACTCTGCAGATGTGACTGTAAAAAGCTCGGGTAGCTCCACTCGAAAAGCAACCGTCACATCAGCATCCTTACTGACAATGCACCCATGCTCTACACTCAGCAAGGGGAACTTTGACTCTAAGGTGGTTATCTTGCTTCTGTTTCTCATCATCTAGAGCTATTGAGTTGGTGAAAAAGCTGATAGACCGAACGGCGGTTCAAGAGATACCTCGGGTGTCTTCTTATAGCTCCTCGCTTCATCAATCCATATTGACCATACTTGCGATTCATGGCGAACGTTTGCCACACCACAACGGTGGCACCCACTACGCCTATGCCCAAGCAGATGATCTGACTGATGCCACAGAGATAGAGAATCACTACAAGGATGAAGATGCCCAGTAACCCTCCTGCAAATAAGAAGAGGTAGTGAGCCTTCAAGCCCTTGAACTCCACCGTCCGACCGACTCCTTTATTTACTTCCCAACTAGCCATTAGAGGAAGAAGCTACGCAGGATGGTAGCAGCTACGATGAGGAAGATACAAGCTCCGAACCAGCTTGCAGCTGTCTTGCTCGTATCGGGGTCTCCTGAGCTAAACTTATTGTACACCTTGACACCGCCTATCAAGCCCACCACTGCCCCAATGGCATAGATGAGCTTGGTGGCTGGGTCAAAATAGGAAGTGACCATCTTGGTCGCTTCGTTGATGCCCGCCATACCATTGCCTTGGGCAAAGGCTGTCGCACCTGTCATCATCAAGGTCAGGGCAAGCATCGCTAGGCGTTCCTTGCTAATCATTCGTCTGTTCATTGTCTGTCGTTATATCAAGTTGTTAAAGAATAATCTTGCTGTTCTATTGTTGGGTTACAAGTAGTAAGAGAGCGGTTTTTCTTCTTCTCCCGCCTCTGCCTCTACTTGGGAAGGTGCGGGTTCCTCTTCTAGCTCTTCAGCTTTCCGCAGGGCTGCAAAGAGATTGCGGTGAGCTTCCTCCACTTGTAGCGTATACTCTTTGAGCCGATCCATAAGCTCCGTTCCTCGTAAGGTGCGGAGCGTCTGGCACACCTCCTCTTCATTTTCATTAGTCAGTGAATCCTCTTGCTTACTCCATTGGCTAATACGAGATAAATCTCTTGCTAGGATGGCGGTCGGGGAGAGTTCGGGCAGTGCCTCGCTGGCAATCTGTAACTCCTCCCGCAGGATGCTCTCCTCATCTGGATCCTCCATTGTGTAAGCGACTTGTATCTCGTTTTCTGCCTCAGGGATAGTTTCGCTTTCCGCTTCTAAAGGCTCTGTAGCGTCATCTCTGGGAGTTGATTTATCACTATCTAACTCTGCAAATGTAGCGGGATTATCGACCGCTTTTTCAGACGAGGAACTCTTAGGAACCATTGGGAAAGATGAGGAAACAAAAGGCTTGCTCTTGCCGACTAATTCGTCTCTCACAAGCTCCTTACGCTCTTGATTGGAGTCTGCTTTTTCCGTCTTCTCTTTCTTGGCTGTAGCCTTTCTTATAGAGTTTTGCTTGGAGCTGTTCAAAAGTCTCCGCCAATATGTGATGCCAAAGATCACCCAAACAATCCCTAATAAGAGCAGTAAGCATCTCAATGTCTCTTCAATCATAGGTCAATAGTTTTATCTCGTCTCCGCTGAGAGGCGATTTGGTTCAATAGCTCCTGGTGCGTTTTCAAGTGATCCAGTATGATGTTCTCAATATAGCTTGTGATGGAGGTCTCTACACGGAGGTCACTCACCACATTCCGAAGTAGCTGTAGCACTTCTGTATGAATGCTGAAGCCAGACTTGTTGCGTCCGTCTCGTACAGATGTCAGGAAACGCTCTTCGTACGCTGCAAACTCTAATGTCAATGAGCAACTCCTAGGAGTAGACTTCTTTTTAGAGCTGTGACGCTGAGATGCTTGAGAAGAGGTGGTCGGAATAGAGGCTGTTGTCTCCTCGGTCTCTGAGACGGCATTACACTCCGCTTCAAGCGTTGGATTCTCTTCAAGCGTTGGTTCTTCATCCAAATCTATCGGCTCATCAAAGTCTGGGATATTATCTGCGGTACGCTTGGTGACCCCTATATTTGCCATCTCTCTCATCTTTGCTTGGAGCAGTCGCTCTCGCTGTTCTTTAAGTGAGCTCATACGCTTGTACCTTTTTGTAGACCTAGTTTCTGCATCACCTCTTCTACCCATTCATCCACACCTGTCTGAGGGCGTAGCGTGGTAGCTGGAGGTAGGTAAGAGCAACGAAAGACTCCCTTGACACCCCCTTGAGCTAGCTCACGACTGAAGCGAACGGAATGGTAGATACGAGCATCTAGGATCTTCAAGCCCTGCTCTTGGGCATGCTGACTGAACAGGTCGATGACCATAGTGCTGGCACTGCGATTTACTTTGTTCCAAAGCAAAAAGAGATCTTGGATTTGAGACTCTGCAAAGCCTACACCTAGCTCTTGGATTGTCTTGGCATAAGCAAAGCTTGATGCCAACGATTGCGGGTCCGCCTCTATGGGGGAGATGATATAGTCCATCATAATGGATAGCTCCATCATAGCACTGGTAGCTACATGACCAGGGAAGTCGAATATGACGAGTTGGGGAGCTATCGGTGCTTTACTCAAGTACTGCTCTGTATTGCTTATTGCCTGCTCTAGATTACTTCGGATAATCTGGTAAGACTTCTTCCCATATTGGGCAAGTCGCTCGTGGAGTGCCTTCCCTATATCTGGGGAGGTTCCAATAAGATCTCTGTCACGCTCTCGGAGCTTGAAAAATGACTCCTGCGTGCCATCGCAGTCCACTACGACAAGAGGGATATCCTTCTCGTAGTATAAAATAGATGCTAGCACTTCGGCTAGCGTACTCTTACCGACTCCTCCCTTTTGAGAGGCGAAGCCTAAGTAAAGCGGGCGGTTGTTTGGTCTGTCCATATCGTTCTTTGGTTACTACTTATGTTATAAGCCTATGGGGCGATTGTTTCACTCTAAATCTGACTCAAGAATTAGGGCTCAACTTTACTATTGACTTAACTCAAGAGTTAGGTTTTGACTTAACTCAAAATTGACTTAGCTCAAGAGTTGGGTTTTGACTTAACTCAAAATTGACTCAGCTCAAGAGTTCGGTCTTGACTCAACTCAAAATTGACTTAGCTCAAGAGTTAGGTTTTGACTTAACTCAAGATTGACTTAACTCATGACTGATTTTGGTTGCAAAATAACTAGCTCTTAACCTAAGTCTCAACCTCTAGTGAAGTATGAGGAAAAGGAGTGAAATCATAGGAATATCGTTTATAGTGAATTAGTTACAAGGTCGCTGTAACTTTGCAGGCAGATAGAAGTCGTGGAGCTTTTCTCCCCGAAGTAGACACCCCCGTGGGGTGGATACTTCATCGTATCACTTCTTGATATTGGCAAGGTGTGTCTTTGTCCGACAAACTCCGTTTCTGCCGACAAAGACCCTTGCCCCGAAGGGGAGAGAATTACTCCAAAGTCGTAATTAGATAAGGATAAAAACAATGAATGGAAAGATAGAACGATGGGACAGATGGGATACGCGTCTTCCCAACCCGAAAGACCAGCAACGAGCGATTGACTTGTTCCATAAATCAGGTGCGGAAACGAAGTCCGATTTCGTGCGAGCAAGGATATTGGGAGAGCATTTCAAGGTGATAACGGTAGATAAGTCTGCTGTAGAGTACTATCGTAAGCTCTCCGAGTTGACTGCCCAGATACATAAGATAGGCGTGCTGTATAACCAAGCTGTACGAGCCATCAATAGCTATCATAGCGTGAAGACTGCTCAGATACTGCTTGAGAAGCTAGAGCAACTGTCAGCTCAGATTATTGCTTTGCAGGAGCAGGCTATCTCTCTGACCATTGATTACCGCAAGTAATGATTGCCAAGATTTCAGCAACGGAGAACCTCGGGGGTGCACTCGGCTACAACTTCAAGAAGGTGAATAAGAAGGAAGCTACACTCCTACTGGCACATGGCTTGTACCAAAACAGAGCCGGCGAATATACGATGTCGGAGGTCCTTGCAGATATGCAAGCATTGATACCCGAAAAGTGTCGAACAAAGAAAACGGTCTTCCATTGCTCGCTCAATCCGCATCCAGATGAGAAGCTGTCCGATGAAACGCTCTCGCAGATAGCTAAGGAGTATATGGAGGCTTTGGGCTATGGCAAGCAACCCTACATTGTGTTCAAGCACAATGATATCGCCCGTGAGCATATACACATCGTATCGCTAAGGGTAGATGGTGAAGGTCGAAAGATCAATGACAAGTTTGAAGGCAGACGAAGCAAGAAAATTACGGATGCGCTGGAGAAGAAGTACCATCTAATTCCCAGCACAGAGATTACAGATAAATCGCTACAAGAGCTCTCAAAGGTGGATATGGCAAAAGGAAATATCAAAGAGCAGGTAGCATCTATAGCTCGTTCTGTTCTGAAGCATTACCGCTTCTGTTCGCTGGGAGAACTCAATGCCATTCTTTCTCACTACAATCTTGCCGTGGAAGAAGTCAAAACAGAGTTTCGAGGGAAGAAGTACGATGGACTGGTCTATGTACCGACTGATGATAAAGGCGATAAGGTCAGTACACCCATCCATGCCTCGGAGATAGGTCGTGGTGTGGGCTATACAGCCGTGCAGAATAGGATGCAACAATCTAAGCAAGCTATCAAGCCACTGATACCAGCCGTAAGGGAGAAAGTTTTACAAGTAATGCGTACTTCTCCCCAGACAGAGGAAGCACTGCGACAACGATTGGAGGAGCAAGGTTTGCGAATGGTTATCCGAAAGAGTGAGAGCGGGCGTATCTATGGTATTACGTTCATAGACGATGCGAATGGCATTGCGCTCAATGGCTCCCGACTAGGCAAGGGCTACTCGGCCAATACATTTAATGCCTACCTCTCCAATCCGACCTACAATCCATTTATGGATGAAACATTGTATGGCATTTCTTCCTCTCAATTGAAAGAAGAAGTCCCAACTATTCAACCGTTACAGTCAGATGCGGACGAGGGAGACAACCTTGTTGATGAACTGGTAGATGACATTGTCGGTGACCTTCCACTCGGTAGTAGCAATGATGATTGGAAAGAGGCGGCTTGGCAACGGAAACTTCGCAGGCAGAGCAAGGTTCATCTCAGACGAAGGAAGAGGTAAGTCAAGGCAGGGTATGATAAATAAGACGGCATCGCACTCTTCACGGAGGAAATCAGAAATAGAGACGGAGGAAAAAAGAAATCTCCACGGAAGGACAGAGTAATAGTTCGGAAGAATGAAATCAAACTTCGGAAGAATGGAATGAAACTTCCGAGGAAATAGATCGCCCCTCCGTGGAAAATAGAAAATGGTCACGTAAGTATCTACTGTTTTCTCTGTGAAGATACAGTTCAGTGAAAAGAGAAAGCAGCGAAGCCTACGCATTTGACTTTGATGAAATAGTGATTAGACAACGATTAAACAACAGATAATTATGGCACAAGAAGATGATTTGAGAGCATTGGGCAAGATTATGGACTTTATGAGAGGGATCTCTGTACTGTTCCTGCTCATCAACTGCTACTGGTTTGCTACGAAGCATTCCACACTTGGGGCTTGACGCTCTCGGTACTCAACAAGATTCTGATGAACTTTCAACGGACAGCAGGGCTCTTCTCCTCAATTCTCTGGACGAAGCTCTTTTGTGTGCTGTTCCTTGCCCTTTCTTGCTTAGGAACTCGTGGTGTAAAGGAAGAGAAGATTACTTGGGCTAAGATTTGGACGGTACTGACTATCGGCTTTGTGCTATTCTTCCTCAATTGGTGGCTGCTGGCACTTCCGATTGGAGTCGTTGGTGCAGCTTCGCTCTACATCTTCACAGTCTCTGTGGGGTATATCTGTCTGCTGATGGCTGGCGTATGGATGAGTCGCTTGCTGAAAAACAACCTTATGGACGATGTGTTCAATACAGAGAATGAGAGTTTCATGCAAGAGACGAGACTGATGGAGAACGAGTACTCGGTCAATCTGCCGACACGCTTTTACTACAAGAAAAAATGGAACAAGGGTTGGATTAACGTAGTCAATCCCTTCCGTGCCTCAATGGTACTCGGCACACCCGGTTCGGGTAAGTCGTATGCCATCGTGAATAACTACATCAAGCAGCAGATTGAGAAAGGCTTTGCGATGTACATCTATGACTACAAGTTCCCAGACCTATCGGAGATTGCTTACAATCACTTACGAAATCACCTTGATGCTTATGAGGTGAAGCCCCAATTCTATGTGATTAACTTTGATGACCCACGTAAGAGTCATCGTTGCAATCCGATTAACCCTGCTTTTATGAGCGACATCTCCGATGCGTACGAATCGGCACATACAATTATGCTTAATCTCAACCGCTCGTGGATTCAGAAGCAAGGTGATTTCTTTGTGGAGTCTCCAATTATCTTGCTTGCAGCTATCATTTGGTTTCTCAAAATCTATGAGGGTGGAAAATACTGCACCTTTCCACATGCTATTGAATTCCTCAATCGTCCCTACGCTCAAATATTCCCTATTCTGACTTCATATGACGAGCTTGCTAACTATCTCTCTCCCTTTCTCGATGCTTGGGAGGGTGGAGCTCAAGATCAGTTACAGGGGCAGATAGCATCAGCGAAGATTCCTTTGTCAAGAATGATTTCTCCCGCCTTATACTGGGTGATGACGGGCGATGACTTCTCTCTAGA
>NZ_KV793730.1:107015-107452 GCF_001808555.1 Porphyromonas sp. HMSC065F10
GTGATGACGGGCGATGACTTCTCTCTAGACATCAACAATCCTAATGAGCCGAAAGTGCTTGTGGTAGGGAACAACCCCGACCGACAGAACATCTATTCGGCTGCTCTTGGGCTCTACAATAGCCGCATTGTGAAGCTCATCAATAAGAAGCATCAACTTAAAAGCTCAGTGATTATAGATGAGCTACCGACCATCTACTTTCGTGGTCTTGATAACCTGATCGCCACAGCTCGTAGTAACAAGGTCGCTGTGTGTCTAGGCTTTCAAGACTTCTCGCAGCTGACCCGCGACTATGGGGATAAGGAGAGTAAGGTGATACAGAACACCGTGGGTAATGTCTTTAGCGGACAGGTCGTGGGAGAAACGGCTAAAACGCTTTCTGAGCGTTTCGGTAAGGTTCTACAACAACGGCAGTCCATGACCATCAATCGTAACGA
>NZ_KV793730.1:107552-109985 GCF_001808555.1 Porphyromonas sp. HMSC065F10
GCTGAGATCGTTGTGGATGTTGCCAAGGTCTCTGCTGAGACGAAAGCTTACCAGCCTATCCCCATCATAGCGAACTTCACAAACGAAAATGGCTCCGACAGTCTGCGTGAGACTATTGAAGCCAATTATCGCCAAGTCAAGCAAGAGGTACTGTCTCTTGTAGACTCTGAGACTGCTCGTATCAAAGCTGACCCAACACTCTCTCACCTGATTAAGGAGTAACTTGAGATGCTAAAAGCCAATATCCCCAAGTAGCTTTTGAAGCATATTGCCCGAAGTTTGCACCAATCTAAAGTCAACTGTTTGATTCTCTAGGGGCTTGATATCTATCGTCTTGAAGTGACATAAAGCCTCTTGACGTGCTAAGGTATTATGAACAGCGGATAGATTGAGTATTTCTCCCTCTATTTGGTATTGCCTACATTCCACCCGCTAAGACAATTTCTCAAAGATTTCCTCTACAAAGCCTTCCTAGAGGAAATCTTTGAAATAACAACCGGCAAGCACATCTGTCTAGATGATAAGACGATGAGAGGAGTTAAGAAGCTAGACTTTGATGCCGACAGTCATTGCGTCACAGCTTTTGATCCCAAGCTGCAAGCCTCATTGGCTCAGGTATATATATCTACTAAGTCTAACGAAATCAATGCCATCAAAGAGATTCTCAAGGCTCTAGATCTACGAGACACCGTCATCTCCATTGCCGCTATCGGCACTCAGACTGAGATCGCAAAGGCAGTGGTTGAAAAAAAGGCGACTACATACTTCAAGTTAAAGACAATCAGAAACTAATGATAGAGCAAATAGATGATATTATGCTAAGAGACGTCATTTGAATTTAGAGTTTAACAGCTCTCGGATTTGTTCTTCATTCATTAGGTATCTATTAGGAAGCGATTCGAACTCGTTCCATTTCTCGAGCATTTTTTCGTATTGCGATAGCATTCGATGATGGCTATTGTAATATCCATTGGATAGTTCCTGTATTTCAGAGTATCTGTCTAGGTCATCAATAAAGTACTTTACATACGCCATATGGTAACATTCATTATTCCCATCAAAGCCAGGAAACTTAACATCCTCGTCAGTCAGAGATATGTCTGTATTTTCACGCTTAAGGGCTCTGTATGAATAAATAATTCCTCTGTACATCTCTAGTATATCCAGTACTTTTCTGCACTCATTTATAGATAATTCATCTTCACTTAGTTCAATCATCATATCCGCATAATGCAAAGAGAAACCTTGCTGAAGTGCGTTTCTGTATTGTGAGTATTCCTCACTTTGTTCTGGATATAGTTTCTCTAAAATCTTTAAAAGGTAAATATACTCCAACCTCTCTTTCTTCGTAAGACTAAGATGCTCGTTGTTCATATTATTATTAATGCTAAAGTTATAGGATATACAAAGGTACTATTTTTGAGGGATCGGTGATAGCTTGCATTTGGTTAATTCCCATTTCCACATTCTAGTGACAAGTGCAACATAGTTACAGATGTAGGGAAAAAACCTCGTAGGGAGTTTTATAGCCAAAGTTTTTACGAGGTATATTGCGTATTTTCCACTCCAAAATGCAATTTGGAGTGGAGCTCGCCCTGCTCCGGACGCCCCCTCCTCTCCTAGGAGGGCGGGAGGAGCAGGTAGCGAGCTACCGAGACGAAAAAAGGGACGATGCGCTCACCGTCCCTTTAAGGTTAATGCAGTATATTTGCTGTTGAAACAAAAACTTAGCTATATACAAGTATGCATCTAACCCAAGCGCAAAGATACGAAATTGCTGCTCTTCTGAAGACTGGCACATCTCAAAAAAAGATCGCAGAGGTCATAGGAGTACACCCTAGCACCATCTGTAGAGAGATTAAGAGGAATTTGACATCTGCTGGCAACTATAGCCCTACTCAGGCTCATATGTTTGCCAAAGAGCGACAAGACTGGAAGAGCAAAGCAAGAGCTAAATTGACGAACGCTATGAAAGCTGATATTGTCCAATGCATTGTAGAGCATAAATGGTCTCCAGAGCAAATTGCTGGAAGGCGAAAGCTGGAGGGCAAGCCGATGGTCGGTAAGACCTCCATTTACAAGTTCCTGCATCAAGACAAGAAAGCTGGAGGCGAGCTTTATAAACATACAAGGCATGGGCTAGCTTATCGCAAGCGACGCTTGGCCGTACCAATAAAAACAGACTGGTCTAAGCGAAAGTCCATAGAAACTCGTCCTGAGTGCATTTGACCAGAAGGCGCGAGTAGGAGATTTTGAGATGGACACCATTATAGGGAAAGAGCAGAAAGGGGTAATCCTGACGCTTGTAGAGCGTGTTACAGGCTTTACTATCATACGACTGCTGGAGCATGGCAAGGATCGTATTTTCCACTCCAAATTGCATTTTGGAGTGGAAAATACGGAAGACTTGCACGTACAGACGATTTGGTTTAT
>NZ_KV793731.1 GCF_001808555.1 Porphyromonas sp. HMSC065F10
TTTTGCTCCTAACTCAGCTTGCGGAATCTAGGTATATCCCAACTGTATTGCCTTATAGAAATTTCCTGACCGCTCCATTATTTTGATGACATTGATTTTTGGAACATGAATAAAAGTTTATCTTTTTCGTTCATGCGGATATTATCAGAATAATCGCCTTTTGTTATTTGATACCCGCATGGCTTGACCATAAAAACGCCTAAGCCCTTAGTGTATGAACTTACTTCTGAGGCGTAGTCTTTACTTGTATTTAATGGAACTTTCCCTTTAATATGACACCACTCATTATTGCAACTGATGTCTTCAATCTCAGACATCATTTTTTGCAAATCTGTAATAGCTTTGGAACTTGCCGCTTGGGGTATCTGCAACTCAAAATAGAGCATCGGTTCGAGAATGTCCACACCTGACTGTTGCAAGGCCAGCCTGAAGACATAAGGGGTCAGCTGTCTGAAATCAGCAGGTGTACTTACCGGGCTATAATACTCGGCTTGAGTAAAAGTTACTTTCAGATCAGTCACTTCCCATCCATGTAAACCAGATTGGCAAGACATACGAATCCCTTCAAAAACGGCATTTTGAAAAGAATGGTTCAGATAACCATAGGA
Organism: Porphyromonas sp. HMSC065F10; assembly: GCF_001808555.1. Lineage (GTDB taxonomy): Bacteria > Bacteroidota > Bacteroidia > Bacteroidales > Porphyromonadaceae > Porphyromonas_A. Next base: position 609 of record NZ_KV793731.1, read on the forward strand.
GATGTCACTTTCGATTTGCAACCCTGTCCCTAACGGCAAGGGTTCAAGCGTCAGCCCTATTGTGGCCCAGTAAGGGTTGGGTGGCACTTCGATCTGAATAATCTTATTGACCTTTTTTACAGGTCGTTCTTTGTAGATAGTCTTGATCTCATCAAAATGGACCTTTACGGAAAATCGTTCTTCCAGCAATGTCTGTATGATTTCCTTTTGTGTCAAACCATATAACGAGATTTCCAATTCATCACTATATGAGTTTATGGAAAAGGACAAAGACGGGTCTTCAATCCACAATGTATTCAGAGCGGATATCACCTTGCTTCTCTCTTCGGACCTGTCTGGCCGGACGGAGGATTTGAGAGCGGGATGCTGATGAGATAACCCTTGAATCAAACAAGGTTTAGTACCTAAATAATCTCCGATTCGAAAATCTTCCATATCTTCTACAATCGCGATATCATTGGCCCCCACTTCATCAACATTTATCTCTCTGCCCTGATAAATAGTCTTTAGATTTTTAATCTTGATGAATTTTTCCGAATCGTTGATTCTTACAATGTCTCGAAGTCTCAGACTTCCGTCAATTATTTTTAGAAAACTTCTTTTATGTCCTTTGGGGTCATGCTCTATCTTATAGAGATAAGCTGAAAGTCTGTTTGAGACTGATTCTGGAGGAAGTATAAAAGAAGAGATGGCGTCCAACAACTCATTGATACCGATATTGAACATTGCTGATCCATGTAGTACCGGATAGACTTTGGCTTTTGCCACAAGATCGATTATCGTATTCCAATAATCAGCCGGTGAAATTTCGCTATCCGCCAAATATCGTTCTAATATATTGTCGTCATGGTTGCATACAAATTCTTTGTATTCTTCCTTTATATATGTTTGGGAGCAAATCGGATAAACCAATCCATCGACAACAGTTTGCATAAACAGGACATCTTGAGACAGATTTGTTTTTATATCCAGATACAAACGCTCTAAATTCACACCGTCACGGTCAATTTTATTGATAAATATAATTGTCGGGATTTGCAGTTTTTGTAAAGTATTGAACAGCAACTTTGTTTGCGCTTGTATGCCTTCCTTTGCGGATAAGATGAGGACTGCTCCATCAAGCATTTTGAATGTCCGCTCCACTTCCGCAATAAAATCCATGTGTCCCGGAGTGTCAATGATATTGCATTTCACTCCATTCCAGATAATAGATGTCGTAGAAGCCCGAACAGTAATTCCTCTACGTTTCTCTATATCCATAGAGTCTGTTATGGTGTCACCATTATCCACACGGCCGCACTTTTCCGTTGCTCCACTGGCAAACAGCAGATTCTCGGTTACGGAAGTTTTTCCTGCATCAATGTGAGCAAGAATTCCTAAATTTATAATATTCATTTGGATTAAGCAATAATATACTACAATAGATGCATTGTCGAAACGCACCTTTTAATACCTCCTCGTAGCATGTGAGAACTACAGGATTACTAACTCGTATTAATATGTATATTATTACTGCCGCATAACGATTACAAAATTACACAAAAAAATATATCTAACAAAAGTGGGAGGATTTCCTCGATTCCGCAGGCTGGAGATTTGTTGCG
>NZ_KV793732.1 GCF_001808555.1 Porphyromonas sp. HMSC065F10
TTGAGTGTCTGATCTCTCCTCTCAAAAAGACGGCGGCTACCTACTCTCCCTGCGTACAAGTACCATCGGCGCTATTGGGCTTAACTTCTCTGTTCGGAATGGTAAGAGGTGGATCCCCAACGCTATAACCACCTAAATGTCTTTGGTCAATCCTTAGTGGATGACTGTATTAAAAAACATACGGAATGTAAGATGCACTACTCGTCAGACCTTCGAGCAAGTCTTTGTCAGTAGAGGATTCAGCTCCTTCTCATCATCTCTCGATGGAGTCTCTCGTGTGCAGCCGTAGCTGCTCTCACTTGGCGTGTAAGCCTTATCAATCTCTGAAGCTCGTAGAGTACCTCTCGACATCGTTACTTGTCGTAGTACGTCACGAATCCATATCTGTCACTCTCGTATAGAGAATAGTACGATATGTTATTCTTCTTTGTCCTCCTCCCACATCCCACGAGGGGAGGGGGAGGAGGGGATAAAGCATTCTTGGGAAATTAGTACTGCTCGGCTAAATACATTACTGCACTTACACCTACAGCCTATCAACGTCATCGTCTCTAACGTCCCTTATATGGATATCTCATCTTGAGGACGGCTTCGTGCTTAGATGCTTTCAGCACTTATCCTATCCGCACACAGCTACTCAGCTATGCCCCTGGCGGGACAACTGATCCACCGGCGGTGCGTCCGACACGGTCCTCTCGTACTAGTGTCAAATCCCCGCAAATATCCCACGCCCACAATAGATAGAGACCGAACTGTCTCACGACGTTCTGAACCCAGCTCGCGTGCCACTTTAATGGGCGAACAGCCCAACCCTTGGGACCTTCTCCAGCCCCAGGATGTGACGAGCCGACATCGAGGTGCCAAACCACTCCGTCGATATGAGCTCTTGGGAGTGATCAGCCTGTTATCCCCGGAGTACCTTTTATCCTTTGAGCGATGGCCCTACCATGCGGAACCACCGGATCACTATGCTCTAGTTTCCTACCTGTGCGACTTGTTAGTCTCCCAGTCAAGCACCCTTCTGCCATTACACTCTTACAGACGGTTACCAATCGTCTTGAGGGTACCTTTAGAAGCCTCCGATACTTTTTTGGAGGCGACCGCCCCAGTCAAACTACCCACCATACATTGTCCTCGCACTTGCGAGTTAGTATTCAAATACCAAAAGGGCCGTATTTCACCAATGACTCCATGACATCTGGCGACGCCACATCACAGCCTCCGGCCTATCCTACACATCTGATACCCAAATACAATGTAAAGCTATAGTAAAGGTTCACGGGGTCTTTTCGTCCCATTGCGGGTAAACGGCATCTTCACCGTTACTACAATTTCACCGAGTACGTGGTCGAGACAGTGCTCAAATCGTTACACCATTCGTGCAGGTCGGAACTTACCCGACAAGGAATTTCGCTACCTTAGGACCGTTATAGTTACGGCCGCCGTTTACCGGGGCTTCAATTCAAGGCTTCTCCTTACGGATGACCTCTCCTCTTAACCTTCCGGCACCGGGCAGGTGTCAGGCTGTATACTGCATATTTCTATTTCGCACAGCCCTATGTTTTTGGTAAACAGTCGCTTGAGCCTATTCTCTGCAACCCTCCCGGAGGAGGGCGATCTTTTTCCCGAAGTTACAGATCCATTTTGCCTAGTTCCTTAACCACGCCTATCTCGCGCGCCTTAGTATACTCAACCCAACTACCTGTGTCGGTTTGTGGTACGAGTGCTTACACATCAATCATGTAGCAACTTTTCTTGGAAGTCTGCTTACACCTCTATCCGTTCCTCCGTAGATTCCCGGTACTATCAGATTCGGCTCTGGGACGTACTTTACTACCCCATCAGCGCCTACACCCTTTAACCTGCTATTCCGTCAGCAGGCGAGGCTTTCACTCCTTCGTCCTTGCATCCACTACGTGTAACCAGTATGGGAATATTAACCCATTCATCCGTTCGGATACGCCAACTACGGCTACTCCTTAGGTCTCGACTAACCCTCTTCCGACGAACGTTGAAGAGGAAACCTTAGTCTTTCGGCGAGGAAGATTCTCACTTCCTTTATCGTTACTTATACCTACATTTGCTCTTCCAGAGAGTCCAGCATGAGTCACCTCACACCTTCAACCTCGCTGGAATGCTCCCCTACCGATCTTTCGATCCCATAGCTTCGGCAGATGTCTTATGCCCGATTATTATCCACGCCACAATCCTCGACTAGTGAGCTGTTACGCACTCTTTAAATGAATGGCTGCTTCCAAGCCAACATCCTAGCTGTCTCTGCATTGCGACTTCGTTCATTCAACTTAGACATCATTTGGGGGCCTTAGCTGATGGTCCGGCTTCTTTGCCTCTCGGATACGGAACTTAGCTCCCGCACCCTCACTCTTCATGAATACATACACGCATTCGGAGTTTGTCCGGATTTGATAAGCGGTGAAGCTCTCGCATCCAATCAGTCGCTCTACCTCGTGTACTTAACCATAAAGGCTGCACCTAAATGCATTTCGGGGAGTACGAGCTATCTCCAAGTTTGATTGGCCTTTCACTCCTATCCGTACCTCATCGGGAAATTTTTCACCATTTCTCCGTTGGACCCTCCATGAGGTTTTACCCTCACTTCAGTCTGGACACGGATAGATCACTTGGTTTCGCGTCTACCCTACACAACTATACGCCATTTAAAACTCGCTTTCGCTACGGCTCCACGACTGGGTCGCTTAGCCTTGCTGTGCATGGTAACTCGTAGGTTCATTATGCAAAAGGCACGCCGTCACCCCGAAGGGCTCCGACCGCTTGTAGGCATCCGGTTTCAGGTACTATTTCAATCCGCTATGAGCGGTACTTTTCACCTTTCCCTCACGGTACTTGTTCACTATCGGTCTCTGAGAAGTATTTAGCCTTGGGAGATGGACCTCCCGGATTCATACAGGATTGCACGTGTCCCGCACTACTCAGGTACTCTCTACGCTTCACTTCGCTTCGGTTACCGGACTATCACCGTCTATGGTGGACGTTTCCACGTCACTTCTCCTCGCGTCACTCTTGCGATATCGAGAGCCCTACAACCCCGGCAATGCCTTGCGACACTGCCGGTTTGGGCTCGTCCCCGTTCGATCGCCTCTACTAGGGGAATCACTAAATTGTTCTCTCTTCCTATGGGTACTAAGATGTTTCAGTTCCCCACGTTCGCTCCATCTTATGGATGGTGGCAAGCAAGCTTGCCGGGTTGCCCCATTCGGATATCTGCGGATCAAGTCGTATTTGCCGATCCCCGCAGCTTTTCGCAGCTTATCACGTCCTTCGTCGCCTCTCAGAGCCAAGGCATCCACCGAATGCCCTTCTTTCGCTTTATCTATATCTTCACTCTCTCCAATATATATCGAAAAAAGTGCCTACATATCGATAACTCTACTCGTCTATCATCAGTAACTTATGTATTCGCCGTACTACTCGTAATTTGATTATCAAGTATACTCTAACACGCTTCACAGATTTACTCGTCTTACACTTATGAAATCGCTACCTCCGCACACTCAACTCCCTTGCGAGAATCGATGACGAAAAGTCGTATAAAAACCATAGTGAAAAAACTCTCTCTCTATGTCTAGCGTTTAATACATCTTACTTTGTATTCCGTATGTCTATGATCTCTTGCGTCTCAAGGACGC
>NZ_KV793733.1 GCF_001808555.1 Porphyromonas sp. HMSC065F10
CTGTCGCACCCACCATTTTGACCTATAAGTCTTTTTTTACTTATCTTTGTGGAGTTATTAAAGTAAAGTTGCTCTCGTGGGGTGCCATCGTAAGGTCGATGGGATTGTGTGCCGGACCTCAGGTCTCAAGGAGTGAATATTATTATGACAAGCAAGCGAAGTCTTCTCTCGTCCCTATCGCGGTCTTATCTCAATCGATGGATCGTGCTTGCGATCGACATCGTCTCGGCACTCTTCTGCGCCGTCCTTGCCGCTCTCGCCACACGCTATTTTGTCGGGATGCCCGAGATTGCACTGCGGACCTTGCTGCCGGCCAGCTTAGTTGCTGTGGCTGTCGGTGCCGTTGCAGCCGACCTCCTCACGGGTGTCCACAAGCAGATCTTCCGCTTCACGACGCTCAGGGTGAGCTTCAATCTCCTGATCGCCACGCTCATCAATGCATTCATCTCCCTTCTTGCCCTCTATGTGATCAACGTCACGCTCCTTCACCTCACCTTTTCGCTCAAGGTGATCCTCTTCTACTGCGGGAGCTATGTCGTACTCACCTACCTTATCGCCCTTGCCCTCCGTGGGGTGATGGTCTTCCTCGCTCGCCGTCTCCTTGTCAGCACCGATGGACCGATCAGCCGTAAGCGGATCATGGTCTATGGGGTGAAGGGCAACTCACCCGGTGTCTCCTCCCTCATCGAGGGGAGCACGACCTACCGGATGATGGGCTTCGTGACTGACGACCCGAAGGTAGCCGGTCACGAGATCAATGGTCACCGGATCTATCACGTGGCCGGGCGCAACGACCTCTACCTCCTCAAGCGCTCTAAGAGTCTCGACGGGATCCTCTTCACCGACCGACGGGACTTCCTCGGGGAGGGGGAGCGAGTGGTGCAGGACTGCGAGTCGGTCCATCTGGAGACCTATCTCCTGCCGGCCGTCTCCGAGGCGAGCAGTGACACGATTGCGCTGGAGAGCGTCCGCAAGATCCGGATCGAGGACCTCCTCTTCCGCGACACCATCCATCAGGATAAGGGGGCAGTCCACCGGCTCTATGAGGGTAAGGTCGTCATGGTGACTGGTGCTGCCGGCAGCATCGGGAGCGAGATCGCCCGACAGATCGCCTCCTATGGCGTCCGCAGGCTGATCCTCCTCGAGATGGCAGAGTCGCCTCTCCACGAGATCCGCTTAGAGCTGGAGCACGACTACCCCGACCTCGACCTCGTGCCGATGATCGGGGACGTCCGTAATAGGGAGAAGGTGGAGATCGTCTTTGACCGATACCGCCCGGACATCGTCCTCCATGCCGCTGCCTACAAGCACGTGCCGCTGATGGAGGAGCATCCCTGCGAGTCTGTCCTCGCCAATCTCTCTGGCACGCGCAACATCGCTGATATGTGTGTCAAGTACGGAGCTGAGCGGATGGTGATGATCTCCACGGATAAGGCGGTCAATCCAACCAACGTCATGGGTGCCTGCAAGCGCGCCTGTGAGATGTACATCCAGAGCCTCGGCAAGGCGATCCAGGAGGGTCGTGTAGAGGGCAAGACAATCTTCATCACCACCCGCTTCGGGAACGTCCTCGGCAGCAACGGCTCCGTGATCGGACTCTTCCGCCGGCAGATCGCCTCCGGAGGACCTGTGACAGTGACGCACAAGGATATTGTCCGCTTCTTCATGAGCATCCCCGAGGCGTGCAGTCTCGTCCTGCAGGCGAGCACGATGGCGGAGAGACCACAGATTTTCGTCTTTGATATGGGCGAGGCACACAAGATCGATGACCTCGCACGCCGGATGATTCGCCTCTCAGGCTTTGAGCCGGATAAGGACATCCAGATCGTCTACTCCGGACTCCGCCCGGGGGAGAAGCTCTACGAGGAGGTGCTGGCCACGACGGAGAATACCGAGCCTACCACAGTCGATAAGATCCGCATCGCCAACATCCGATCCAATGACTACGATAACGTCAGCGCTCAGGTCGCCAAGATCATCGACACCGCCCGAGACTTCCAGACCGAGGAGGCGGTACGCGAGCTCAAGGTGCTGATCCCGGAGTTTGTCTCCAATAACTCTCCCTTCCAGAAGATCGACGAGGAACTCCACCGCTCCAAGTGATGGGATACAAGAAAAAGGGGCTGCGTGTCATAGTGACGCGCAGCCCCTCTTTTAGTTGGATCGTATTGTTTACTTGACCACCTCTCCACGGATGGTGAGGACGGATGGTCCCTTCTTGCCATTGCTGTAGACCGAGATCGTCTTGACGAAGGGGTAGATGCGTCCCGTGGGATCGTAGGTGACAGTCACCTTACCCTCCTTGCCGGGAGCGATCGGATCCTTGGAGAAAGAGGGCGTGGTGCAGCCACAGCTCGAGATCACACGAGTGAGGACGAGGGGCGCATTGCCGACATTCTTAAGGGTGAAGACGTAGGTGACCGGTCCGTCACCCTCGCTGATGGTGCCGAAGTCATGCTCCGACTCGACAAACTCGATCGCAGCCTTCTTGCTGTCATCTTGCTGCAGCCCCTGTGCCATGGCCGTCGCCCCAAAGAGGCTCAGCACAAGCAGGGAGAGCAGGTAAAGTGTACTTCTTTTCATCATGTTATTTCTTTCCTCTATTGTCTGATTATGAGCAACTACCGATACGGAGCTGCCTTACGTATATAGACAAAGGTACGAAATAATTCGTAGGCCATACGCTTCTGCTCTCTCTCGGATCCTCTGGCGCCCCCTCCTCAGCCGTCTGTCTAATACCGGTAAAGGAAAACTCTAATACCGATAAAAGAAAACACTAATACCGATATTAGCGATCGCTAATATCGGTATTAGTGTTGCCCCTGCAGATGAGGGCGCTGTGGCGGGAGCGCCCACTGGGGCATCTCTGTGGGTGGTAGGAGAGTTTTTTGTACCTTTGAGAAAATCAAGAAACCAAGAAACCAATAACTCACATCTGTATGTCTGAGGAAATCAAAAATCTGAAGCCCGAATTGGTCTGGAAGCACTTCCACGCCTTCACCCAGCATCCCCGCCCCACCCACCACTGCGAGGAGATCTCGAAGTATATCGCCGGTGTCGGCAAGGAGCTCGGTCTTGAGACCCGTCGCACCGAGGCAGGTAACGTATTTATCTACAAGCCCGCCTCCGAGGGGTACGAGGATCACCCGATGGTGACCCTCCAGTCCCATATGGATATGGTGCCGCAGAAGACGCCCGAGTCTAGTCACGACTTTGTGAAGGACCCGATCGATGCCTACATCGATGGCGAGTGGGTCACCGCCCGTGACACCACCCTCGGTGCCGATGACGGTATCGGAGATGCGATCACGCTGGCAATCCTCGAGGATAAGACGCTGAAGCACGGGCCCATCGAGGCGATCTTCACCGTCGACGAGGAGGAGGGTATGATCGGTGCTCACGAGCTGGTCGCCGGAGACATCAAGGGCAAGTACCTCATCAACCTTGACTCCGAGATGATGGGCGAGATCTTTATCGGCTGTGCCGGCGGCGTGGACGTCACCGCAACGCTGGGCTACAAGGAGGAGAAGGCGAAGAAGAGTGCTGTCGCCTACGAGATCTCCCTCTCCGGCCTCAAGGGCGGCCACTCCGGCGTGGATATCAACCTCGGCCGGGGTAATGCTGTGAAGATGCTCTTCCGCTTCCTCAAGCACGCTGTCCGGGAGACCAACCTCGACATCGCCTCCGTTGATGCCGGCACGCTCCGCAATGCCATACCCCGCGAGGCTAAGGCGGTCGTCTGCGTCAAGGAGGGGGAGAAGGCTGACACCCTAGTCAAGATGGTCGAGGAGTGGGAGTGCCTCTTCAATGCCGAGTATGGTCAGGTGGAGAATCACATCACCTTTGCCGCCACACCGCTCGAGGAGGAGCCGAAGAAGGTGATGCCCCGTGAGGTTCGCGATGCGGTGATCCTCGCCATCAGTGCGGTGCACAATGGTGTCGCCTCCACCCTCATAGACTTCCCCGGCACCACCGAGGCATCGTCCAATCTTGCGATCCTCAGCATCGAGGAGGGCGAGGTACATGCTAAGTTCCTCGTCCGCAGCTCCAGCGAGAGCCGCAAGGAGATGGTCGCCGACATGGTCTGCAGTGCCTTTGAGCTGATCGGTGCCGAGGTGGAGCTGAGTGGCTCCTACACCGGCTGGCAGCCCAATGCGAAGTCCCACCTGCTGGACGTGACGAAGGAGGCGTATAAGGAGCTCTTCAAGGCTGAGCCTAAGCTCCAGATCATCCATGGCGGACTGGAGACCGGACTCTTCCAGGGCATCGCCCCCGAGACCGACATGGTCTCTGTAGGGCCGACGATCCTCCATCCGCACAGCCCCGACGAGCGTGTCAAGATCGACACCGTCGGTCAGGCATACGACCTCGTCGTACGGATGCTGGAGAAGCTCTGATGCGCCACCGAGAGGGCGCTCCGCAAGGGTCCCATGACGACTGAGATCGAAGCCATCGTCCTCACAGCGGTACGCTTCTCCGACACCGCTTATATGATACATACATACAGTGACCTCTTCGGGTCGCTGTCCCTGAGAGCCTCTCGTCCCGCCGGCCGCAAGACAGCCGGAGGGGCGAGAGCCCTTTTTATCCCCCTCTCCGTGGTCCACACTACGATCGACTACCGGAGTACGCGGGAGGTCTTCATCCCCAGAGGGACGACGATCGTGCAGCTCCTCTCCGCACCGAGCATAGACCCCTCCGCCAATGCCCTCGCCCTCTTTGCCACCGAGCTACTCCACCGGCTCCTCCGCTCAGCCTCACCGGATCGAGCGCTCTATGGCTACCTCCGGGAGAGCCTCGCCGACCTCGACCGGATCCCCGAGACGGCGCGCGCCTCGTGGCACCTGAGGCTGATGACCGGTCTCTGCCACCACCTCGGGATCCTGCCCAGGTACGAGGAGTACCGCACCGGCCACGTCCTCGACCTGCAGGAGGGGCTCTTCCGTGCGCCGAGGAGTCGAGGCGAGGGGGCCGAGGCGGGCAAGGCAGAGCTGCTCTACCGCTTCATCACCGACCCCGACCCGCTCGCCATCCCACTATCAAGGGAGGAGCGAAATAGCCTGATGACGCTGCTCCTTGACTACATGACTTACCACTTCCCCGAGATGGGGACCCTCAAGTCCCCCGCCATCCTCCGCCAGCTCCTCTCCTGAGGTGACGTGGGGGTAGTGTGGGAGGTAGGGCTGTGGTCAATTATTGGTACCTTTGCACACTATTGGCGTAGGTATGTGTTGCTATGCCGTAACTGAACTGACGATCAGCATGTTTGATATCGATGATATAGAGCTCGAGGAGGACGATGATACTCCACAGAGATCACAAATGATGCCTATGATACTGCCTGAGTACGACGAGAGACTGGACTTTGAGGAGGACATCCGCGAGCTGCCGGATGTGCTGCCTCTCCTGCCGATGCGCACAGACCAGCTCTTCCCCTACGTGGCGATGCCGCTCATCGTCGGCCGGGATAAGTCCAAGCGCATACTCGACTATCTCTCCTCTTCGGAGAATAAGCATATCCTCGTGGCGACGCAGAAGGACCCGACCATTGAGGAGCCGACCCGCGAGGACCTGATCGACTATGGCATCATCGCTGAGGTGATGCATGTGGCCGATATGGGCGACGGGATGCTTACCGTCGTGATGCAGGGTAAGGTGCGCGTGCGGCTGGGCGACTTCGTGAGCGTCACCCCATTTGTCAAGGCCTCCTACACCCTCAGCCCCGAGACGGTGCCGGACGAGAGCGATATGGAGTATCGCGCCCTCGCCATGACGATCAAGGAGGTGATGATCCAGCTCCTGATATTCAAGGGCGACGTGCCCAAGCCCTTCATCGCATCGGCTCACCGACTGCAGGACCCGACGGTGATCATCAACTTCAGCGCCAGCAATTTCCCCGAGGAGCAGGAGCAGAAGGTCTTGCTCCTCCTCACCTCGGACATGAAGCAGCGCGGCTTCCTCCTCCTCCCGCTCCTCAATCAGATGGCTGAGCTGCAGACCCTGCGGCAGAAGATCCGCCACCAGACGCAGAGCGAGATGGATAAGCAGCAGAGGGACTACTTCCTCCAGCAGCAGATGCAGCAGATCCGCAAGGAGCTCTCCGACGACGATGAGGACCAGGTCACGACGATGCTCGCCAAGGGGGCTAAGAAAAAGTGGCCCGCCGAGGTGGGCGAGACCTTCCACAAGGAGGTCGCCAAGCTGCGGCATATGAGCACTCAGAGCCCGGACTACAGCGTCCAGCTGCAGTACTGCCAGACAATCCTCGACCTCCCCTGGGATAAGGTGACGAAGGATAACTTCAATATCCAGACCGCCCAGCGCATCCTTGACAAGGACCACTTCGGTCTTGAGAAGGTCAAGGAGCGCATCCTTGAGCATCTCTCGGTACTGAAGCTCAAGGGCAACCTCCACGCACCGATACTCTGCCTCTACGGCCCTCCCGGAGTGGGCAAGACCTCCCTCGGCAAGAGCATCGCCCGCGCTCTCGGGCGGAAGTATGTCCGGATCTCCCTCGGCGGTATGCACGATGAGGCGGAGATCCGCGGTCACCGACGCACCTACATAGGGGCGATGCCGGGGCGGATCATCAAGGGCTTCCTCAAGGCCGGCTCGGGCAATCCCGTCTTCGTCCTCGACGAGGTGGACAAGCTCGCCAACGACTACAAGGGTGACCCCTCCAGCGCCCTCCTCGAGGTACTCGACCCGGAGCAGAATAATACCTTCCACGACAATTACCTCGACCTCGACTACGACCTCAGCCGGGCACTCTTCATCGCCACGGCAAATAACATCGGCGACATCCCCGGCCCCCTGCGGGACCGTATGGAGATGATCGAGGTGAGCGGTTACATCCCGGAGGAGAAGGTGGAGATCGCCAAGCGACACCTGATCCCCAACTCGCTCGACCAGATTGGGCTGAGGAAGGGTGACGTGAAGCTCTCCAAGCGCACCATCGACCGGCTGATCGAGGACTATACCCTCGAGAGCGGTGTGCGTCAGCTCGACAAGCGCATCCGTGAGCTCCTCCGCAAGCTCGCCAAGCAGGCGATGGAGCATGCCGAGAGACCTGAGATACAGGCGCTGAAGGTGCACGACACCGGCTACGATGCGGATGGTAACGAGATCCGCCTCACTAAGGAAGATAAGAATCGCATGCGGGCCCGCACCTTCTTCCCCGTCACCGTCTCCCCCTCCGATCTTCCCGAGCTGCTCGGTCCGGAGAAGTACAAGCAGGAGAAGTATGAGGGCAATAGGTACGCCGGTGTCGTCACCGGTCTCGCCTGGACCAGCGTCGGCGGCGTGATCCTCCTCGTGGAGAGTGCCGCCATCCCCTCTCGCCAGGGGCGGCTCAGCATGACCGGCAACCTCGGCGCGGTGATGAAGGAGAGCGCCACCCTCGCCCTCGAGTATGTCAAGAGCCACGCCGACCTGTACGGCATCGATGCGGACCTCTTTGACTACTGGGACCTCCACATCCACGTGCCGGAGGGTGCGATCCCCAAGGACGGACCCTCCGCCGGCATCACCATCGTCACCTCGCTCATCTCCACGCTCACCCAGCGCCAGGTCAAGCCCCACATCGCCATGACGGGCGAGATCACGCTGCGCGGCAAGGTGCTCCCCGTGGGGGGTATCAAGGAGAAGATCCTTGCCGCCAAGCGCGCCGGCATCAAGACGCTGATCCTCTGCGAGGAGAATAAGAAGGACATCGACGAGATCAAGGCGGAGTACCTCGAGGACCTCTCCTTCGTCTACGTTCGCGACATCAGCGAGGTGATTGATGCCGCCCTCTCCGACAAGCAGGTGGACCACCCGGTCGACCTGATGAAGCGCGTCACCGAGGCGCGTGAGCGGCAGCGCAAGATGATGGAGCTGAAGGAGCCCATCGACACCCCCTCGGAAAAGATCTGACACCACCCAATCAAGCAATCAAGACCCATGTCACTCAAGTGCGGTATCATCGGGCTGCCCAATGTCGGCAAGTCCACTCTCTTCAATTCGCTCTCCAATGCCAAGGCGCAGTCGGCCAACTTCCCCTTCTGCACCATTGAGCCCAACCTCGGCACGATCACCGTGCCGGATAAGCGGCTCAATGCCCTCGCCGACATCGTCGACCCGGAGCGCATCGTCCCGACGACGGTGGAGATCGTAGACATCGCCGGGCTTGTGCGCGGTGCCAGCAAGGGTGAGGGGCTGGGCAACCAATTCCTCGCCAATATCCGCGAGACCGATGCGATCATCCACGTGCTTCGCTGCTTTGAGGACCCCAATATCGTCCACGTCGATGGGACGATCGACCCGGTGAGGGACAAGGAGGTGGTCGACACCGAGCTGCAGCTCAAGGACCTCGAGACGATCGAGGGCCGATGGAAGAAGGCGGAGCACACCGCCTCCGGTGGCGACCCGCACGCCAAGGCGATGCTGAGCGTCCTCAAGCAGGTCAAGCCGATCCTCGAGGCGGGGAAAAACGCCCGCACCCTCGATATTGATCCCGACAGCGAGGAGGGGAAGTGCTTCCGTGAGCTCTTCCTCCTCACCGCCAAGCCGGTCCTCTACGTCTGCAACGTCACCGACGACGATGCCGTGAGTGGCAATGCCTACGTTGATGCCGTCCGTGAGGCGGTGAAGGACGAGGAGGCGCAGGTGATGGTGATGGCGGCACAGATGGAGGCGGACATCGCCGAGCTGGACACCTACGAGGAGCGACAGGAGTTCCTCGAGGCGGCAGGGCTCTCCGATAGCGGTGTCTCGCGCCTGATCCGGACTGCCTATGCGCTGCTGGGGCTGGAGACCTACTTCACGGAGGGGAAGAAGGAGGTACGCGCCTGGACCTATCCGAGGGGGAGCAAGGCCCCGCAGGCGGCCGGCGTGATCCACTCCGACTTTGAGCGCGGATTTATCTGCGCCGAGGTGATCAAGTACGACGACTTTATCGCCCTCCGGAGCGAGCAGGCGGTCAAGGAGGCCGGCAAGCTCTACATCGAGGGGAAGGACTATGTCGTGCAGGACGGCGACATCATGAACTTCCGCTTCAACGTCTGATCGCCTCACGACAGCCCCATGGACCGGATCGGCTACTACTTCGTCGTACCACTGCTGCTCGCCATCGTCTACCTCGGCGGCACGATCAGCGGGCGGAGCCGGCACAGTCGCACCCTGTACCTCTGGGTCTGTGAGTTTTTCTTAGCCCTGGCGGCGCTGTACCTCACCCCTATAGGTGTGGTGCCACTGTGGCACTCCGTCGTGGCGCTCATCGGCGCCCTTGCGGTGATCCGGCTACTCCGATGGGTCATTGGTCGTGACCGCCTGCTGCCTGATCGGGCGTTCATCTGGAGGCAGTACCCGATCCTCTTCCACCTCCTTTCCTTCCTGCTGGTGCTGATCGCCTGTATGGGTCGCACGAACCGGCTCTCACCCATAGCCCTGCGCACGATCCTCATCGCTGCGCCCATGCTCTGCGTCATCGTGGAGCGTCTCTCCTACATCCTCCACAAGGGGCACCACCCCGCCGACGAGACCCAGTAGCCCCCGACTTCAGCGTCCACACTAAACCGGTAAAAGAATTTCCCCCACAGGAGAGGGGGAAATCAATGCTCTATCGGACAAGTCACACGGGTCGGGTGCCAGCATAGTGCGCTGTCCGATGCGTCCGACAAGAGAGCGTGCGAGCCTTAGAAGAAGCGGCCCCGACGACGGGGCTTATTGTACCGCTTCATCATCTCAGCCTGCTCCGTGTCGATCACCGTGGTGACGTGGAGGGGGTGGTGTGGGTGTCCCGAGGCGACCATCTGGTAGATCACCTGCCAGTCCGGGAGACCGCCGAGGTTGCGGTCGTCGATGAAGAGGTCGGCCTTGAGCTTGCGACTGAAGTGCCTGTCCTCCTCCCGCTCCTCGGGGAAGTCCTTATTGATGGAGTAGAAGGTGATCCCTCGCTCCTCGCACCAGCGGACGGCATCGTCCAGTAAAGCCCCCTCACGCACCGACCAGAGGATCAGCCGATGACCATCGCGGATCAGCTGCCTCAGGGTCTCGACCGCACCGGGTATCTCATCACCGATAGCGGGGTACTTATGCTCCACTATGGTGCCATCAAAGTCTACTGCTATTATCATAGGTGCAAAGTTAAGCCTTTTCTCCTCATTTCTTTTCCTGTGGATGTTCGTCTCGTGTAGGGGGAGAGAGAAGAAGATTTCCCCCTGCCCCACCACCGATGGGGCAAAATGGTTACCTTTGTCACCAAGAAACCCATACGCCATACCTCACTCAAGGCACTCCGGAGATGTAGGCTCGGTCGCATACGTGAGCACCGGGCCCATCGCTCCCCCTCTTGCCCCTGAGGTGCTTCTGCGTATGGGTCCGATCGGGGGAGTCTGGGCGCAAGACCTTTTCTTTGCGACATAAAAAAGGTCTACCATAATGAGATGAGACAAGACGTGATCACAAGAGAGACGATAGAGAGACCCCTGTGGGAGGATATTCAACTGCTGATAGGTCGGGACCTGCTGGAGGTGCTGGACCGGGCGGCGGAGGAGACCGGTGTGGAGATACGCTTGGTCGGCGGTGCGGTGCGCGACCTGATCATCGACCGACCGACGACGGACCTGGACTTTGTCCTCGAGGGGGACTGCGAGCGGGTGGCTGATCGCATCTCGGAGCTGCTGGGGCGCGGGTCTCAGGCGACCATTTTCCGCAACTTCCGCACCGCCCAGGTGAAGTATCGGGGTAGGGAGCTCGAGTTTGTCGGTGCACGTCGGGAGAGCTATACGGAGGAGTCACGCAAGCCGGAGGTGTCGGAGGGGACCTTTGCCGAGGACGAGGCGCGGCGCGACTTCACGATCAATGTGCTCTCCGTCACCGTGACCGGTCCGGGGGCGGGGACGCTCCACGACCCCTTCGAGGGGCTGAGGGACCTCAGCATGGGGATCATCCGCACGCCCCTTGACCCGGACATCACCTTCTCCGACGACCCTCTGCGGATGATGCGGGCGGTGCGCTTTGCCGCCCAGCTCCGCTTCACCATCCCTCCGGATATGCTGGCGGCGATCCGGCGAAATGCCGATCGGCTGCGGATCGTCTCGGCGGACCGGATCGAGGGCGAGTTTATGAAGATCATGGCCTGCCGGAAGCCCTCCATAGGGCTTGACCTGATGTACCGCACCGGGCTGATGGATATTTACCTCCCCGAGGTGTCTGCCCTGCAGGGCGCCGAGACGCAGGATGGGGTGGGGCATAAGGACAATTTTTACCACACCCTCCAGGTGGTGGATAATGTGGCAGAGCGGAGCGACTCTCTCCGGCTGCGGATGGCGGCACTCTTCCACGATATAGGCAAGCCGAGGTCCAAGCAATTTGTCCGCGGCGGCTGGACCTTTCACAACCACGACTACCTGGGGCAGCGGATGCTGCCTAAGATCTTCCGTCGGGCGAAGTTTCCCACCGACGAGCGACTGAAGTATGTCCGCAAGCTGGTCTCCCTCCATATGCGCCCGGCGCAGCTGGCAGACGACGGTGTGACCGACTCGGCCGTGAGGCGACTCCTCTTTGATGCCGGAGACGACATCGAGGACCTGATGCTGCTCTGCGAGAGCGACCTGACGAGTAAGAACCCGCGTAAGGTGGAGCGGTATCTCAATAACTTCGCCATCGTCCGGGAGAAGCTCCGGGAGATTGAGGAGAAGGATCGGATCCGAAACTTTCAGCCCCCCGTGGATGGGAGGGAGATCATGGACCTCTACGAGCTGGAGCCCTGCTCCGCTGTGGGGCAGATCAAGGAGGCGATCAAGAATGCGATCCTCGACGGCCTGATCCACAACGACCGTCAGGAGGCACTCCGGTATATGGAGCAGTGGGCAGCGGACGAACTGGGGCTGATGCCCGCCAAGCCCCTTCCCCTCGAGTGATGGACGGGATCATGAGACGGAGTGATGAGGTGCTGATGCGGGAGGCTCTGCGGGAGGCGGAGCTGGCTCGGGAGGAGGGCGAGGTGCCGATAGGTGCCGTGGTGGTCTCGCCGGAGGGGGAGATCATCGGCAGAGGACACAACCAGACTGAGGGGCTGAGGGACGTGACCGCCCATGCGGAGATGATCGCCCTCACCTCAGCGCAGGGACATCTCGGTGCTAAGCTCCTGACCGACTGCACGCTCTACGTCACCATAGAGCCCTGCGTCATGTGTGCCGGCGCCATCCGCTGGTGTCGCCCGGCACGGCTGGTCTGGGGCGCCGATGAGCCGAAGGTCGGCTTCACCACCGTCAGCCGGGAGATCCTTCACCCCAAGACCGAGGTCACCTCCGGCATCCTTGCGGACGACTGCCGGGAGCTGATGTCTCGCTTTTTCCGGGACAAGAGGTAGCGCTCCGGTCCACCACTGCGGTGCCGACGTTGATGAGCCGGCTACTCAGGTCGTCGAAGAGCGGGGCATAGTCGTGCGATAGGCGGACGAGATTGTCCCGCCAGACCAATTCCCTCACCGACAGGGCGTAGAGCAGCGGCGAAGGGAAGGTGTCAAAGGTATTCCCCTCTACCACCACCCGCCCGTGGTAGTACTTCCCCGGGACCACTTTCCTAAGCACAGGGAAGATGGAGATCACCCCCTCGGTAAACTGGTACCTTGCCGTCAGAGCGTTGATGAAGTGATTGCCCGTGATCAGCACCTCCTCGCACGGGCCACTCTCGTACCACCCATTCGCATCGCCACTCAGGAGGATCGCACTGCCGTGGGTGTGGTCAAAGAGATTGTCCCGACAGATGACCCGTCGATGGGTCGAGAAGAGGGCCCCTCTGGCCCGATTGTCCCGCACGACGTTATTAGCAAAGTACACGGAGGGCATGGCGGAGTAATTCTCAAGCGCCATCTCGGCAGGCAGGTCATTGGGTAGGGGGTCGCTCAGCCGGATGACCTTGTGGTGCGGATCCCTTGCCGAGATCGCACTGATCGTCGTCGTCAGCAGCGGGAGCAGCGTCTCTCGGTCTACGAGCCGGACCGTATCCCCGACGGCGCCCCAGGTGAGACCAAATGCCTGCGGGTGCGCAAAGGTGGCAAGCACGCTTCTGTCCGGGAGCAGGCTGTCCACCCGCAGGTAGACGCCGTGGACGTTGATCGCATCGTCTGCCATACCCTCATAGAGTCCGTTGACGGATCGTATGTGACCGCGGCAGTTGGAGAAGTGGGTGGCATCGGCCTGGAGGGTGAAGTATCGCTCGCTCCCCTCGCGCCGCTTGACGGCAAAGTGATCCAGTGAGATGTCTCGCGTGTCCTGTGCCACCAGCCCCATCCCGTCGGCAAAGTGGACCGTCACGCCCTCCAGCCCGATCCGCTCCGAGTCGATCACCGTGATCGCCGGCGTGGGTCGTGCCCCGCTCCTCAGGGCATACCGGTCCCCCACCTCTAAGTGAGGTGCCTCCGCCCAGCCCTTGATCGCCACCCGGTGCTCGTCCAGCCGTCGTATGGAGTGGGGGTCAAAGGCGACATCCGCCCGACCCGCCTTCATATGCCCATCGGACGCGAAGGGAAGCGTATAGCTCACCCGACTCTCCCGCCCCTCCTCAAGCAGCAGCACGATCTTGCCCTTATCCTCGATGCGAAACCGCGTCTCCTCCGGCAGTCTTGCCACCACCTCGTCGCCCTCCACGGCGAGGATCTCCAGCTGGGTAAGCGTCGGTGCCGGGTAGTCCAGCGTCAGCCCCGAGAGCGTCAGGTCGCCGCACCCCTTGATCACCACCGGGAGCAGCTGCACATGGAGGAGGAAGGTGACCCCCTTTGCCTCGATGCGGGTGCGGTGCAGATTGTGCAGGAATAGCGCCACCGCTCTCTCCGCGACGTGGTCGTGATTGGAGATAAAAAGGGTCTCTCGGGGGAGCGATTGCTCCCGGATCGTGTAGACGCCCGGGGCGAAATGGATGACGAGACTGTCGCCCTTAGAGGAAACCTCTCTCGCCTGCTGCAGCAGCGCTGCGAAGCCTCTCCCGCTATCCTGACCGCTTATGGGGCGGATCCCAAAGTCGGCCGCCTCGAGGGTCGTGATGCTTGCTTCCTGCGCTGTGAGGCTCAGCCCCGCCACGACACTGAGGACCCACGTGGCTACTATGGTGCCAATCTTTCTCTTCATACGTCTTGATTACTCCTTTGGCAAAAATAGCCAAAAAGCGAACATCCGACAGCCCTCTCACCGATCCGCAAGAGGGGTGACGCATTTGAGCTTAACGGCAAAGGTGATGTTCCTTGTCGCTGTGCAATCCCGTTGATTGATCCTCACCCTGCTGCTACTGCCTGTCGATCCCGCAGGGGCGAAGCCCCGTAGGGATC
>NZ_KV793734.1 GCF_001808555.1 Porphyromonas sp. HMSC065F10
CTTATCGTTAGGGTTAGACCGTTGAAGTCAGTCGACATATTTTGTTGTGCCTTCACGCATAAAGAGGACACAAAAAGCAGAGCTATAGGTATAAAAAAGAAGGGTTTCATAGATAATTCTAGGCTAGTTAGACGAAAGAGATAAAGACACACTCATAAAAGTGTGCCTTTATCTCATTAGTTTAATTCTTCGGTTTAACCGTTACGTTAGGGCAAGTAATGGAGTAGTTGCCTAGGCTCCTACAGTTTACAGAAAACCCATTAGGACATGTCACCTCATGAGTGGTACATAGGACAACATCGCCCATTATTGGAGCACAATACAATGTGTCTCCAGCGGCCTTACAATTGGAGATTTTTAATTCTCCACCTCCTTCAATAGGCTTCATTTGCCTATCGTTCAGTAGTTTGAACTTCTTCATAATAAGTTAATTGATTAGTTGATTAAACATTGCAACCATTTATGGTTGTGTAAGTCCTATACTTTGGCTTAGTACATACAACTTTAAGTAATACTCATATTGCAACCTTTCTAGCGCACATTTTCTTCTTGAGTAAGAGCCGAAAGGGCTGAGTTTTTCAGATATCTTTTGAGATGTACAACCTCCAGCACACAGATTTTTAATCCAACAATTCTCACATTCTGCGATTTGGTCAACTGCCTTGGGCGTAATAGGATGTGATATGAAGCTATTCTTAAGCTTCCTATCATATAGATTCCCTAATACGAACTCAGGATTATTCATAAGATGAGCACAGTAATGGATGTCCCCGTTTGCAAGAATTGTAAAGTAGTTTATCCCTGCGCTACAAGAAAAAATAAGTTTCTGCCTACTCTCAATGGCTCCAATGATTTTAGGCAGGAGCTTGTCATAAAAAGGCAATCCCTTTTTAGACCTTTCAACATAATGCTCAATAAGACGGTTGTAAGCTTTTCTTAGCCCAACTAAGGAGTCCTCTGAGAATGTAGATAAACTTGAATGAGATGTGTTTTCTGAGGGATACGCAAATGCAATTTGATATGGCACCTCCAACTTCTCAAAAAACATATGTGTTTCGTACAGATAGGGGTTGTCACTTGTTAAAGTCGCACGAATCTCAAAATAGACATTTGACGATTTTAGTAGCTCAATAGACTTCAGGACCCTATCGACAGAAGATTTTCCATTCCGAAACTTCCTGTAATTAAACTCGTTGTCATACCCATCCATACTTAACAATACCGCAACATTATTCTCATGAAAGAAATCGGCTACCTTTCGATTTATGAGGGTTCCATTTGTAGTAATGGAATAACCGATTTTCATGTCGGGGTATTTTTCTTTTACGCAATTGACTGTGTATTCTATGAGATTAAATTTAATGAGTGGCTCTCCACCAAAGAAGATCAAAGTCGTTGGAGTGTCGCCATTCAATTCGTGTAATCTGTCTAAAAGTCGGTCAATAGCGTCCTCATTATACGAAGGAAAGCTAAACCCGCCATGATTAGTTTGTGCGAAACAGTATGGACACTTTAGATTGCATTGTGAAGCTATAGGCAATACCAGCGATGAGTACGATGGCTTCACATGTTTCAAGTCGTTGACAAGTGTTGATGCTGGACCCGAATTAATCACATCAAATAGTTCATCGGCATCAATCAATGCTTCTTCGCCATATGAAAAAGAGTTACCCTTATCAAAGGCTCTTAGATTTTGTACCAATTGAGGTGTCTCTACTTCATTTAAAAGGATCACTTGCGAAGTCTCTCTGTCAAAAACGAAAGGTTGATTTGAAATCTCGAAAAACTTCAACCGAGACAAATCGTTCATTTTCATAATATCTGTATCTAGATTGTTTATTGCCTGCTATTT
>NZ_KV793735.1 GCF_001808555.1 Porphyromonas sp. HMSC065F10
TCCTCCTCCGACACGGTGAAGGTCTGACCATTATTCCAGTCGACCACCCTGACGTTGTAGGTAAGCTTAATCTTAGAGGGATCGGGGTTATCGCTCGGATCCGGCACGTAGCCCTCATCGCCCATCATAAGCTGGATGGAGTAGATGTAGTTGCGCTTCATCTGAGGCAGCTTCACCTCAAGAGGCTTGACAGCATAGCCGTTATAGGCGGTCTCGATGACGAGGGAGGTGCCGTCGGCAGAGGAGGCAGAGGCAGCGCTATTCTCGTATGCGTAGATCTGACCCATGGAG
>NZ_KV793736.1 GCF_001808555.1 Porphyromonas sp. HMSC065F10
ATTAACTTAGAGCGTCTCGCCGCCCGCATCGACGTCCAGTCAACGCTTGACAAGCTAACGCTCAGTAAGATCACCGTCAAGAATAGAAAGACCCAGTCCTCCCTCCTCGCTGCTTCGTCGACCAACGCCTACAGGACGGATGCCAAGGAGTATGGTTCCTTTGAGCGCTTCCGCAAGCCCGTCACTGACGCCTCCATGGGTCAGATCTACGCATACGAGAATA
>NZ_KV793737.1 GCF_001808555.1 Porphyromonas sp. HMSC065F10
TGCCTTCTATGAACTCAAATGCGTCACCCCTGCACCCCAATCCGCACCGGCTTACACCACGGTCTTACAGCTCCAGCGACTCAGGATTGAGCAAAAAGTCATAGATACTTATGGTCGTGATGCCACTCTCACTCCTAAGGACCGGCGTCTCCTCCCCGGAGCCTGTGACACTTTTTTCGAGTAGAAAAACGAGCTTTTGGCTTAAATCCATTAATCCTACTCGAAAAAGTTGTCACATGTGACACTTTTTTCGAGTAGCGAAGAGGGTTGACTCCCTTGAGATTTAGAGTAATCGTATACCAGGTGAGGCTCTTCCGTGAGGCACCCGAAGGATGCCGATATTACCGTCAGAGCTTCGTGTCTTTGGGCAAAACGTCCGACCCGTCCGACCCGTCCGACTCGTCCGACTTGTCCGACTTGTCCGATAGACTCCCTATCTAAGGCTGGGACCATCGATGGCACCCCTGCCCTTCAGGGCTATGAGAGAAAAGCAGTACCTTTGAGCTGACACAAGCCGACTGCTATTTACCGCAATACACAGATATGAAGGACAAGCAACTATCATTTACCGAGGCGGTGGTGGCGATGATCACCATCCCGCTCGCACTGGTCATCGGGTCGATCCTCCTCAGCAAGAAAAAGAGGTAGACCGACGGGGCTGATCTGCTACCGATATTAGATCGCCCCCCTTTCCAGACCCACTTTTCCCTTATCCGGGTACTGAATTTATTCGGTACCTTTGTGTGTTACATACGTCAAGCAATCACGAAACAATAAGCATAGAGTACAGATCCGAGATGTTAACGACTGAATTCCTACTGGAGCATACCGATGAGGCGATCCGGAGACTGAAGATCAAGAATGTCGACCCTGAGCCGATCATCGACAAGGTGCGCGCCCTCGACGAGGAGCGCCGACAGACCCAGAGCGAGCTCGACGAGACCAATGCCGAGATCAATACGCTCTCCCGAGAGATCGGCGGGCTGATGCGCGATGGCAAGCGCGACGAGGCTGAGACGACCAAGGAGAGAGTGAGCAGCCTCAAGAACCGCTCCAAGGAGTTGACCGACCGCAAGCGAGAGCTGGAGCAGCAGCAGGTCGACACGATCGTGCTCCTGCCCAATGCCCCCTCGGAGACTGTCCCCGCCGGCAAGTCGGCCGACGACAATGTCATCGAGAGGAAGGGCGGCGAGATACCGGACCTCCACCCGGACCATAAGAAGCCCCACTGGGAGCTCGCCAAGGAGTATGGTCTGATCGACTTTGAGCTGGGGGTGAAGATCACCGGTGCAGGCTTCCCCGTCTACACCGGCTACGGCACGAGACTGCAGAGGGCGTTGATCTGCTTCTTCATGGACAGCGCACGAGAGGCGGGCTACTTAGAGATCGAGCCCCCCTTTGTCGTCAATGAGGCATCCGGCTTCGGCACCGGGCAGATCCCCGATAAGGAGGGACAGATGTACCACTGCGAGGTGGATGACTTTTACCTCATCCCGACGGCAGAGGTGCCGGTGACCAATATCTTCCGCGACGAGATCGTCGAGGAGAAGAGCCTGCCGATCCGCATGTGCGCCTACTCCGCCTGCTTCCGTCGCGAGGCGGGGAGCTACGGCAAGGACGTGAGGGGGCTCAACCGCCTACACCAGTTTGACAAGGTAGAGCTGGTTCACATCGAGCATCCCGACCACTCCTACGAGGCACTGGATCAGATGGTCCGCTACGTGGAGACGCTGGTGCAGAAGCTTGAGCTGCCGTACCGCATCGTCCGGCTCTGTGGTGGAGACATCAGCTTCACGTCGGCGCTGACCTTTGACTTCGAGGTCTTCTCAGCTGCACAGGAGCGCTGGCTGGAGGTGAGCTCGGTATCCAACTTTGAGAGCTTCCAGGCCAACCGCCTGAAGTGTCGCTTCAAGGGCGAGGACGGCAAGATGCACCTCGTCCACACGCTCAATGGCAGCGCCCTCGCCCTGCCCCGCATCGTGGCCGCACTGCTGGAGAATAACCAGACGCCAGAGGGCATCGTCATCCCCGAGGCGCTGCGCCCCTACACCGGATTTGACATCATCCCGGCACCTGCTGCGGGCAAGTGAAGTAGAGCGACGGATGCGTCACATACGATCATACACCCTCATCCTGCTCCTCACGCTCCTCTCGGGGATGGCGGCGGCGCAGGGTCCCACCGCACGGCTCAAGTCATCGCCCATGCTGGCGGGGAGCGAGACGCTCACCTTTGACCTCTCCTACTCCGTTGCCTTCATCAAGGGCAGCGTAGGCACAGCCACCCTCACCACCACGCCCACATCGGGAGGCAGCTGCACCACGCAGCTCCTGCTCCGGACGAAGAATGCCGTCGAGACCTTCTTCCCCATGCGGGACACGATGCAGACCTGGTACGGCGCCGACCGGCTGCCGCAGCGCTTCTACAAGGGGATTGATGAGAATAAGTACCGCATGCGGGACGAGGTGACCTACCGATTTACCCCCAAGACCGCCTTCACCAGTGCGAGGCAGTACCACGACGACGGCACCCTGAGGGAGTCGCGTGACAGCCGCATCGATGCGACGAGTGCCGCAGTGCTCGACCTGATCTCCATGGTCGCCTATGTGCGGGCGATCCCCGAGGAGGAGCTGGCAGCCACCAAGAGCGGGGAGAGATTCATCATCCCGCTCGGCAAGGAGCTGACAGAGGGGCGCTTCACCTTCATCGGCTACAAGATGCGGAAGTATCAGGGCAAGTCGGTCAGCACGATGGAGGTGAGCTTTGACATCGGCGACCCGGGATTTAAGAAAAATCGGGACACGCTGCGGCTCTACATCACCCGGGATGCCAAGCGGCTGCCGATCTTTGCCCGCGCCGAGCTGGCGATCGGTGCCGTGGACTGCCGTCTCGTATCAGATAAGTAACCCCCATGAGCAAGCGTGTAGACCCTCTGGAGCTGATCCGCAAGTACTACGACCCTGCGTCGGAGGCGTATCGCATCCTGACGATCCACAGCGAGCGGGTGACGGCAAAGGCGCTGGACATCGTCGACCGCCATCCCGAGTGGCACTTAGACCGTGACTTCGTCGCCGAGGCGGCGATGCTCCACGACATCGGCATCTTCCTCACCGATGCGCCGAGCATAGACTGCCACGGCACCGAGCCCTACCTGATGCACGGCGCCCTCGGTGCCGACCTCCTCCGCAAGGAGGGGCTGCCCCGTCACGCTCTCGTCTGCGAGCGGCATACCGGCACCGGTGTGACGCTGGAGGAGATCCTCAGGGAGGGCTACGAGATGCCGCACCGGGAGATGGTGCCGATCACGCTCGAGGAGCAGATCATCTGCTTTGCCGACTGCTTTTACTCTAAGGGGAATGTGGAGAAGCTGACCGTCGAGAAGAGCGTCGAGAGCCTCCGGGAGAAGCAGCGCGGCTACGGGCAGGACAATCTTGAGCGCTTCGATGCCTGGTGTACCCTTTTCCTATAACGTCACATGAATCTACGGACTGAAGACCTCGTCAAGAAATACAAGAGCCGCACGGTAGTCAACCACGTCTCCATCAACGTCTCTCAGGGAGAGATCGTCGGGCTGCTCGGCCCCAACGGCGCCGGGAAGACCACCACCTTCTACATGACGGTGGGGCTGGTGGTGCCCAATAACGGGCGGATCTACCTCGATGACGAGGACATCACGCGGGAGCCGATCTACAAGCGGGCGCACCGGGGGATCAGCTACCTGGCACAGGAGGAGTCGGTCTTCCGCAAGATGAGCGTGGAGGACAATATCCTCTCCGTCCTTGAGATGACCAAGCTCACTAAGGAGGAGCAGCAGGAGAAGCTCGAGTCGCTGATCAGCGAATTTGGGCTTGAGAAGGTGCGGACCAACCAGGGTGACCGCCTCTCCGGTGGAGAGCGCCGACGGACGGAGATCGCGCGCTGCCTCGCCATCGACCCTAAGTTCATCATGCTCGACGAGCCCTTTGCCGGCGTCGACCCGATCGCCGTGCAGGACATCCAGTCCATCGTCGCCCGACTCAAGCGCCTCAATATCGGTGTGCTGATCACCGACCATAATGTGAATGAGACCCTCTCCATCACCGACAGAGCCTACCTCCTCTTTGAGGGAAAGATCCTCTTCCAGGGAACAGCGGAGGAGCTGGCGGCCAATGAGATCGTCCGGGAGAAATACCTCGGGACCGACTTCGAGCTCCGCCGGCGCACCTTTGCCGGGATCGATGCATGAGACAGGACCTGGGACAATTCTCACCTCTCCTCGACCGAGCCGTCCGGGCGCTCGGCGGGCTCCCCGGTGTCGGCAGCAAGAGCGCCCTACGGCTGGCACTCTTCCTCCTGAGGGAGGACAAGAGCTTCACCCACGGGCTCACCGATGACCTCCGGGACTTCGTCGACGGCATCCACTACTGCAGCGAGTGCCACAACATCTGCGATGAGGAGCTCTGCGCCATCTGCAGTGACCCCCGGCGCGACTCCCGGCTCGTCTGCGTCGTCGAGAGCGTGCGTGAGGTGCTGGCGATAGAGCAGACGGGGCGGTACCACGGACGATACCACGTCCTCGGGGGGCTCATCTCGCCCATCGACGGCATCGGCCCCGATGACCTCTTCCTTGCCGACCTGCCTCAGCGGGTACAGGACGAGGGGGTGAGGGAGATCCTCCTCGCCCTCAGCACCACCATGGAGGGCGACACAACCAATTTCTACATCTACCGCCTCCTCAAGGAGATCCCCGACCTCAGTATCAGCACCCTCTCCCGAGGTGTCTCCGTCGGTGACGACCTCGAGTACGCCGACCAACTCACCCTCGGCCGCTCGATAGAGAACCGGATCCCCTTCTCCTCCACCCTCCGGGAGTAAGCCCTCCCCTTCCGATAATCTGCATTTGGGTAAAAATAGGGATGCAGGACCATCGCAGAGGCACCCCGCCAGGAGTGCTCGCTCCATAGGCATCCTTGCGGATGCCGGTATTGCTGTCAGAGCTTAGTGTATTTGAGCAAAACGTCCGACTTGTCCGACTCGTCCGATTTGTCCGACCTGTGGGCTGCACCCCGGCAGGGGTGAGCAAAAGGAAGCCGATAGCATAATGGTATGCCGGATCCCGCCAGGGATCCCCGTTTCTTAGCCACTGGTCGAGCCGCGATAGCGGCGATGACCTGTGGGAAGATTGATGTCTTAACCTCGACCCCGCAAGGGTGTCGCACTTTTCCGCCCCCCTCTGCGACCCGCAAGGGGTCGAGGATGTATGCGCCGCTGATCCACGGGTCATCGGGGCTTCGCCCCTCGACCTGTGGCTATGGAGCGGGCACCCGCAAGGGGTGCACCCCCGCCCCTGCCTTCCGATAATCTGCATTTGGTGTAGATTCA
>NZ_KV793738.1 GCF_001808555.1 Porphyromonas sp. HMSC065F10
CGCAGTCTATATCGGGGCACCGAAGTTTGGCGCACGTGCTGCCGCCGGGGTCTCTCTCGAGGACATCGCGACGCTCACCCGAGAGGCACACGAGGTGGGCGCACGGGTCTATGTGGCGCTCAATACGATCCTGACGGATGAGCAACTCCCCGAGGCGGTCTCGCTGGCATGGGATCTCTATGGCGCCGGTGCCGATGCGCTGATCATACAGGATATGGGGCTGCTGATGGAGAAGTTGCCTCCCATCCCCCTCCACGCCAGTACGCAGTGCCACAACGACAGCAACGCCAAGCTCCGCACCCTCGAGTCGCTCGGCATAGAGCAGGTGGTGCTCCCGCGAGAGGTGAGCACGGCGGACCTGCCGAGCCTGCTTGACGGGGTAGGGATGCGGGTGGAGAGCTTTGTCCATGGTGCCCTCTGCGTCTCTTACAGCGGGCGCTGCTTCATCTCCGAGGCATGCCGTGGCCGTAGTGCCAATCGAGGTGCCTGCGCTCAGTACTGCCGCATGAGCTACGACCTGGAAGATGCAACGGGGCGAAAACTCCTCACCGGGCAGCACCTGCTGTCGCTGCGGGACCTCAATCGGACCGAGATCATCGAGGAGATGCTCGACCGGGGTGTCTCGTCGCTAAAGATCGAGGGGCGACTAAAGGACATCGACTACGTCCGCAATGTGACCGCTCACTACCGTAGAGTGGTGGATGAGATCATCGCGCGCCGTAGTGATGAGTACTGCCGCAGCTCGTGGGGCGAGACGGAGCTCACCTTTACTCCACGACCGGAGCAGACCTTCTCTCGACGCTTCACCGCCTACAATACCCCACTACATACGCCGATCCCGATGGAGAGCATCACCCCCTTTACCAATAAGAGTGTCGGGGAGGAGCTGGGCACGCTCACCGAGTGTCGGGGACGGGAGGTGGCGCTACGGCTCCGGGATATGGAGACTGAGCTAAGCAATGGCGATGGTCTCCTCCTTGTCTCACCTGATGAGACGAGGACAGCCGGTGCGCTGGTCAATCAGGTGACGCCCCAGGGTGATGGGACCTACCGGCTGAGACTCTCTGCCTCGGTCGATATGTCGCCCGGTGCGACGGTCTTCCGCAATCTCAATCATCGGCTGGACCGGCTCCTGAGGCGCGATGATGCCTCGAGCCGAAAGGTCCTAATAAGTATGGAGTGCGAGGCAACGGAGCAGGGGATTATCCTCCGTGCCGCTGTGACCGAAGCGCCCTCCATCGCAGTGGAGGTGCAGCGGGAGATGGCGCTGGAGCCGGCAGAGAAGGATCCCTCTGCGAGACTCCTCGACACGCTCTCCAAGCTCGGCGACACGCCCTACAGGGTCGAGCAGCCGGAGCTGAGACTTCGGGGGCTGTACCTGCCGCCCTCCGTGGTGACAGAGCTGCGGAGGGAGCTTGTGGAGCGACTGAGGGAGGCCTGCCGGAGGGTGATGGTCGTGGAGCGTGACCGCCGGGGGGAGCGGCTCCGGGAGCAGCGGAGGGACTTCCTCAGTCGGGACCACTCTCGGGAGGAGTGCGGACTGCCGGAGAGCCTTGACTTTACCTACAATGTCGCCAACCGGCAGGCAGAGCGGCTCTGTCGTCGTCTCGGTGTCGAGGGAGAGATCGCCCCCGCTATGGAGGTGGCGATGCCGGAGGGGTCGGTGCCGGTGATGCAGACCCGCCACTGCCTGCTTCATCGGCTGGGCTACTGCACCCGAGAGGGTAAGCGGCCGCCCTTTGCCCTGCCCCTCTACCTTGTCCGTGGTCAGGAGCGCTTCCGCATCACCACGGACTGTCGTGCCTGCCGGATGACCCTTTGGCTCGACCGATAGAGTTCCGGACTGGGCCTCTCCAAGGGAGATTGGATGACCTCGTCGGCAGAGACGATCCACTGAAAAGCGACTGTTGCACGAAGGCGATCTGCTGCGTTGCTTTCGGAATTCGGTCTCGGTCACGTACGTGAGTACGCTCCTTTCGGTCTCATCCTCAGCGCCTTGCATCTCATCCTTCGTGCAAAGTCTCAGCACATTTGAAACAAATGTGCGAGAATGGCACTTCGTGCAACATTCTCGAAAAGCGTTACATTTGAGCAGTCGGGGTGACTTTGGGTCCCGGCTGTCCACACATACTATATTGTAATTCTCTTTTTTTCTATGTCCGACATCGATCCGCAGCGTCTCTACGAGCGCATCAAGTCTATTGCTGACCAATTGGTTGCCCGGGACGACCACTTCACCCGAGCCGACCTCGCCTATGAGCTGCGGGGTGACGGCATCTCGGGGGACTCGTCCGAGGTGAGCCGGCTGGTCTGGGAGGCGTACAGGTCGATGGGCGAGGACCCCCACATCCGGGAGGCTTTCCTCAATAACAGCAGCAGCAAGAGCCTCGTCGATGAGTACCGCATCATCGACCTGATCGAGTCGAGCGAGAGTGCCAAGGCGGTGAGCGTGGTGACGAAGCTGCTTGAGGAGGGGAAGAGGGCTATGGATCGGGTCCTCGTGCAGGTGGACGAGGCGTCCCGAGACTACCGCCCGGGCGTGAAGCCTCAGCTCTCGCAGCAGGCGGTCGATACCATCGTCGGCACCGCCGGCATCAAGGCGATCCAAGCGGAGTCGGAGGATCTCCTCCGGCGCTATGCAGGTCTGGTAGAGGCGTATAAGGAAGCAAAGGGGGATATCAAGGGTGCCATCACCGCCTACGGTGAGCTGCGGGAGCAGGTCCTCTATAGCTATCGGGAGTGGGTGGCGCTGCTGAAGGATCTCTTTGGCGATCGGATCCATAGCGTGGCACCGGAGCTCTTTGACTTTGATAAGCTTCGCTGGATTGATGTGGATGAGATGTACAGCCGGGCGAAGCTCTCCTTTGACAGTCTCTCGGGGCGTGCCTCGGAGCTGCTCAGCTCTATCTCGGAGGACTTCCGCACCACCCTCTCGGACTCGGCGCGAGACTACAGCCACTCCTCCGGTCGTCGCTTTGCCCTCGTGATGGCGGCGGTCAATCTCGTCTCACACTACAGCAAGACGGTCGGCGACACCGCACGACTGAAGGGGCAGCTCCTCGACCTCCGGAGCGATGTGGTGCGGGATGCCTCCTTGATACAGGCGGATATGGCGCGGTTGGTGGAGGTGTACCGGACGATCAATGACCTCTATCTCTCGAGGGCGGACCTCTTCTATCAGTATGGGGAGCGCGTCTTCTCGGGTGAGTGGAAGGCGCTGCGGGAGGCGCTCTACTCCGACCCCGAGGTGAAGCAGATCGTCCGCGAGCGGGAGGAGATCTATAAGCATATGAGAGGGCTGGAGGAGAAAATGCTCGATGCCCGGCTCAATATCACCTACTATAGGGATCAGGTGGAGACGACAAAGGTGCTCCTTGACTCTCTGGAGGGACGCTACCAAGAGGCGCTCGAGGCTAAGCCAAAGGAGCCAAGCTGGCTCCGCCGGACGGTCACCCTCGGCAAGGCGAGCGAGGGCTACGGTCGCGACCTCACCGAGTGGGATAAGTACGATGGCGAGATCGTGCGTAAGTACGAGGAGCTGAGGGTGGACCTGAGGGTCTTCGGCGAGGAGATCGACTCGCTGCAGCGCACCTTCGATACATCGCTCAAGGAGTACCACCAGTCGCGTATGGATGCCGGTGACCTGACGGAGCACATCCATGAGCTGCAGTCCCTCTCACCGACGATGCTGAGCGATGCGGCCGCCCACCTTGCTCCGGTGCTGAAGCTCCTCTCCATCGCTCGGGACATCATCGAGAGTCCGCTGGAGGATCGCTTAGTGGCTCCTCAGTCTCTCAGGGAGCTGGAGCAGTCTCCGCTCCCTGCTGAGATGACGGAGCGGATCGACCGCCTCCGGCAGCGACTGCAGGGGGTGGAGCGACAGGCGGCGCCGGTGATTGCAGAGAGAGTCTCTCGGTCCGTCGCTCCCTCGAGACCGGCTGCCTCTCAGGATGAGCAACGTGCCCGACAGCTGGCTCAGGTGGCGGCAGCCCGCTCACGTGTCGCCGCTCAGCGGTCGGCGGCAGCTGTCGATGAGCTCCTCCTGCTGCGGCAAAAGGAGGTGGCGAGCAAGGTGACCGAGGACCATTACCGCCGCGAGCTGGAGCGGATCCGTGAGACCTTTCAGTACAATATGCGGCAGATCGACGATAAGTCAGCCTTCCTCGCTGAGGTCAGGCGCCGTGTCCATACCGACCTGACCGATGAGCGTGTCCGCGAGGACCTGCTGCTCCTCGCCGGAGATGGCAGTCAGGACCTTGGGGCTGACGACCTCCGTAAGCTCCTCAGTGGCGAGATGACACTGGACGTATAAGGCGATGCACGAGAGGCGACGAGAGCAGGTGCGGCGTCAGCTCCGGCTGACTGACCCCGAGGAGCAAGCCTCCATGGATCGTGCTCGGGCGGAGGAGGCAGAGCGCCATGCGAGGAAGGAGGAGCGCCGGCAGGAGCTCCTCGGCGACCGCGACTACCGGATCATCCTCTGGGCAGATAAGTACATGGACCGCTACGGGATCGATGCACTCATTGGTCTCATCCCCTATGCGGGCGATGTGGTGGGCTTTCTCTTCGTGATCCCCGGCCTGCGGCTCTCGACCCGCAAGATCAAGTCCCTCCCTCTGACGCTGGCGATCCTCTACACTTTCCTCATCGATGCCTGCGTCGGACTGGTCCCCTTTGTTGGTCCGGTGCTCGACTTCCTCTTCCGAGCCAACAGCCGGACCGCCAAGCTGGTCCGCGGTTTCGCCGAGGATGACCGTGAGACGATCCGTGAGGTCAATCGCCGAGCCCGCTATTTCGTCGTAGCCATCATCGTCCTGATCATCCTCGTGGTCCTCTTGGCCTACCTTTTCCTCCTCTTTTGTCGCTGGCTGATCGACCTGGGTGGCGGCGGTGTACAATAAATTATTTGCTTATTAGTGGGGTGTAAGAGTAAAAAAGTGTACATTTGATGACGGAATATCGTCCGGGAGGATTTCTTCCGGCTTACGCACCACTCCAACCAATGCTTACGTATGAACTATTATAGAAAGCCCGTCGCGATAGACGCAGAGAAATTTGACCGCAACCTCTGCGGTCATCCCACCCACCTCTACCGCCTCACCAATGGGGCCGGGATGGAGATGCTGGTGACCAACTATGGTGGCAAGATCGTCCAGCTGCTCGTCCCCGATCGGGAGGGCAAGCCGGTAGATGTCGTCCTCGGGCACGACAGCCTCGACGACTACCTCGGGACGGAGGAGCAGTACTTCGGCTCCATCATAGGTCGCTACGGCAATCGGATTGCGAATGGCAAGTTTGCTCTTGACGGCAAGACCTACCGCCTCAGGATCAACAACGGCCCCAATAGCCTCCACGGCGGTCCCACCGGCTTCAACTTCCGTGTCTGGGACGCTGAGCAGAGGGATGACGCCACTCTCGTGCTCCGGTACACCTCTGCAGACGGTGAGGAGGGCTTCCCAGGAGAGCTGGAGGTGGAGGTGACCTATAGCCTCACGGAGGATAACACCCTCGACATAAGCTACAGGGCGACTACGACCAAGCCGACGGTGGTCAATCTCACCAATCACTCCTACTTCAATCTCTCCGGTGAGGGCGACCCCTCCGTCCACGACCACATGCTGCGGCTCTTTGGGTCGAAGTACCTCCCGACGGACGACACGGCGATCCCCTTTGGTACCGCTGAGGCTGTGGCGCGGACGCCCTTCGACTTCCTCGACTGGCATGAGGTGGGGGAGCGGATCGACAAGCAGGAGAAGCAGCTCCTCCAGGCGCGTGGCTACGACCACACCTGGGTGCTGGATAAGGAGCCGGGCACCTTCGGACCCTGCGCCATCTGCTTCTCGCCCAAGAGCGGCATCTCCATGGAGGTGCAGACCGACCAGCCCGGCGTACAGATCTATACCGCCAACTGGCTTACCGGCAATATGAGGGGAAAGGGCGACAGCCGCTACCCCGCCCGCTCAGCGATCTGCTTTGAGACGCAGCACTTCCCCGACTCACCCAATAAGCCCGACTTCCCCTCTACGGTCCTCCTCCCGAGAGACACCTACGAGAGTCGGACCACCTTCGCCTTCTCCACCGTGGAGATAGAGGACGAGGAGCTTTGACCATACGCTTAACTAACACTTTCCACAATAACTTATGACTAAAACGTACAATCAGACGAAGCCCAATTACTTGGTGCCCTTCATCATCATGGTGGTGCTGATGGCTCTGATCGGCCTGATCACCAACCTCAATCAGCAATTCCAGGCCCCGATGCAGGCCGCCTACCTCATCAAGGGAGGTAGCATGACCAATACGCTGACGACGGCGCTCAATTTCGCCTTCTTCCTCGCCTACTTAGTGATGGGTCCGATCAGTACCCGATATATCGAGAAGAATGGGTACAAGAAGTCGCTCATCCTCGGTCTTGGCATCCTGATCGTTGCCTTTGCGATCTATATGTGCTCCGCCTGGTGCTTCGACAGCTTTGACCTGCCTCGCTTCTCTGACGCGATCAGTGAGGCAAAGTCTATCGAGGAGCAGGGCAGCATCGCTGCCATGCAGGCATCTGCGGCTGAGACGGGCAATTTTGTTATCAATACCGCCAAGTCCGGCGACTTCACCGGTCTCACCTGGCAGGGTCCCGTAACCCTCCCGATCGCTTACTGGATCTTCCTCATTGCCGCCTTTGTCGCCGGTACGGCACTCACCTACCTCCAGGCTGTGGTCAATCCCTACCTCGTCGCCTGCGATGTCCCCGGCACCACCGGTGTACAGCGGCAGAATATCTCCGGTACCGGTAACTCCCTCATGACCACGCTCGGCCCGCTCTTCGTCGCCTACGTGATCTTTAGCGGAAAGAGCGGACTCGAGGTCAATATCACCTCCCTCTACCTCCCGATCATCTGCCTGATGGTCCTCGTGGCGGTGATCGTCTTTGCCCTCACCCGCATCAATCTCCCCGAGATCGAGGGTGTCTCCTCAGGCAACGAGAAACTCCCCGACAGCGTCTGGTCTTTCCGTCAGCTCTCACTCGGGCTGGTGACCCTCTTCTTCTACGTCGGCGTGGAGGTCTGCGTGGGTGCCAATATCGTCCTCTATGCGATGAATGACCTCGCCATGGCTGCTAAGCTCGGCGCCACGCTCGCCTCCTTCTACTGGGGTGGTCTGCTGGTCGGTCGCTTCGTCGGCAGCTTCCTCAGCAAGGTGAGCGCCCGCACGCAGCTGATGATCGCCGCACTCGCTGCGCTGATCCTTGTGATCCTCGCCATGGTGACGGAGAATCCCTACTTCCTCTGCGCCATCGGTCTCTTCCACTCCGTGATGTGGCCCTCCACCTTCACCCTCGCCCTCAATGGCCTCGGCCGCTACACCTCCAAGGCCTCCGGCATCCTGATGATGGGCTGCTTCGGTGGTGCGCTCCTCCCTGTGATCCAGGGTGCCATGGCTGATGGTATCGGCTGGAATATCTCCTGGATCCTCGTCGCCATCGGTGAGGCATGGATCCTCTTCTATGCCCTCTGGGGGTGCAAGCCCAATAAGACCGACGTCCCTGTCACCCGTACTGCAGCCTGAGTCCTTATGAGAAATAGAGAAATAGTGAGAGCTGCCCTTGAGCAGACCTTTGGCCACACAGATGGTGTGAGCCTCTACTTCGCCCCCGGGCGCATCAACGTCATCGGGGAGCACACCGACTACAACGGAGGCTTCGTCTTCCCCGGAGCCGTCGATACCGGCATCATGGCGGCTATCCGTCCCAATGGTACCGACCGCATCAACGCCTACGCCATCGACCTTGATGAGAGAGCTTCCTTCGGTCTCACGGAGGAGGACGCTCCCGAGGAGCAGTGGGCGCGCTACATCTTCGGTCTCAGCCGCGAGATGCAGAAGCTCGGCGTCCCGGTCAGGGGTTTCGACACCGCCTTCTCCGGCGATGTGCCACTCGGGGCAGGCATGTCCTCCTCCGCTGCTCTCGAGAGCTGCTACGCCAGGGCGCTCAATGAGCTCTTCGGTGACAGCAAGGTGGGTGATTTCGACCTCGCCATCGCCGGGCAGATGACCGAGCACCACTATGTGGGCGTCAATTGTGGGATCATGGACCAGTTTGCCAGCGTCTTCGGCAAGGAGGGGCACATCATGCGCCTTGACTGTCGCTCGTTGGAGTACGAGTACTTCCCCTGGGAGCCTGAGGGCTACCGCCTCGTCCTGATCGACACGGTGGTGAAGCACAATCTCGCCTCAGGTGCCTACAACCAGCGCCGCGCCTCCTGCGAGCATGTGGTCAAGGCTCTCCGTGAGGCCTACCCCGACCGCAAGATCGAGTACCTCCGCGATGCTGACCTCCACATGCTGGATAGCATACGGGACAAGGTCTCCGCTGAGGATGCGCTCCGGGCCGAGTACGTGATCGAGGAGATCGACCGTGTGTTGGTGGTCTCCGATGCGCTCAAGGCGGGAGACTACCCCACCGTGGGGCGTAAGATGTACCAGACCCACTGGGGCCTCTCGATGAAGTACGAGGTGAGCTGTGAGGAGCTGGACTTCCTCGTCCTCGAGGCGCTCCACAGCGGTGTCACCGGTTCACGTGTCATGGGCGGAGGCTTCGGTGGTTGCACGATCAATCTCGTCCGCGAGGAGCTCTACGACAGCTTCATCGCCCACGCCACCAAAGCGTATGAGGAGAAGTTTGGCCACGCACCCAAGGTCTACCCCGTCATCATCGGTGACGGCGCTCGCCGCTTAGAGTAAGGTCGGCGAGTTGATCATTCCTTCAGGGAGAGAGAGTCCTACCCGGGCTTTCTCTCCTTTTTTTTGCCCCCAAAAAGAGACGCAGATCGTTATGTGAGAGGAAATCAGTATCTTTGCGTGCTTTTCTTATGGAAAAGGCCTATCAAGGTGTGATGGGAAATTAGGAAGAGCTAATTTTGAGTAACACAACTAATAAGCAAGTATGAAGACGTACAGTCTCAGTGCCACTCTCCGCAAGGAGGTGGGTAAGAAGGCGACCCGCGATCAGCGTCGCCAGGGTCTGATCCCCGTAGAGATCTATGGTGGTGAGAAGAATCAGAGCCTCCTCGTATCCAAGAAGGATGTGCGCAACCTGATCTACTCTCCCGACGTGCACACGGTCGAGCTCTCTGTAGAGGGTGGCGACAAGGTGATGTGCATCGTGCAGGACCTGCAGTTCCACCCCGTAACCGACGAGGTACTGCACATTGACCTCCTCCAGATCTCTGAGGATAAGCCTATCGTGGTCAATATGCCCATCGTCCTCGATGGATTTGCCAAAGGTGTCCGTGCCGGTGGTACGCTGATCACACGTATGCGCTACCTCAAGGTCAAGGGTCTCTATACCAATATCCCCGATCGTCTCCACATCGACATCACCAATATGGGTGTCGACCAGCCGATCCAGGTACGTAGCCTGAGCTTCGACAACCTCGAGCTGCTCAATGCCGGCAACGCCGTCGTTGCCACCATCAAGTCCTCCCGTGAGATGGCCGCCATGGCTGCTCAGATGGAGGCTGAGGAGGAGGCTGCAGCACCTGCCGCTCCCGAGGCTCCGGCCGAGGAGGCTGCTGAGGACTCCGCAGAGTAAGCTACCTACGCCCATCCCTCCCGCAACCTATGCAGGAGACGATGGGTCGCAAGATCTAAGGAGAGTCACCCCGTGCCGGCATGGTAGGGATGGCTCTCCCTTTTTTATGGAGACCTTTGCATAATACCCCATCTGCAGCGTCACATTCGAGTTTCGGACTTGGTCATGTGCGTAAGCACACTCCCTTCGTCCTCACTCTCAGTTCCTTGCATCCGGGGTGTTCTGCAAAGTCCCTGCCGAAAAAGCGGTGCTTTTTCGGCGAAAGACCATTTTGCAAAGGTCTTTTATGGCAAAGAAGAGTAAATACCTCGAGGTGGGAGAGATCCTCGTCAGTCCGGAGGTGATCACCGAGTACTTCGCATGTGACCTCGAGGCCTGCCGGGGCGACTGCTGCGTGGAGGGCGTAGAGGGCGCTCCTGTCGCAGAGGAGGAGAAGGAGCTCCTCTTAGAGGCACTGCCCCAGGTGATCGACACCATCCCGCCCGCCAATGTCGACTATATGACGGCCCATGGCGTGCTCTACAGTCCTGCGCCGGGAGCTTGGGCGACGATGATCGTCGACGGCGGGCGGTGCGTCTTTACCTGCAATGAGGAGGGCGAGTGCTGCCGCTGTGCCTTTGAGAAGTGCTTTACCGAGGGGACGCAGTCGCTCTTCTACAAGCCAATCTCCTGCCACCTCTACCCAGTGCGTACTCGGCGGACCGATGCCGGACGGACGATCCTCTACTACGACGTCTGGTCTCCACTCTGCGATGCAGCGGTGGCACGGGGACGGCGAGAGGGGATCCGGATCTACCGCTTCGTCCGCTCCGCACTGGTGCGCGCCTACGGAGCCGAGTGGTACAGCCGGCTGGAGGAGGTGGCAGATCATTATCTATCAAGTCATGAGTGAGTCAAGCAAATACCTGATCGTGGGGATCGGCAATCCCGGCCCCGAGTACCGTGATACCCGACACAACGCCGGCTTCCGCGTCCTGAGCGCGCTGGCAGAGGAGGGAGGTGTCGCCTTTGAGGACAAGCGCTACGGCATGGTTGCCCAGATGAGGGTCAAGAATAAGATCCTCATCCTCCTCAAGCCCTCCACCTACGTCAATCTCAGCGGTGATGCCGTCCGCTACTGGATGAAGAAGGAGAATATCCCGCAGGAGAACCTCTTTGTCGTCGTCGATGACCTGAATATCCCCTTTGGCGAATTTCGCATCCGCGCTCAGGGTAGCTCCGGCGGGCACAACGGTCTGAAGCATATTGAGGCAACGCTTGGGAGCGCAAAGTACGCCCGTCTCCGATTTGGCATCGGCTCCCACTACGCAAAGGGGAGTCAGATCGACTACGTCCTCGGCTCCTTTGACGAAGAGGAGGAGGCTCAGTGGCCTAACCTCGCCATCCTCGCCGCCGAGGTGATCCGCAGCTTTGCCCTACAGGGCATCGAGCGGACGATGAATATCTACAACGCCCGCACCAAGGACGAGGCGCACAAGAAAAGCCATCATCACTAAGAGAGAAAAAACCGACCCATGGAAGACCTACGTATAGACCGCTGGCTCTGGGGCGCCCGAGTCTTCAAGACCCGCTCCATAGCCGCCAAGGCGTGCAAGATCAATCGTGTCACCCGCGATGGCGTCTCCCTCAAGCCCGCCTCCAAGGTGAGGGTGGGCGATCGCATCGAGGTGAAGAAGCCGCCGATGACCTTCTCCTTCGAGGTGGTGGGGCTCCCCAAGGCTCGCGTGGGAGCCAAGCTGGTCCCCGAGTATCTCAAGAACGTCACCCCACGGAGCGAGTACGAGATCCTCGAGACTATGCAGGCCGCATACCGTCAGGGGCGTGCGCGCGGTACGGGTCGCCCGACGAAGAAGGAGCGGCGCGATCTCGAGCAATTCATGGACCCGACGCAGTACATCCCCGACTGGCTCGATGACGACGATCCCGAGCTGAGTGAGGATGCTGCGGACGCTGAGACGGACGACCTCGAGCAGCTGGAGCGCGACGAGCAGGAGATGCTCGACGACCTCGGCTTCTGGGACGACTGACAGCGCCTCTTCGGATCGAGTCCCTAAGCTCCTCTCCTACAAAGGCTTGGAGAGGCCCTCACTAATACCGATATTAGGCGCGCCTAATATCGGTATTAGTGTTTTCTTTTACCGGTAATAGATTTTTCTCTGATAGGGGAAAGTATATCCCCCCCTGAGACGATCCGGCCGGGGGATGTGTCTTTTGTCGACCAATATATAATTCCTTAGTCTGGGGGGATTTTGTGTAGATTTGTCATCAGATAATGGAATGGCACTGACAGGACTATGATGAACCTAAGTAACGCAATCAAGGATGCCCTCCACGGGCATCAGATCGAGGAGACTGATCTCCTCTGCCTACAGATCTCGGATGAGGTCCTCGACAGGATCGTCGCCGGTCGCAAGCGGGTGGACTTCCGCAAGCTCACCGACTATTACGAGCAATTGCTCTTCCCGAGCTTCGATGAGAGTCTCCCCTCAACGCGACTTCCCAAGCCCTATAGGGCGGTGCTCTTCCGGAGTACGTCGCCTGAGGGGACACGCTCAACTCTTGTGCGCCTCCCACAGATCCACTTTAATGATGAGGAGCGCCGGCGGTATGACCGGAGCGAGAGTCCGGTGATCATCGACTACTATGGCACGGACGAGGACGAGACGGAGGTGATGGCCGACTTCGTCGGTGATGAGATCGCCCAGGAGGCGTACAATGAGGGACTGGAGGATCAGGATCCATTCTTCGCCATCCTGCTCGGAGAGGTGCTGCTCGATGAGGATCCACGGAGGGCGCAGAAGGAGGATCACTGGAGGCAGATCCGTGAGGAGGGACCGCAATTTGAGCAGCTGATCGACACGGAGGCATCGCCCCTCCCCGAGGAGGCAGCGGAGATGCTTCGTCAGCACAACCTCGCTCCGGATGAGGTGCTTCGCCTCGAGGTGAAGCGAAGCCACTTCGGTGAGATCCTGAAGGATAAGTGCTACCTCGCCATCCTATCTCCCACGAGCGACTTCATGGAGACCATCCTCATCCCCGGGACCAAGTCCGTGAAGCCCTATCGGGCGATCCTCTTTGAGACCTGTGACGAGGAGCCTAAGCGCTACGCCCTTGCCTCACTCTTCCTCCCCACCGAGGATGAGCTGGAGGAGGGGATGCCCGATGAGCCGCTCGTCATCGTCTATCGGGGGGACAGTAAGGGGGAGATCACCACACCGGAGGATGCGCTGGGAGTCACCCTCGCAGCTGCTATCTATGAGCGGGGTCTGGTGGAGCGGGATGACTTTGCCGTCATTCCTACCAATGAGCTCCTCGCCTCCCTCTGACACACGCTACAGTCGGCATAGGCTTTTGGTATAAGAAGATTTGCTCCTATGACGCCGGAGGAATTAGAGTTTGCTCGTACGTTCACCGATAAAGAGGTGATGTCAAGTGCCATTAGTCAGCTTAGAGCGATGGCGATCAATGAATACTATGCGACAACTGACGAAAATAAGAGGCAAGAACTTGAGAAGCGTCAGCTGCTCCTGGAGTTTGAGGCCCGAGCTGTCTTGGGAGACGATGATATGGCACATAGCATACAGGACAAGGTGATCCGCCTCTATGGTCCGATGCTACGGAAACTCAATGGTGTGGAGTGAAGTAGTGGGTGTGAGGGAGCTTTATGGGCATAGGCCCTGGAACAGCTCTGAGATTTGTTATGTTATGTAATCCTTTGAATCTATATGGTACAGAGTGATCGAGTGCTTAGCTACTTCAGGTATTTCTTCCTCGGGCTGGCTGTCGTCTACGGGGTCTACTGGATCCTTGCCACTTTCTTCTTCAGAGACTGGTATATGAGCAAGCCTCTTGATGCACTATTTTTCGTGTTCTGTGCCGGCTATTGCCTCCTCCACGAGAAGGCTGATCGGCTGCATAAGATAGTCTGGACAAGCCTAATGCTCATTCTCGGGCTGCTTGCACTCCTCGTATAGGAAGTCTCGCTCCCTTGGATCAGATACAAAAGAGCGCCCCGCAGTCAGTGAGACTGCGGGGCGCTCTCATTTGTACTCGGAGGAGTGGCTTGGGAGCCTGAGGAAGTGGTACCGCATATCCTCATTTATCACTGGGATAGCAGGACTAAGACTACTATATAGCGCTGATATTCCTCGCTATCAGTGCGATAAACGACTCTTTCATGTCATCCGGGAGTGTGGACGCTTGGATAAAGTCGTACCACTGCTCTGCGACTTGAGTAAACTTTGAGAATGAGTTCTCGACGACCTTGTCGGGGATACCGGAGTCCTTCATCGCCCGGGTGAAGTGCTCCTTCCTTAGCTTGCTCTTCTTCCCGCATAGCGTGAGCGCCAGCTCCTCAGTGTCTTCCGGCAGCACAAGTTTGGTGGAGAGTAAGTCGTATGCCGGCGTCAGTTGATAGCCGGTAGCCCCTTG
Organism: Porphyromonas sp. HMSC065F10; assembly: GCF_001808555.1. Classification (GTDB taxonomy): domain Bacteria; phylum Bacteroidota; class Bacteroidia; order Bacteroidales; family Porphyromonadaceae; genus Porphyromonas_A. Next base: position 14,015 of record NZ_KV793738.1, read on the forward strand.
GGGTCGATAGAGTGAGAAGTTCTTCAGATGCATGTCGGAGTTGCCGACCAGCCAGGAGAAGAGCACGACTTCCCAATAGCTGAGCAGATCAAAGGTAGGTCTGGAGGAGTATTGTCGTAGGAGCTTGGCTACTTGCTCGTAAGAACCCCTGTACTTGTGCTCTGTGAGCTTGTTACTGAGCTGACAGAAGTCTTCCATCGGGAGTTTCTCTCCTCTATCAGTTCGGTCGATCCTACGCGTGATGTAGCTGAGCTCGCCATCTTTCATACGGATCAGCCCATGGGGGACCACCTCTATCCGCGCCATCTCGGCGAGGTGCATCGTCACATCCTCCAGCTCAGGGAGGTGCCTATATCTGTCAGTCTGCGGCTTGAGGATATAGCGCCCCCATAGACCCACCACGGTAAGCCGATCCGGCACCCCCTTTTCTCCTTTATCTATATCAAGGGAAAGCTTTGGCTGGACGCCGGTCAGTGTGGTCTGACTCTTGATGATTTCAGTGGCCAGCTGCGAGATACTCCCTCGGTCAAAGTCAAGCGTGGGAGGCGTAGTCGTCCCAAAGAGCCTACGAGAACAGGCAGGGTGATAGCTCACAACCCCCTCGGGGAGCTCGTCATAGCAAATCAAACACCGACTCATAACACTTCCTTAGGCACAATGCTTACAGCTCCTATGCAATCCCTACAGCAAGCGAGCAACAAGGACATCCTATCCCTGCTGTCGATCTTCCAATTTCGCTCAGCAATATTCAGTAGCCACCCCTCCGGGATCAGGCCATCAAAGAATGGAAAGAGCACCTTGTCCGTAAAGCACTCGCTCGTCAATGGTAGCGTGAGGCTTATTGCTTCGGCATCCTCAGAAGCAAGATAGGCTGTGTCATAACAAAATCGATAACCCTCGTCGCTCTCAGTCAGGATGCCGGCTAATCGGTCGTATAGATATACTTCTGCCTGCTTCATGGCTCAGTCCCATCCTTTGTCTGCACACCTACCTCAGCCTCAAAGAGAGCAAGGACTTGGTTTGCCTTATCGAGGCGAATGGTCGGTTTACCTGCCTCCAACTCACGGACAAAGCGGATGCCAACCCCAGTCTTCATACTGAGATCCAGCTGAGTCAGCCCGTACTCCTTGCGTTTCTCCCTCACAAACTCTGCAATGGTCATATCTGCTAAAATTATACCCGACCTGGATGATTACGCGGTAAATATACGCTTTCTGCCTGAAATAACAGACTTATAGGTCAAAATGGTGGGTGCGACAG
>NZ_KV793739.1 GCF_001808555.1 Porphyromonas sp. HMSC065F10
GAAGTAACACCCAAGAGCGGTGAACCTTTTGCAGCCTACGTCTCCATCGACCCACAGACCAATGAGATTATTGCCTTGCGTGCCGACCGTGTAAGCATTCCTCAAGAGATCAAAGGCGTAACGCTCTCTGACCAGCAATACAAAGATCTAGTAGAGGGCAAAGCGGTGAAAGTAGAAGGAATGACCGCTAAGAGTGGGAAGTCTTTCGATGCTACGCTTCAGGTCAATGCAGAGAAGAAAGGTATTGAGTTTAT
>NZ_KV793740.1:0-22585 GCF_001808555.1 Porphyromonas sp. HMSC065F10
CTCAGGCACATGAGTCAACTTTATCAGCAAAACAACCCTCAACCATGTCAACTAATTTCAGGAGAAGACAAGATTTGTCTAATACCGATATTAGGTTTGTCTAATACCGGTATTAGGTTTGCCTGAGACCGATAATAGTCTGAGCGCTTCATTTATTTATCCAAAGAGAAGTGTGAGGTGCGCTCTCAATCTGAGCGCACACCACTGTCAACCATTGCCTTGCACTGGAGACTATACATCTGATGTGTAAACTGGAGCAACCGACTACCTAAAATGATAGTTTCTCACGCATTTAACCTGCTAAGCAAGCGGGAAACCCTTGCAGATATCGCATAATTGTCCTACCTTTGCAGAGCAATGAACCTAAGAGGGGATTGCAAAATGCGGAAATAGCTCAGTTGGTAGAGCGCAACCTTGCCAAGGTTGAGGTCGCGAGTTCGAGCCTCGTTTTCCGCTCAGGTTTTGAGGAGAGTAAGATCCAATCTTACCCTCCTCTTTTCTTTTGCTCGGATGTAAGGGCTGAAAGCTCTATTTCTGCACAAGGAGAGAGACCTATTTCCCTGCCCCTCTTACCAGCAGATGGGCAAAGTAGCCGGCCCCATCTACAGGTGTAATGCGGAAAGGCTGATCACCTCTGTGACGGCAGAGTACAAGCCTCACCTGATCGGCCCTATCCACCAATACCGGACTGATCGGCCGATAGGACGATGGGATGCCACACTCCTTGAGAAACTGAAAGACCGACTTGTGGCCCCGGCTCATACCCGGCAACACAAAAGTATCAGAAGGACGAGCAGTACGAATGTGATCACCCTCCTCAAGTGGCTGGAGAAAAGTAATCCTGAGGATCTGAGACCAAATCATCTCTGCCCTAACCTGCTCTACAGAGACTATAGGGAGTATCACCCTGTAGAGCCTCTTTCTAAAAAGCTCGTACCGATCACCTGACGCAGTCTCAAATAGCGCCCCACCCTCTGTCGTAGGCGAGAGGATATCGTTTACCTGAGTCGCCGTAAGATCCATATCGCTCATAATCCGGTAGAGTACAAAGGGATCTCCACTTAGATCCAGGCACCCACAGTCCTTATCCCAGAGGGCCACCTTAGCTTGTGCCACCTGTCGATCCAGATACTCTTGCTCCTCTCGGAGATGGGACATAGTCCGGATGGCACCGGAGGTAAAGGAAGGGTTTATCTCCTGAAATAGTGGTATCAGCTTATGCCGAATGAGATTTCTTGTAATGGAGGGGTCCTCGTTGGAGGAGTCTTCCACATGGGGCAACTGTTGCTCTGAGAGATACTGAAGAATCTCATCGTGCGTCACAGACAGCAGAGGACGCCAGATGCCGGTTCGCCTATCCAGTGTACGCATCCCGCAGAGACCTCTCCCACCGGTACCCCTGGCGAGGTTGAGGAGAAGCGTTTCCACCTGATCTCCGGCATGATGAGCCACAGCTATGGCGACCGCCTCGCAGCTGTGTAAAAGATCGCCAAACCAGGCGTACCGCAGGTCCCGAGCAGCCATCTCCACTGAGAGTCTCTGCTCGCGAGCGTATCCGATGGTATCAACGGATCGGACCACGAGTTTAGCCTCAGGATAGCGCTCGCAGCACAGCTCTCGCACAAAGGCCTCGTCCCTATCACTCTCGCTCCCACGTAGATGGAAATTGACATGCGCAGCCACAACCACATAGCCGGCCTTGTAGAGCAAATCCATCAGGCAGACCGAGTCCGCTCCCCCACTCAGGCCGACAATGATTGTCGACCCTTTGGGAAACATATGACCTCCGAGACTTAGTGACATAACATAGCAGAGAGTGCCTCAGGGCTCAAAAGCTCTGAAGCACTCCTAAGACATCAGTGAGACACCCTATTACTGCAGATCAATCTCACGCGCTGACTCCTCCGCCAGCTCAGGATCAACCAAGACGCGACCGCAATACTCACAGGCTGTGATCTTCTTGCGAGACTGGATATCAATGATCCTCTGCGGGGGGATCTTATTGAAGCAGCCCTTGCAGGCGCCTCGATCAATCGTCACGACAGCCAGACCATTGCGGTAGGAGTCACGGGTCCTATGGAATGCCCGGAGCAAGCGTTCATCGATCTTAGCCTCCAGCTCCTTAGTCTCATCGTGTAGCTTATCCTCCTGTTCCTTCGTCTCTGAGATGATGGTGTCGAGCTCGGTCCTCTTGAGCTCCAGATCCTTCTCCCGATCCTCAGTCTCTTGGCTCAGCTCTTGCATAGCCTCCTCCAGCCGGGCGATACGCTCCTTGGCGAGACGGGTATCCTTCTCGAATCCTTGGATCTCGAGATTTTGATACTCTATCTCCTTGACCAAGAGGTCATACTCTCTATTATTGCTGATATTATGGAGCTGCTCATTGTACTTCTTGATCAGCTCATTGGAGTTCGTCGTACTCTCCTTATACTCACCGATCAAGCGATTGAGCTCGACGATCTCATCTTGATCCTTCTTGTAGCGAGTATGGCGCCCCTCAATCTCGTCCTCAAGGTCACGTACCTCCTCAGGCAGCTCACCACGGATGATACGGATGCGATCGATCTCACTGGTAACCAGCTGCAGCTTATACAGCGCCTTGAGCTTATCCTGTACGGAGAGCTCCTCTAGATCTTTTGAATTATTTTTTACCATTACTTCTCTCGAGATAATTTACCGGATTTGCACTATTCACAGAGTAGTGGAGTGCAAATGTACCTATTTTCTCTGACAAGATCTCTCCTAATATATTCTGTGTCATCAGTTCTGACTCGTAGTGACCATAGGTCGCTAAGACGGTATAGTCGGCAGCGTCATAGAAGTCGTTGTACTTCGCCTCTCCGGTTAAAAAGAGCTCAGCACCCATCCTGCCGGCCATCTGATAAAGGAAGGCACCGGAGCCGCTGCAAAAAGCCACCCTCCGTACAGCTCGACCATCGTATCTACTATGACAGACCTGCTCCACCGGCTGAAAATCCGACATCTTATCAACAATCTCCTCCAGAGTCATCGGCTGAGGGAGATCCCCGACTATGCCTGAGCCAAGCTCTGACGAGCGGTAGCTGACCGGCAGCACATCGATCGCCGGCTCCTCGTATGGATGGGCTTTTCTCAGAGCAGATAGCACCGATCCCAGCCGCCCCTTGTCAACCAATACAGAGATGCAGCTCTCCGGCTCCACATGACTCCGGCAGGGGGTCCCACAGTGCGGATGGGCCTCCGCAGAAGGGGTAAAGCGCCCCTCTCCATCGACAGAAAAGCTACACCCACTATACTCACCCTGCCTACCTGCTCCCGCCTCTGACAAGGCGGCTCTTATTGCATCCGCATCCTGACGAGGGGCGTAGGTGACCACCTTGCAGTAGAAGTCCGGTTTAGGATCCAAGACCCTCACTTCACGGAGACCCATCTTGGATGCCCAGTAGGCATTAGGTCCCAGTGGGCTATTGTCTAAGCAGGTGTGAGAGCTGTAGATGACGAGATCGTGCTTGAGAGCAAAAGCGACACATCGCTCTATATATGTCTCGGTCGTGATGCGCCGTAGGCTGTGGAAGAGCAACGGATGATGAGTAAAGACCGCATTGCACCCCAGCTCAACTGCCTCACGCAGCACCTCTTCCGTAATATCTATCGCTAGCAATACCCCCCGACACTCCTGGTCAGAATCACCCAGTTGGAGTCCGGAGTTATCGTACGACTCCTGCAGGCTCAGTGGCACTTGCGTCTCAAGGTAAGAGATCAATTCGGATACTTTCATATGGACAGTGGATCAATGAATATTTCGCTCGTTAAGGGCTGTGGCATAAGCCCTCGCATTTCGCATATGCTCAGAGTAAGAGGCTGCGAAATTGTGATACCCGCTAAAGTCCTCTTTGGCACACATATAGATGTAGCCGTGCTTGGTGGGAGAGAGTACCGCATCGATGGCGTCTGCCGATGGGATGCGGATAGGACCGGGCGGGAGTCCCTTATACAAGTAGGTATTGTAGGGCGACTCAACCTCCAGATGCTTATGCAGCACTCGCCTGATTGACCGATCCCCAATCGCAAAGAGCACCGTGGGGTCAGACTGCAGAGGGATCCCTCGCTTGAGCCTATTGAGATAGAGTCCCGCTATGACAGGGTACTCATCTCTCTTGGCACTCTCCTCATTGATGATTGACGCAAGCGTAGTCACCTCCATAGGCGTCATCTCAAGCGCAGAAGCCTTGGCGAGACGCTCCTCGCTCCAGAACGCCCTGCTCTCTCGAGCCAGCCGACGGACAACGGACCTTGCCGAGTCAGTCCAGTAGACCTCGTAGGTATTGGGGATAAGGTGAAAGGCAAGTGTTGAGTCCTGTATATCCAAGGAGTCCAGCAGAGCCCTGTCGGTCATTGCTGACGCTATATCAGTGCTGTCACACATCAGCTGATCCGACAGACGTCTCCACAGCTGCCCCACCTCCCGAGTGGTGGTAAAAGTGATCCTAACCGGTGCTTGAAGCCCCCTCGACACCATCCGATATAGCCCAAGGGTCGTCTCGTCAGGTCGTACCCGGTAATGACCGGCGCAAGGCGCATCCCCAAGCGAGCCGACGAGAGCAAGATCTCTCTTATGCCTCACTGAAGTGGTCTCCCCGAGCTTGCTTGCGACCGTCCCCCAGTCATCACCGGGATAGACGTAAAGCGAGACAGGCGCATCCCCGTCCATATTGTATGAGGTCATCCCGGTGATACGATAGAAGCACCAGGAGAGAGCAGCTAAGATGCAGATGATCAGGATGGTGATCCACATCCACACCCGCTTAGAGACCTTACTTTGATTCATTTCGGAAAAGAAATCTATAGGGAATACCTCTTTTTATCGTACCTTTGCACGCAAAGATAAGCAAAATAGGCCCTGTAGTTCAACGGATAGAACGGAAGTTTCCTAAACTTTAGATGGGAGTTCGATTCTCCCCGGGGTCACTTAGCTGACGCTACTCGAGCTGCAATGGGCGAGTGACGAGGCAGCGACTAGTCATCTTACAGACACACATTCCTCTGATCCTGACCCCACTCAGGACCAGAGGAATCCTTATTTAGTCACCTCCATTAATAATGCCCCTCTCCTGTCAAAGTATTAGCCCAGAAGCATATCCGACAGAGTGCAACCCCCGGTATTATTTGGACGCATAAAAGCCCGCTCATACAGGCGCAACCTTGCATGAGCGGGCTTTCTGCATGAAGATGGAGGATTATGAACCACACCACTTAATTCATTATGCCATAATTCATTGAACACACACCCAAAAGTACAGTAGCCAAAGCGTGGCCAAGTCAGAGTACTTTAGATAGCGTAAAAAGTACGTCTACATCTTACTATCCAATTTTGAAAGTACTCCTTTTTTGAACGACCACCACATCTCAGAATGCATCAGCACTCGAAGAGAGGCTTGGCTACAATGCAAGTACATGGTGCAAGTCCCTATTATAGACTTAGAATTTAGAAGTACAGCGTATATTGAGGTAGCACATTTGGTATCCATATAGAGCATTGCTGGCAATATGGCTTTTATTTGCCGTAAAGGGAGCAACTCTTACCCAGTCGCCCCAAATCTTCTCGAGATCTCTTTTGGCGTAACCATTTTCTTGCCCATCAGCAAGAAATTGCCTCTGCATCATTGCACATTGGTTACTTTGCCGAGTGTATAATGCTCTCCGAAGTGTATCAGACTCCGCTGGTGAGAAGTTGGCGATAGCTTGTGCGAGTTGCATTATTTGCTCTTGGTAGAGAGTCATACCATACGTCTCTTTGAGATATTGCTCCATTACTGGGTGGTGATAGGTAATAGTCTCTCTGCATTGCTTTCGGGCAATATAGGTAGAGATGATGTCTTTTCCTTTGCTGTATAAGGTGGTTATGGCAAACATAAGGTCATTAAGACTGTCTGGCTGTAACTCCTTCAAAATTTGTCGCATACGAGATGCTCCAAAAAGATAGGGCTTTTCTTTATCCCCATCGGAAAAGAGTTGCAGAGTTGCTTCGTCGTTAGTGGGAATATCACTAAGTTGAATCTCCTTTCCCAATTTATTCTCAATGTTGGTGATGCGATTTTGGATAATTGAGAGGTGTGAGCAAGTGAGCAATCCTATCCTGAGTATATCCGAATCATATAAGAGGGTGCAGGGGTGCCCCTCCCGACGCTGCGGGAAACACCCTCCGCTACTCACCTCTAAATCAATCCTCAATTTCGACGGAGTATCGGGATTGAGAAAACGCTCAAAGAGTAGGCTGTACTTTAGAGGGTCAATCCCTGTAATACCGAGTGCATATAATAACAATGATCCCGGGGCTGATCCTCTACCATGCCCCACAAACACCCCTCGCCTTTCTGCTTCAACTCTGAGGTTATAGAGTAGAGCAATTTGAGTGGTAATATTGTGCTTCTCCATCTCCATCACCTCTAATTCAAGGCGTTGTTGTACCTTCTCTGCAAGGGGTGTACCATATAGCCTCTCTGCTCCTTTTATAGCTTGATGGAGGAGGTAGTCTTTAACGGATTTAAAGAACAGAGGCTGTGAGCGAAAAGGTATGCGCTGTGATATGGTTATTTCGCGTTTTTTATATTGAGAGTTTCTTGACATTTTGGTTTGATATAACAATCGATATTTTGTTCACTTCCCTATATGATATATACGAATGGAACCGAATTTTAATAGTCTATCTTCACAACTTTATCCATTTGATGGTCTCAACATATTCATTATTCGCAGTGCAATCGCCCTCCTTTGTAAGTGTGAAAAGTGGAGCTTTGAGCCAACCATCTATAAACTGACACTCCTCGCCACATGTGATGATATAATGCCAAGACCCTTTTGAAGCATCATAATAGTAGACATCACAATCATTTCCAGGAGCACCGCAAGCCCCTGTAAAAATGATGACATATAATCTTTCACCTACCACCTCTATTGCCTTATATCCGTAGTATGGCTTTTCACTGCTTCTGGGGGGAATAAAGCTATCTATTGAACTCGTTAGCTTGTTAATTTCGTATAAGTCAATAGAACCGAAGTTGTTAATGGTGTAACAGAAAAAGCTCGTTTCGCTCTCAATGGAGAGGGGTCTTGGTGGATCAATATATCTGATAGCCCTAGTGACAAAAGCTATCTCCCCACGATCCGATTGAATCTCTCTTTTGGTCCAATTACCATACTCATCGTTAGTAAGATTCTTGATGGTGTATCGAATAGTTTCGTTTCGTCGGTCTTTAGTTTCATAGTCATACCACCATTCCATATAGAGTTCTATCGTGGTGAGTTTATCGTCTCCATTGTAGAGAAAGTGGTAGTTGCAGAGAGTTCCTTCTTGGTCGTAAATTTTAAGGGCGGAGAGACTTCGTCTGTTGTTGCGATAAGCAAAATGAACTTCAAATAGATGCCCTGTTATGGAGGTCAATCTATATTGATTGTCAAACTCCATCCTATCGTTGCTCACGGTCTCTCCTCCCCAGTCTGAGTATTCCACTTCTTTGATTCTCCCATTGGGATAAAAGGTAATTGACTCAAAAGGAAGACTAATTTTCCCACTAAAGTACGAGACTGATTTGACCGGTCCTCGTAACTCAAAGAGTGAATAATTATTTTCGGCTTCCTGAAATTCACCCGACTTGTGGAGGTATTGAAGAATTGAATCCTTCTGATAACTGGATTGTGCTTCACTGCCTACGATAAAGAGGCAGCTACTAATCAGGAGCTGAAATACTTTTTTAGCTAGTGCCATAATCTTATATTACTAATGAGTTATTCATTTATGTGGCAAAAGTACAAGCTGGGTATGACAAAAGTGTTCATATCTATTTACGCAGAAACAAAAAGCATATTTTGTAGTGGATATGAACACTATGTTCATAGCTATTTACTACCTTTGCCTTCGTAATGATGAATGATTCGTTTTTGTCTAACCATGAGTCAATTACAGACAGATGTTGAGCACAACATACAATCGATATTTATGGCTTTTGAATAAACTCCTTCTCCATAAGCGTATGTCGCTTGAGGAGCTTCAGGAGCATTGGGAGCGCTCCCACCTGTCGGACGGCAAGCCTCTTAATCAGCGTACATTTCATAAGCATCGCTTGGCAGTGGAAGAAATGTTTAACATCTCTATTCACTGTGACAAAACTTCTGGCTATAAATACTATATAGATGAATCCTCTTTGCTACAGAAAGACTTAGGGCGACAATGGTTGCTCAATTCCTTTAACATCGGCAATCTAATGCTGGAAGGGAAGACTGTGGCGAATCGGATAGTATTAGAGAGAATTCCGGGAGGGGTGGAGTATCTGCCCGTGGTGATTGAGGCGTTAAAGCAGAATCTTGAATTGGAGGTTAGTTACCTGCCACACCATAAGAGGGAGGCAACGAAATATAGGGTTAAGCCTTTCGCTCTAAAAGTACATAACCAAAGATGGTACCTCTTGGTACAGTTTGATGGACAAAGTGATTTGAAGGTAATAGCTCTTGACCGTATTATGGATGTGGCAATTACCGATATACCATTCATGTTGCCACTTGATTTTACCCCGGAGGACTACTTCAAGGATAGTGTAGGCATATGGGTTAATGAGAAAGTAAAGCCAGAAAAGGTGGTCATACGTGTATATGGTAAGCAATGTAAATATTTACGCGACTTGCCATTGCACCCTTCTCAAAAGGAGGTGTCTGAGACAGAAGAGTACAGTGAATTTCAGTATCAGTTATCTGTGACTAATGAACTAGTGCGGGAGCTGACGAAAATGGGAGGCGATATAGAGGTAGTGAGGCCTCAGAGTCTTAGAGAAAAACTCACTGCCTATGCATACAATATTATTAAACGTAACAAGATTAAGTAACAACAAAAGGAATGATTTATGAATAAGAGAGGAATTAGTGCCAACTTTGCAGCGAAGTTTGAGGCTGAGGGCTATCTAGCGTTTTACCAAGAACACAAAGAGGAGTTGATATTAGGGGTGAGAAATGGGTATGTAAATCTCTACTTAAATTGCGATAGAATATCCAAAGTAGATGAGAAGACCCGAGTACCATTAACCGGATTAATCAATGACAATCTTTTTAAGCCAAAAGGAAGCAGAAAACAGGCAGGTAAGGAGGTGCGAATCTCCCTTGATAAACTAAAGAGCAATTATAAGGAGATCAAAACCCATAGTGATGGGAAGCCGGATAAGGAAGCAATTGCTCAGGCAAATCTTTATCTGCAAAACAACCGAAACGATTCTTCCGATTGGTTTTGCTTTGACATAGAATATGTGCAAAGTAATACCAATAGACGTTTTGACATTTTGGCTATCACCAGAGAGAAAAGCCATTCATATTATAGGGTGGCAGTGATTGAGGTGAAATATGGCTCCAAAGCCATCTCTGGGGAATCAGGTGTTCGAAAGCATATCAAAGACTTCTATGAGTTTTATAAAAATAAAGAGATGAATAAAGAGGAAGTCTGCTCGGTAATCCATAGCTTAAGGATGCTTGGGGTGGAAGTCCCGATGTCAATGCATAGTATTCACCCTGAGGAGATATCAGATAGGGTGGAGTTTTATGTTATTACCATTAATAATCAACAGCCTGTCAATGGAGGCTCTACCCCAAAGCAGTTAATGGGTGGTCAGCTTTTTAAGAGTGTGGACAATAAGTGGGGAGCGAAAGAGTTTTCAACTGCGTTGACACAGGAAGGAGATTTCTATGATCTTGTAGAACATGACCCCAATATGGAGGTGACTTTTCTCTTCTTTGATGGCGATGTGGAGAGCTTAAATATTCAGGATATAATCAATGATGAGAGATACGATAGGGAGGTGTTTAAGGGGAAGGAATGAAGGTTATCGTACATAGGGGAGGTCAGCAGGTCGGAGGCACCATCATAGAGATTTCTACGGACAATTGTAAGGTGTTTCTGGATCTTGGGAGCTCTCTGTATGGTAGTAAAAGTTGTGAGCTTAGCCGAAGCAAGGTGAGGCAATTAACAAGGGATGCGGATGCCATTTTTTACTCTCACTCCCATACAGATCACGTGGGGCTTTTTCATCTTGTTCCTGAGAATGTACCGCAGTATATAGGGTCTGCATCAAGAGATCTTTTATTACACACCTATACGGCACTTGATAGGCACATAGACAAAGAGGAGTCATTGGCGGTGCTTAAGCGAATGCGTACTTATTGTGTGGGTACCCCCATTGATGTGGCGAGCAAGGGAGAAATCATCATCACGCCCTACTTGGTGAGCCACTCCGCCTACGATTCCTACATGCTGAAGGTAGAAGTGGGGAGGGTAAAGCTCCTATATATGGGGGACTTCCGCCAGCATGGTTATCTTGGGAAGGGGTTGATGACGACCTTGAAAAAGTATATTGGCGAAGTGGATCTGCTAATCATTGAGGGTACTCTATTGGGGCGGAGAGATGAGCTTCCTCTTCATGAGTCAGTTATTAAGACCAATATCTGCCATATTCTGATGCAACACAAGTATGTTTTTGCTCTTTGCTCTTCGACCCATGCTGATCGTTTGGCATCTTTTCACGAGGCTTGTAGACAAACAGGCAGGCTTTTTCTAGTGGATTCTTACCTAAAGGGAGTAATGGAAATACTGACCAAGTATGGGGGAAAGCATTCGGCTCTCTATCGCTTTGATCGCTTTTTTGAACTTATTAATTATAAGGCCCCTCGGGTACAGAGGAAACTTCGGAGGGAGGGCTTCTTGATGCCAATTAGGGCAAGTATGATCGATAAGTTAAGAGGGATGCTGAAGCTTTACAATGATGAGGAGCCTTGGCTCATTTACTCTATGTGGCGGGGATACTTAACGAAGGGAGCAAAGTATGGAAGTGAGGGCTTGGCAGACATCACGGCTCTCTTTGGTGAACATATTTTGGAGGGAACCAAAGATGGTCTGCATACAAGTGGGCATGCGGATATTCCCACTTTGGAAAAGGTTTGTAACGCTGTACACCCTCGCTGTGGAATCATCCCGATCCACAAAGAGCCTGATACTCAGCTGGAGTCTTTATCTGCCCTTTGCTCCTATCGTATCTTGCGTGTTGGGTATTGGGAAATAGGAGACATTACTATTTCTATAAGTTAAAGTAGATGTAGTGTCTTTTCAAGCAAAAAGAAGGTAGCAGGGCGTGGAGATTTCCCGAACAAACCGAACTGCACCGACCATAGGGAAAGCGAAATCTCCGCACTACCTTTGCGATAGCTTTGACCTATAACTTGTGACTTATAGGTCAAGATGGTCAGGGGTGACGCATTTGAGCGGTACAGAAGCCTATCCACTCATTGTGAAGAGTGGTGAACGATGCACCCCGACAGGGGTGCACGCTCCGTACATCGGTCATCGGCACTTCGTGCCTCTACCGATGCCTATGGAGCGTGCATCCTTCGGATGCGGGAGAGTCTCCTATGTAGCGGTCTTCACATGCGCCCCTGTCCGATGACCCTAAGGAGGTCGGCAGGAAGAGCACCCCGACAGGCGTGTTCGCCTTTTTACCCGGGAGACCTTGGGAAAATCCAAAAACGTCACCCCTGTCAAAATGGTTGGCGACACAAGGGGGTAAGACTGTGTTTATCGTATCATTGAGTATTTGAAAAGGCGAAAGAATGAACAAAAAACGTCCGAAGTATTGGCTATTGGGCTGTTCAACCCACCATATTGACCTATACGCCCAAATTTGTACCCCGTTTTTAGTCCAGTCCTACCCATTATACCCCATTCTAAACAACCCGTAAGAGACGCGAAACCCGCTCATACAGGCGCAACCTTGTATGAGCGGGCTTTAGTGGTGGAGATGGAGGGATTCGAACCCTCGTCCAAACATGGAACCAAACTGCTTTCTACACGTTTAGCTCTAATCGGATTTTCGACGCGGGAGGAAGGACAGAGCAACCGACTCCAACGCTTAGTCTCTTAAGTGTCGTTGCCGATGAGAGACGCACCGACAACCCTTCCCGATACTTCAGCACCACCTGATCAAGCCACCTCGGGATCACGGGCCTTGGGTGATGTCTCGCCGCGAGCAATTGCTCAAGCGAAAAAGCAGTAAACCCTAAGGTTTACGCTGCGAGAGCGTAGTTATTTTCGCCAGTTAAAAAGTTTGCTACCCGAGTTAGAGTGCCGGATAACCTACACTACGTGCTTACACAGGCCGACTCTACATGCTGTCAAATCCTGTCATCCCCTCTGGAATATATGGTTACAAAGGTACGACATCCGCACTAATCCTGCAAGGTGTCGTCCTGTAGTCTTAGTTATTCTAATATTTATAGGTAATTTTGCTACTGAACCGTTATTAATGAGGGTATCGGTCCTAATAATGATAGAGCGCACCCTCAATTGGCAGAACGTATGTTACAAGATAAGATCAAGCAGCTGAGGGAGGAGATCCAAGTCCTACCTCAGCCTACGACGGAGGAAGAGTACGAGTCCCTCCGACTCAAGTATATCAGCCGTAAGGGAGCCCTCAATGAGGTGATCTCAGACTTTAAGTCCGTACCCAAGGAGGACAAGCGAGAGATCGGTATCCTGATCAATGAGCTGAAGCAGGTCACGGAGGAGAAGTTTCAGACCTTCCGGGCATCTCTGGATCAGGCGAGCGAGTCGTCCAGGCTCTTAGACCTCGACCTATCGCGCTCAGCTGCCCAGATACCTACAGGAGGTCGCCACCCGCTCAATCTCGTTCGCGATGAGATCATCCGAATCTTCGGTCACCTCGGATTCAGCATCGCTGTAGGGCCCGAGGTGGAGGACGACTGGCACGTCTTTGAGGCTCTCAACTTCCCTCCCGATCACCCGGCACGTGACATGCAGGACACGTTTTTTGTCAGCCACGATCCTCAGGTCCTACTCAGGACTCATACATCATCTGTACAGACGCGTGTAATGGGCGAGCAAGAGCCACCTATCCGCATCATCTGCCCGGGCAGAGTGTACCGCAATGAGGCGGTCTCAGCGCGGGCACACTGCTTCTTCCACCAAGTGGAGGCACTCTATATTGATGAGCACGTGACCTTTACTGACCTGCGCAAGGTTCTTCTCCACTTCGCCCACGAGATGTTTGGGCCCGAGACGCAGATCCGCCTGAGACCCTCCTACTTCCCCTTCACCGAGCCGAGTGCGGAGATGGACATATCTTGCAACCTCTGTGGGGGCAAGGGTTGCTCCTTCTGCAAGCACACCGGCTGGGTAGAGATACTCGGATGCGGCATGGTCCACCCCAATGTCCTTGAGGCCTGTGGGATAGACTCACATCGCTACACCGGCTTTGCCCTCGGTATGGGCATCGAGCGGATCACCAATCTGAAGTACACCGTCGACGACCTGAGACTCTTCTCTGAGAACGACCTGCGATTCCTCAGCCAATTCCAGAGCGAGAAGTGATGACAATCAAGGAGCGAGTAGACGGGGTGATCGAGCGATTTGAGACTGCCAATCCTCACCCACAGACGGCACTGCACTACTGCACACCATACCAGTTTCTGGTCGCCGTGCTGCTCTCTGCACAGTGTACCGATGAGCGAATCAATATGGTCACACCCGCTCTCTTTGCCGCCTACCCTACGCCCCTTGAGATGTCCCGAGCATCAGAGGAGGAGATCCTAAGCTACATCCGGAGCGTCACCTACCCCAATAGCAAGGCACGCTACCTCAAGCAGTCTGCAGAGTCGATCGTGCAGGACTATGGCGGGGAAGTGCCCGAGACGCTGAGGGAGCTGATGAGTCTCCAGGGGGTTGGGCGGAAGACAGCCAATGTCTACCTCTCCGTCATCATCGGAGAGCCAAGGATTGGTGTCGACACCCACGTTTATCGCGTCTCCAGACGCATCGGGCTGGTCCCACAGACAGCCAATAACGTACTCAAGGTGGAGGAGTCGCTTATGCGCCGCATCCCGAGAGAGTATTGGAATCGCATCCACCACTGGCTCATACTCCATGGGCGACAGATCTGCTTTGCGCGCAGCCCTCACTGCCCGACCTGCCCTATCTCTGACTACTGCCGACACTACGCTCGCCACTATGGCAGCGATGGTGTTGAGAAAAAATAGACCATCATTCCTTATCGCACTTCTCCTCATGACACCCGACACACCTATTATCCCTTTCCTACCTGTCTTGGACGCCTTAGACCTCACCTCCAATGAAGTGCTTATGGAGGAGAAGGCGCTTAGGCTGCCCATTATGACCAATAACTGGCCTGCACAGCACGGGTATATGCCCTTGACCTGCGTCGATCTCGCCTACACTGACACAGGTCTTTACCTAAGGTTTTACAGCCGAGGGCGTGGGCTCAAGGCCACCATCTCGGAGGACGGAGGTCGGGTCCACTTGGACAGCTGCGTGGAGGCTTTTCTCCGTATGCCGGGCGAGGATCGGTACTACAATTTTGAGTTCAATTGCATCGGAGCTTGCGACGCCTCACACCGCCTCAGTCGGGAGGAGAGCGAGCCACTGACCCCTGCGGACTACCTGGAGATCAGACGAGCTGCCAGCGAGCGGAGGGACACCGTCTTTGAGCAGAGACAGGGGATCCAGAGCTTCTGGGTCTCGGTCAAGGTCAGCTGGCGCATCCTCGGGCT
Organism: Porphyromonas sp. HMSC065F10; assembly: GCF_001808555.1. Lineage (GTDB taxonomy): Bacteria > Bacteroidota > Bacteroidia > Bacteroidales > Porphyromonadaceae > Porphyromonas_A. The sequence goes on from NZ_KV793740.1 coordinate 14,590, forward strand.
TATCCGGAGCTCACAGATCCCCGACCACATAGAGGGGAACTTCTACAAGTGCGGTGACGAAACTGTGATCCCCCACTTCGCCTCGTGGCAGCCTATCCACAGTGCTGAGCCGGACTTCCACCGACCTGAGTCCTTTGCCCGCCTCAACTTGGCATCACGCGACTGAGAAGCAAATAGATACAATAAAAGAAAGTCTCCATCGGAATTCCGATGGAGACTTTTTTCGTACCTAATCAGGTACCCTTGCGGAAGCGACGAGATTCGAACTCGTGAAACGATTACTCGTTTGGCAGTTTAGCAAACTGCTGGTTTCAGCCACTCACCCACACTTCCGGGTTCGTAAGTCGAAGTTTGAAATCAAAAAAGAGGAAAAACTCCTCCTCTGACCTAACTGAGTGCAAAGGTAGGGAAAATACCCTTCAGAGGCAAGTGTCATCCCGGTATTTCGTCAAGAAAAAAGGTAAACTGGGCCGAACGAAGCACAGGCTGCCTCGCACGGATCATCACCCCACTATATAATGCGTATGCCACACCGATTTGCGAGCAGAAAAGCAGTCGGGATAAAGCCTCGCTCTAATACCGATATTAGAGAAATCTTTTACCGATAAAAGAGATCACTAATACCGATAAAAGAGATGATCAAGCGCAATAGGATAAAAGAGCGAGTTTTTCACTCATTTTCGTTGTCAGGGTTAGTACTTGACTTTTAGCACAATGCGAATCTCCGGGCGAAGCAATAAGGATTTTGAGGTGGATAGGTATTGGATAAAACGGAAAGTCTTCTTACCTTTGCATTCACAAAACGGAAAGGACAGGGTCGGAAGGCAGGCCCGTCGGTCTGACGAAAGCCGATAGTGCTACACTCGCCCAAGTGGCGGAATTGGTAGACGCGCTAGTTTCAGGTACTAGTGATAGCAATGTCGTGCAGGTTCGATTCCTGTCTTGGGCACCAAGTTCGGTGTCAGACCATAATGCGCAGGTGGCGGAATTGGTAGACGCGCTACTTTGAGGGGGTAGTCCACGTATGTGGGTGAGAGTTCGACTCTCTTCCTGCGCACTCTTTTGTTATAGACAGCTTATTTAGCTAAGAGAAAGGCATACCTACTCATCCGAGTGGGTATGCTTTTCTCTTTTGCTCATTCTCTTAGACAATAGTTTCTACTCGCAGAGTCCACGCGACAGCACTATAATAGCATGGAGATGGGAAAAGCAGCCACGATGGTGCTCAAAGAGGGAAAATATGGTTATATTTGAGCCGCTAACAAAATAATCTTACACCACCATTCCTTATCAATCTAATGGATAGCAACAATATGTTTGAGGAGGCGCTCTGCCCCGGTGGAGCGCTGCCCGTATACCCTAAGTTTGAGTCCGGTATCCGCCGTGCCCCCGACAGAGGCTGCCGACTGACAAAGCATCAGAAAGAAGTGGCTCTCCGGAATGCCCTCCGTTACATACCAAAGAAGTTCCATAAGGAGCTTGCGCCGGAGTTCCTCAAGGAGCTGGAGGAGAGAGGTCGCATCTACGGATATCGCTTCCGCCCGACCGGCAACCTCTCTGCCAAGGCGATCGATGACTACGAGGGTAAGTGCCTCGCCGGCAAGGGACTTCAGGTAATGATCGACAACAACCTCTGCTTCGACATCGCCCTCTACCCCTATGAGCTGGTCACCTACGGCGAGATGGGTCAGGTCTTCCAGAATTGGATGCAGTATCGCATCGTCATGCACTATCTCCAGCACCTGACTAAGCGCCAGACCCTCGTGCTCCACAGTGGTCACCCCCTGGGAGTCTTTGAGAGCCGTGAGGACGCACCCCGCGTCATTGAGACCAGCTCCATGATGATCGGCGAGTACAATAACCAGGACGACTGGGAGGTAGCTGCCGAAATGGGTGTCGCCAACTATGGTCAGATGACAGCCGGAGGCTGGATGTACATCGGCCCGCAGGGGATCGTCCACGGTACATTTAATACCCTGCTCAATGCCGGTCGTCTGAAGCTCGGCATCCCGGAGGAGGGCAACCTCGCCGGACGTCTCTTCGTCTCCTCCGGTCTCGGAGGTATGAGTGGTGCTCAACCCAAGGCGGCCGACATTGCCGGTGCCGTCTCCATCGTGGCGGAGGTAGACGCCTCCCGCATCGGTCAGCGCCTGGAGCAGGGCTGGGTACAGCTGGTTGCGGAGACCAAGGAGGAGGCCTTTGAGATGGCCGCTGAGGGTATGAAGAGCAAGAAGCCCACCTCTATCGCTTACCACGGAAACATCGTCGACCTGCTGGAGTATGCGGTCGTGAAGAATATCCACATCGACCTTCTCTCCGACCAGACCAGTTGCCACGCTGTCTATATCGGTGGATACTGCCCGGTGACACTTGACTTCGACAAGCGTACCGAGATGCTTGAGAAGGATCGGGAGGAATTCAAACGCGCGGTCGACCTCACGCTGAAGCGTCACTTCGAGGCAATCAAGACGCTCGTGTCAAGAGGTACCTACTTCTTTGACTACGGCAACTCCTTTATGAAGGCGGTCTTTGACGCCGGCGTCAAGGAGATCTCCAAGAATGGAGTAGACGACAAGGAAGGCTTTATCTGGCCATCCTACGTGGAGGACATCATGGGCCCGCTACTCTTCGACTTTGGCTACGGTCCATTCCGCTGGGTCTGCCTGAGTGGCAAGCCGGAGGACCTGAGAGCCACCGACCATGCGGCTATGGAGTGTATCGACCCCAATAGACGTTATCAGGATCGTGATAATTACGTCTGGATCCGCGATGCGGAGAAGAATGGACTTGTCGTCGGTACACAGGCACGTATCCTCTACCAGGACTGCGAAGGCAGGGTGCGGATCGCACTGAAGTTCAATGAAATGGTTCGTGAGGGTAAGATCGGGCCCGTCATGCTGGGTCGTGACCACCACGATGTGAGCGGTACTGACTCACCCTTCCGCGAGACCTCCAACATCTGCGACGGAAGCAACGTCATGGCTGATATGGCAGTCAATTGCTTTGCCGGCAATTGTGCTCGGGGTATGAGTATGGTGACTCTCCACAATGGTGGAGGCGTCGGCATCGGCAAGTCCGTCAATGGTGGCTTTAGCCTCCTCCTCGACGGCTCCGAGCAGACCGACCAGATCATCAAGTCTGCGATGACCTGGGATGTGATCAATGGTGTGGCTCGTCGCTCTTGGGCACGTAATGATAATGCCATAAGCACGGCGAAGGAGTTCAACGAGACTCACTCCGACTACTACCACATCACGATGCCCGAGCTGGTGGATGATCAGCTCATCAACGACCTGATCAAGTGAGGGTCCACATTTTAAGAAGAAACAATTAAAAACAAACTATATACTTACAATGAAAAAGATCATGGAGTGTGTCCCCAACTTTAGCGAGGGACGCAATATGGAGGTAATGGAGGCTATCCTCGAGCCCTTTAAGCACACTGAGGGGATGACCCTCCTCGACTGGAGTCATGATGAGGATCACAATCGTATGGTCGTGACGCTTGTCGGCGAGCCTGAGGCACTCAAGACCTCAGTCATCGAGGCTGTCAAGATCGCAGTCAAGAAGATCGACCTCAATCACCACACCGGTCAGCACCCCCGTATGGGAGCTGTCGATGTGATCCCCTTCGTCCCTGTCAAGGGTGTGACCCAGGAGGAGGCTATTGAGCTCTCCAAGGAGGTCGGCAAGATCATCGGTGAGGAGATCGGCATCCCTGTATTCCTCTATGAGGACTCCGCCACTACTCCTGAGCGACAGAATCTTGCCAAGATCCGTAAGGGACAATTTGAGGGCATGAAGGAGAAGATCCACGAGCCCGAGTGGCACCCGGACTTTGGCCCGTCTGACATTCACCCCACTGCCGGTGTCGTTGCAGTGGGTGCCCGTATGTTCCTCGTCGCGTACAACGTCAATCTTGACGATCCGAATGTCGACCATGCTACCGCCATCGCTAAGCGAGTTCGTCACATCGGTGGAGGACTACACTTCTGCAAGGGTATGGGTGTCGACCTGACAGAGCGTCATCAGTCTCAGGTGTCGATGAACCTGACCAACTACAAGAAGACCGCTATCTATCGCGCTCATGAGATGGTCCGCATGGAGGCGAAGCGCTATGGTGCCAAGATCGTCGGCTCTGAGATTATCGGCATGATCCCTGAGGAAGCACTCCGGGAGACCCTCGCCTACTACCTCCACAAGGAGGAGATCGCTGAGGGCGAGATGGACCTCGAGGAGATGGCAAAGCAGGCTGTGGACTTCCTCCAGGTGGAGAACTTCCAGATGGACCAAGTACTCGAGTATAAGCTCGCCAAGCAGCAAGGAAAGTAAGCCGATGATGGAGAACAACAAGAGGAGGGGAGATCTCCTTATCGAAAACATCGGTGAGCTGGTCACCGTCGCCGGCACTACCCGGAGGGGTAGAGAGGCGATGCGAGACATCCGGGTGTTATCCGGACCGGCCTCAGTACTGATCCGTGACGGTAAGATCGCCTATGCAGGTCCCTCTGCCGACTGCCCCACTGTGGAGTCAGGAGTGGAGCGAGTCGATGCTAAGGGGCATAGTGTCCTGCCGGGACTTGTGGACTCACATACCCACTTAGTCTTCGGAGGCTTCCGTGAGGATGAGTTTCAGTGGCGTCTCGCAGGCGAGAGCTATATGAGTATAATGGAGAAGGGTGGTGGCATCGCAGCCACCACCACGGCCACTCGAGAGGCTTCTGCGGAGGAGCTGACAGAGGCGGCACTGCTTCACCTTCGCTCTATGCTCCGTATGGGTGTCACCACGATGGAGGCCAAGAGTGGCTATGGTCTCGATAAGGAGACAGAGCTCCGTCAGCTCGAGGTGGCTAAGAGGCTGGATGAGATGCAGCCGATCGATGTCATCAGTACTTACCTCGGTGCTCATGACATTGCTCCCGAGTATCAGGGTGACCCGGATGGGTATATCGACTTCATCATACGAGAGATGCTCCCGATCGTGAAGGAGAGAGGGCTGGCTCGCAATGTGGACATCTTCACGGAGAAGAACGTCTTTGACCTCGAGCAATCCCGTCGCCTACTGACAGCGGCCCGGGATATGGGCTTTGCCACGAAGATGCATGCGGATGAGATCTATCCTCTCGGAGGCGCCGGCTTGGCGGCTGATCTCGGTTGCCTCTCAGCAGACCACCTCCTCAAGATCTCCGACAAGGACATCGACAAGATGGCGAAGAGTCATACCGTGTCTACGCTACTGCCGCTGACCGCTTTCTCTCTCATGGACGACTATGCTCCTGCACGCAAGATGATTGATGCAAGCTGTGCTGTCGCTCTCGCCTCTGATCTCAATCCCGGCAGCTGCTTCTCCTGCTCCATACCACTGATGATCGCCCTCGCAACCATCTATATGCATATGAGTGTCGAGGAGGCGGTCACAGCCCTGACCATCAATGCAGCGACCGCTCTGGGACTGCAGGATGAGATCGGGTCGATCGAGGAGGGCAAGGCAGGCGATGTAGTGATCCTACGCTACCCCTCATACAAGTTCCTATCCTATCATTTTGGGATGAATATCGTGGAGACCACTGTCAAGGGTGGGATCCCTTACCACAACTAACCGACTACATTTATAATGAAACTAATAGATATGACCGTTGCCGGCTTCATCGATGAGCTGGCGAGTGACTCTCCCGCACCCGGTGGAGGCAGTGTCTCAGCCCTCAATGGCGCCATCGCTGCTGCTCTCACCTCTATGGTAGGCAACCTCACCATAGGCAAGAAGAAGTATGCCGATGTCGAGGAGGAGATGCGCGAGATCGTCTCTCGCGTTTCTGAGATACAGAAGGAGCTACTCGAGGCTGTCGACAAGGATAGCGATGCCTTCAATGTCGTCTTTGCAGCCTTCAAGTGGCCCAAGGAGACCGAGGAGGAGAAGGCAGCACGCTCCGCTGAGATCCAGCGAGGCACTAAGATCGCTGCCGACGTGCCGATGAGGGTTGCCGAGAAAGCCGCTGAGCTGATGCCTCTGATCGAGAAGGTGATCATGAAGGGGAATCAAAACTCTATCACGGATGCCTGCTGCGCCATGATGGCCTGCCGCTATGCGGTGATCGGTGCACTCCTCAACGTCCGTATCAACCTCGGATCGATCAAGGATGAGACTTTTGTCAAGGAGCATGCTGACCGCGCTGCTGAGCTTGAGAGAAAGGTCAATGAGACAGAGCAGAAGATCCTGGCTCACGTCTATCAGAATCTCTAACCACACCACAATTTTATGAAACTAAAATCAGTCCCCTACTGCACCAAGGAGCATCTCACCTACTCAGTCGGTGAGAAGGACATCACCATTGAGGAGATCGAGCGACTCATCACAGCCGAGTCCGTCGAGTACAAGCTCTCAGAAGTTGCTAAGCAGCGTATCCAGAAGTGTCGCGACTACCTGGATGAGAAGGTAAAGACCGCCGGACGTCCTCTCTACGGCATCACCACCGGTTTTGGATCACTCTGCAACATCAGCATCCCATCCGATGACCTGACCGCTCTACAGGAGAATCTCGTGAAGAGTCACTCCTGCAGCTATGGGGAGGAGGTGCCACTTCCGATCGTGAAGATCATGCTACTCCTCAAGGCACACGCCCTCTCGCTGGGTAATAGCGGCGTGCAGGTGGCTACGGTCCAGTGCATCATCGATATGCTCAATCACGACATCACCCCGATCGTCTACGATAAGGGCTCCCTCGGTGCCTCGGGCGACTTAGCACCTCTCGCCAAGCTCTTCCTCCCGCTGATCGGTGAGGGAGAGGTGTACTACAAGGGTGAGAAGGTCTGCTCACACAAGGCCTTTGAGGACGCAGGCATCAAGACCATCACCCTCAAGAGCAAGGAGGGTCTGGCGCTGCTCAATGGCACTCAGTTTATGAGCTCCCATGCCGTATATGCCCTCATCATGTGTCGTCGCGCCCTCTATGCATCCACAGCGATCGGTGCGGTGTCACTTGAGGCCTTTGATGGCCTACAGGCGCCATTCATCCCTCAGCTCCATGAGGTTCGTCCTCATCCCGGACAGGCAGAGGTGTCTCGCCAGATGCGGACGCTCCTTGAGGAGAGTGCCCTCCAGCAGAAGGCAAAGCCGCAGGTACAGGACCCCTACTCTTTCCGTTGTATTCCGCAGGTACACGGAGCTTCGTGGGACTCCTTCACCTATGTCTCTGAGGTGATCACACGTGAGATCAACTCCGTCACCGACAATCCCACGATCTTCCCTGATGACGATCTGATTGTCAGCGGTGGCAACTTCCATGGTCAGCCTATCGCCCTCGTGATGGACTTCTTGGCAGTCGCTATGGCAGAGCTGGGCAATATCTCTGAGCGTCGTACCGCCCAGTTGATCCTTGGGCTAAAGGGTCTGCCGGAGTTCTTGGTGGCCAATCCGGGTCTCAACTCAGGCTTTATGATCCCTCAGTACGCTGCTGCTGCTATGGTCAGCCGCAATAAGATGTACTGCTTTGCTGCCTCCTCCGACAGCATCGTCAGCTCCAATGGTCAGGAGGATCACGTCTCGATGGGTGCCAATGCTGCCACGAAGATGCTTCCTCTCCTGGACAACCTCTACGCTATCCTTGGCATCGAGCTGCTGAATGCTGCTCAGGCTCTACAGCTCGAAGGCAATCAGGAGAAGACCTCGCCGAGGCTGCAAAAACTCTTCCAAGCTTTCCGCAAGGATGTGCCCTTTATCGAGAACGATGTGGTGATGTGCCCGATCATCGACAAGAGCGCCTCTTTCGTCTACAGCTACTGCTTCGCAGAGCTCCAGAAGTAATATCTGCACTCATTAGCTAAGGCTTTTCGACAAAGATCCTTGGTCCCTTTTCGGGGCCAAGGATCTTTGTTGTGATGGGCTGCTAATCCTTTTCTTCTGCATCAACCTCTTCCTTAAGTCGGTGAAGAAGGTTGCTTAGCGTTCAGGCGGTCTATTTCGCCATATAAGACCTTTGCAAAATGGTCTTTCGCCGAA
>NZ_KV793740.1:22685-39876 GCF_001808555.1 Porphyromonas sp. HMSC065F10
TGCAGATGGGGTATTATGCAAAGGTCTCCATATGTCCGCATGTCAGAGGGAGAGCTGCAGAGAGAGGAGAATGGTCCTCGGACGAAGGTCGTACCGATAGGCGTACCTATTAACAGTGTCAAAGGTGAGGTAGCGGTAGGACTGGTGGTTGAGCAGATTGAGCACCCGGAGATCGACCGAAAATGACTTCTGACGATACGAGAGCGCTGTACTGAGTTGGGGGAACGTCCGGTCCGGTCCCTCAAATGCAGTGTAAGTCGTGACCCGGCAATTTGTCCTCCAGACCACACCCCACAGTAGCGGTACACTCACAGCGGCGCGGTGGCCGTAGGAGATGACCGGCTGAGCGGAGGAGCCGCCGAAGCTCATCATCGTGCGACTGAGGTTGTACGCGTAGGAGAGCTCCAGTCCTCGTATAGGCGTGGTTGAGAGCTCCGGGGTGACATACATCGTAGTGGAGCTGTAGGGGAGGAGCACCTCATTTTGCATCACCCGATAGTCGGCACGGGAGACGCCTGTATAGAGCCGGAGGGCAGTCTTATAGGCGTGGAAGCGCTTCGTCACCGTGAGGTCACCATTGTAGAGGTGCGAGGTGTTATCGGTCTCCAGCGCACCGGTGCCGATCATGTCCTCCTCTATCGTCTGAGTCGCGAGGGTATTGCTCCGGATCCGGGTGTAGCCCCCACTGAGCCGGACAAACCACATCCTCATCGGCTGACTGAAGCGGTAGTCTCCAGTCACACTGATCATAGAGCTCTCCGAGAGTGTCCCGGAGCCGGTGGTGGTCTGCGTCAGTCCGGTACGGATCGGAGCGGAGAGGAAGGAGGCAGCGCCACCATAGCCGCTACTGTAATTGGCGCCAAGGCTGACCTCGGAAAAGGGACTCAGCGCAAAGTCTGCCGAAAGAGAGGGGTTGATGGTAAAGAGCGGACGGGAGAGCTTGATAGGTCGGTCCCCGCTATTGCGGAGCGAGAGGTAGTTGCCTGAGAGTGCAAGCGTGGCATTTAAAACGCAGCGAAGTCCACGCGGACGAGTATAAGTGTAGCCTGTTGACAGCCCGAGGGAGGTGGTGCTCACATCGAGGTCATTCAGGGCGGTACGCTCGGCACCCTCCCGCTCCTGATAGGTTTCCACATAGTCACCAGAGGAGGTCAGCCCCAAGGTGCCGGAGAGCCTGTGCGCCCCCCTTGTCTCACTGAGCGTATAGGTAGCATTCGCCCCGATGGATCCCCCCTGGGCATATTGTCGAAGCGAGACCTCATCGGCTGAGCCAATACCCAGCCACTGATCCGGAATCGTCACGAGACTCACCCGCCCCTCCACTCGGTGGTTTCGGGCCCCGAGACGGCGGCTGTAGGCAATCTCATCGAGGAGAGAGAGACCACGAGACTGCTTTTGCACAAAGTGGGATCCGCCCCCGCCAAGCATGGTTGGCAGTTGGTCATCAGAGATCTTTCCCCCGAGGACGAAGCAATTACTCAAGAAGTAGCCCTCTTGATTGTCCCGATACTCTATCTCCACGCCCGGCAGATGGACAAGAGCGGTGGGATTGCTCTCCTCGCTGATCACCGTCCCATCGGCAAAGTGCCTCTCTATCGCATAGCCGTAGCCGGTAGAGCTACGTCCATAGCGTGCCTGCACACGGAGCTGCCGATCATCCGTGAGGACGCGGAGGACCGATCCGGAGACGGAGAGGTCAAGGGGACTGAGGTAGAGCTCACGATCGATCGGGGGCGTGGATGCAGCGGCTTCGCCGATCACTCGCTCCGCGAGAGCAGAAGGCGGGTCCCCTCTCACGATCAGATCCAGAGCATCATCCCGAGCACGCTCCGTCTGATTGCCTCCCGATAGCAGCGCCATATACTGCATAGAGTGAGCGAAGAGCATTGACGAGAGCGAGGCGTCGTACCGCACCCTACCCCCATAGCCGATCGCTCCACTCCCCGACCAAATGGGGCGGCTCTTCGCATCCTTCTCCAGCCGGACATTCAGCGCCACGTCATTCGTTGGCACGTCCTTATCTATCTTCCGATCCTGATGGTGCCTCATCACATCTACTGAGGCCACCTTTGTAGCATCGAGGTTTCGTGTCGCCTTGTGGTACTGCCCGCCGAGGAGATCCATTCCCTCGATATAGAAGTGGCTGATCGCCTTGCCGAGATAGCTGATCTGTCCCTTGGGGTCCACCTCCACACCGGGCAGACGCTTGATTGCATCCTCTAAGGTGTAGTCCCCAGCTTCCGTAAAGGAGCGGAGGAGATAGGTGAGCGTATCCGACCGCTCAATGATCGGGTAGGCCTCCACCGTCACCTCCTGCAACTGTGAGACACGCGGAGAGAGACGGAGCGTCACCTCGTGACGGTCGGGCGTCAGCGAGATACTGTCCGTCTCGTACGAGAGATGACTGATAGAGAGCGTCATTCTCGGGTAACAGCGATCGGATGTGAGGGTGAAATTGCCCCCCTTGCGAGTAAAGGCAAAGGCGAGGATCTGCCCCTCGTGGCTGAGAGTCACCCGGGCGCCCACGACCGCCTCGCCCTCAGCACCAGTCACACGACCGGCGAGCTTATACTCTTGTGCAAGAAGTGAGAGCGAGCAAAGGAGAAGTAGGAGCGAGAGTAAGCAGCAGCGGGGTCTCATCACTTCAGCTCCAGTGGTTGGATCTTGGAGACAAGTGGTCGAAGCGTAAAGCCATTGATCATAACGACTCTCTGACCATCGTCATTCCTCCTGACAGTCATCTCGGTGATACCGTCCATAGGGATCTCAGTCTGACGCGACTTTGCCTTGATGAAATCCTGACGGGTAGTCCGGATCGCCATGGAGCGGTCCGGCTCCGGTAGCGGAGTTGTTGCCTTAGCAAAGCGAACCGCCGTGAAGTGATGCATTCCCTCGGTATCCTCTGCCTCGAGGATCAGACCGGGCAATCCGTGGAGTTTCCATGGACCAAAGGCGGAGGGGATCCCGGGAGCGTACCGCACAACCCAGGTCCGTCCGCCATAGCTACCCGTGGCGGTCTTGCAGCTATAGCCACACACCTCCTTCGTCTCCTCGGAGAGCGTCCAGTCGATCGACATCATCGGCTCGGTGTAGGTGTAGTAGGAGAGTGGGATCGTCTCCATAAGCGTCATCTCTCCACGCCCCAGATCCATAGTGACGCAGGGGTCGAAGTAGAAGAGATTGTCCACCGCAGCCATCTGCAGACTCTGCAGGAGACTATCCGGTCGGGTGGTCTCGGCCATCAGGGAGTCCACCCGATAAGCAGTATAGTCTCGACAGTAGCTACGCTGGTCTCCCATCCGGAGCATCACCAGCGTGGAGAGCTTCTGAGGGAGACTCTCGTTATGCTGCTCCTGGGCACTCATAATGGTGACCATAACGTCCAATCCGCTCTCATTGTCCTCTGAGGAAGTGGTCGGACCGCTGTAGTGATACCTGTAGAGACACTCATACTGGTCCGATGGGCTCTGAGCGAAGAGCCGGGCCGAGACGGTCAGCAGCAGGAGCACTGAGATAGACAGCAGAAGCGTACGTAAGTGGGAAGGGATCATAATCTTGTCTAATTGGTGGTTGATACGTGTCACAAAGGTAGCGAATTTTCTCACACAAGGGGGGATGAGATCACATCACATTTCGAGACAAATATTTGTGAGGAAAGGAGGAAAAGGGTAAATTTGAGGACAGGTGCGGCGGAGAGCGCCGGTCAATGACCTCTTTATGTCGCTACTCCTCGGAGATCCAATAGCACCTACACGTATATAATAGACACCCCCTCGGCTCTGCTACGATCTCCCGAGCCGAGTACAACGTAAACCACTATGGCCACAAATCCGGAAATCAAGAAGTTTATCGAGGAGCATAAGGATGCCTTCCTTGAGGATCTATTCTCACTCATCCGCATCCCCTCCGTCAGCTCACAGTCATCCCACAAGGAGGATATGGTACGCTGCGCCGAGCGCTGGAGCGAGATCCTCAAGAGCATCGGTATGGATCGCGTCGAGATCCTACCGACGGGAGGACACCCTGCAGTCTTTGCAGAGAAGAAGTATAGCGAGGACGCCCCCACGGTGCTCGTCTATGGACACTACGATGTGATGCCGGCAGAGCCACTCGATGAGTGGAATCAGCCGGATCCCTTCGAGCCGGTGATCAAGGATGGTCTGATCGTAGCCCGCGGAGCGGACGACTGCAAGGGACAGTCCTCCACACAGGTACAGGGACTGCGGACTGCCCTCGAGCTGGGTCTGGTGAAGTGCAACGTCAAGGTACTCCTCGAGGGAGAGGAGGAGATCGGATCGATCAATATGGAGAGCTTCCTGAAGAAGCACAAGGATCTCCTCGCCTGTGACGTGATCTTAGTTAGCGATACCGATATGGTAAGTAACGAGGTGCCGTCGATCACCACCGGTCTGAGAGGTATGTGCTACTGGGAGGTAGAGGTGAGTGGTCCGAACCACGACCTCCACTCCGGTCACTATGGCGGTGCCGTCGCCAATCCGATCAACGAGCTGGCGAAGATTATCTCCAAGCTCCACGACGAGAAGGGCAAGGTGACGATCCCGGGATTCTACGATGACGTGATCGATATGACGGAGGAGGATCACAAGCAGGTGGCTCAGATCCCGTACGATGACAAGTCCTACTCCGATGCGATCGGCGTGCCCGGTGTACAGGGCGAAGAGGGCTACGTCACCTACGAGCGCAACAGCTGGAGACCTGCCCTGGATGTCTGTGGTATCTACGGAGGGTACACCGGTGAGGGCGCAAAGACGATCATCCCCGCCAAGGCGACCGCCAAGATCTCTACACGACTTGTAGCCAATCAGGATAAGGATAAGATCATTGCTGCCTTTGAGCCCTATATCAAGGAGCTCGCTCCGGATACCGTGCGCGTCAAGGTGACGAACCTGAGCGGTACCGATGCGTACAATTGCCCGACTGACCTGCCAGCCTACAAGGTGGCAGAGGATGCCTTTGAGGCTGTCTGGGGCAAGCGTCCCATCGCCTACCATAGCGGTGGTAGTATCGGCGTGGTGATCCTCTTTGAGCGGATTCTTCAGACGAAGACAATCCTTATGGGCTTCGGTCTTGGATCTGACGGCATTCACTCACCGAATGAGAACTTCCCCCTGACCAACTTCTACAACGGCATTGAGACAGTGGCGGAGTTTTACGCCCGCTTCGGTCACAAGTAATCTATGTCCTCACTACTTATCCAAAATGTACTCCTGCCCTCCGATGACCGTCGGAGGGCAGATGTACTGATTGAGGGAAGTCGGATCTCTAAGATCGGCTCCGTCTCCCCGGCTGACCATCCTGAGGCTGACCTGATTGAGGGGGACGGGCTGGCAATCATACCGGGCTTTGTGAATGGTCACACCCACTCGGCGATGACCTTCTTCCGTGGCTATGGCGATGACCTTAACTTGATGGACTGGCTCAATAATATGATCTGGCCCGTGGAGGCTCATCTCACGGAGGAGGACATCTACTGGGGCGCTCGTGTAGCCACCCTCGAGATGATCAAGAGTGGCACCACCGCCTTCCTTGACATGTACACCCTACCCGAGGGGACGGCTCGTGCAGTGGAGGAGAGCGGTCTGAGAGCAAACCTTTCTTATACCCTCTTTGACCGATGGGATGAGGAGCGGGCAGCACTGGACCGGAAGCGACTGGAGGAGTATCTCAAGCTCTTCAACACCTTCTCCGACAGGGTGCAGCTATCGGTCGGTCCTCACGCCATCTATACGGTATCGGCTGAGCAGCTCAGGTATGGATCCGACTTTGCCAAGGCCAATGGACTCCTCGTGCACCTCCACCTCTCGGAGACCTACACCGAGTGGCGCGATTGCTGCGAGAAGTACGGCACGACACCGGTTCGCTTCCTCAAGGAGATCGGTGTGCTGTCGGACAACCTTGTGCTGGCGCACGGACTTTGGTTCGACAGCGAGGAGATCCTGATGCTGGCCGACCACGGCTGTAGCGTGGTGCATAATCCTGCCTCAAATATGAAGCTCGCCTCGGGGAGCCAATTCAGATACGAAGAGTTGCGCCGCCGGGGTGTCCGTGTGGGACTGGGGACGGATGGCGTCTCCAGCTCGAATAACCTCGACATGATCACGGCGATGAAGTGCGCCTCCTTTATGGGAAAGAGCTGGAGCGGAGACCCAACGGTGAATAAGGCGGGAGATCTCTTCGACAGCGCTACTCGTATCGGGGCGGATATCCTTCGCTTGGAGAGTGGTCGCATAGAGGAGGGCTATCTTGCCGATGTCTGCCTTGTCGACCTCTCCCGACTTGATATGACGCCCACACACAGCTTGATCTCCAACCTCGTCTACGCTACCAATGGAGACGTCATTGATACGACGATCGTCGATGGAAAGGTGCTGATGAGACACCGCGTCATACCGGGAGAGAGAGATCAGGGGGCGCTTCGAGGAGGTGTCCAAGGAGCTCTTCCGTCGCAGCGGTGTAGCTGTATAATCATTTAATACTCAAGAGATGAATCTACAAGACTATCAGGCAGCCGCCGATTACCTCCGCCCATTTGTACCGGAGGGGACAAAGGTGGCGATCACATTGGGAAGCGGGCTCGGAAAGCTCGCCGACCGCATAGAGAATGCTAAGGTAATCCCCTACAAGGATATCCCCAACTTCCCCGTCAGCACGGCGGTGGGACACAAGGGCAATCTGATCATAGGTACGCTGGATGGTGCTCCGGTGATCGCTATGCAGGGGCGCTTTCATTACTACGAGGGCTATCCGATGGATAAGGTCACCTTCCACGTACGTGTCTTCCACCTCTTAGGCATTGAGTACCTCTTTGTGTCCAATGCTGCAGGTGGACTCAACACCTCATTCCACGTGGGTGATCTGATGATCATCACCGATCACATCAATTGGCTCCCCAATCCTCTGATCGGGCCCAATATTGATGCCTTTGGTCCCCGCTTCTCTGATATGACTCGCCCCTACGATCGGGGGTTGATCCACGAGGCTGAGAGACTCTCAGGTGAGCTGGGGATCTCACTCCAGAGAGGGGTCTATGTCGGCTGGACAGGTCCCTCCTACGAGACGCCTGCCGAGTGCCGTATGCTATCCCTCATCGGAGGGGACGCCATCGGTATGAGCACGGTACCGGAAGTGATCGTGGCCCGGCATTGCGGGATGCACGTCTTCGGGATGTCCTGCATCACCAACGAGTGCTTCAATAACGACCCCGAGTACGTTAATGATGAGAATGATGTGATCCGGGCAGCTGATGCAGCCTCGGACCGTATGACGAAGCTCTTCGGACGACTGATCGCCTCTATCTATGCATAAGAGTGTCGCGGCCCTCGCTGCCACCCTACTCTCCCTCCTTTGCGCTCTTGCCCACGGGCAGGAGCGCCTTGTGGAGTATGTGGATCCCTTCATCGGGACCACCAATTTTGGCACCACCAATCCCGGTGCCCGGTGCCCGTGGGGGATTATGTCTGTCACACCCTTCAATGTCATGGGCTCGGACAGCAATACCTATGACAAAGATAGTCGCTGGTGGAGTACACCATATGAGTGGACCAACTCATTCCTCACCGGCTTTGCGCACGTCAATCTGAGCGGCGTCGGCTGCCCGGATATGAGTTCCCTCCTGCTGATGGCGACGACCGGGTCGCTCGAGCCGGACTACCACAAGTATGGGACCGCCTACAGTGAGGAGCGCGCCGAGCCGGGGTACTATGCCGTCCGGCTTGATCGCTACGGCATCTCAGCAGAGCTCACCTCCACTCTAAGGACCGGAGTGAGTCGCTTCACCTTCCCCGCCGGGGAGAGTCACTTGCTGCTCAATCTCGGTGAAGGGCTGACGAATGAGTCGGGGGCTTTCCTTAGGCGAAAGAGCGCGACTGAGATCGAGGGGATGAAGCTGCTGGGAAACTTCTGCTACGATGTTCCCCAGGCGGTCTATCCGATCTACTTTGCCCTCCGTGTGTCCAAAGCACCAAAGCAGACCGGCTGGTGGAAGCATCAGCGCCCGATGACTGCCGAGGCGGAGTGGGACCAACACGCCGGCAGGTATAAAGTCTACACAAAGTATGGACGGGAGATTGCCGGAGACGACATAGGCGCTTACTTCACCTACGAGACAAGTGAGGAGGAGTCGATCGAAGTCCGACTTGCCGTCTCTTTCGTCAGCACTGAGAACGCTTGGCAAAATATGGAGGCGGAGACGGCGAAACTCTCTTTTGCTCACCTTCGGGAGCGTGCCTCCTCAAGCTGGGAGAGGGAGCTGAGCCGCATCACCGTAGAGGGCGGTACTGAGGAGCAGCGAAGGGTCTTTTACACTGCACTCTACCACACGATGATTCAGCCAAGCATCCTCCAGGATGTCAATGGTCAGTACCCGACTATGGAGAGCGACAGCGTGGGACAGACGGCACACGACCGGTATACCATCTTCTCTCTATGGGACACCTACCGCAACGTCCATCAGCTGATGACGCTGGCATATCCGGAGCGGCAGCTCGATATGGTTCGGTCGATGATTGATATGTACCGCGAGGGGGGCTGGCTACCTCGCTGGGAACTGATCGGGCGGGAGACGCTTACGATGGAGGGGGACCCCGCCATACCGGTGATCGTCGACACGTGGCTCAAGGGGCTGAGAGGGTACGACATAGAGACCGCCTATGAGGCGATGGTTAAGTCTGCCACCCTGCCGAGCGAGGCAAATCTCCTAAGGAGCGACAACAATGACTACCTCCGGCTCGGCTACGTACCTCTGCGAGGAAAGTACGACAACTCTGTCTCCCATGCCCTTGAGTACTACGTGGCAGACCACGCACTGAGCATCCTCGCCGACTCACTTGGACAGAAAAAGGAGGCAAAACGCTTTTACAAGCAGAGCCTCGGCTATAAGAACTACTTTGATCCGGAGACAAAGACGCTTCGACCTAAGCTGCCGGACGGATCTTTCCTATCGCCCTACGACCCTGAGCTGGGGAAGGACTTTGAGCCCAATCCCGGATTTCACGAGGGCTGCGCATGGAATTACGCTTTCTTCGTTCCCCACGACATTCCCGGGCTGGTCCGTCTCCACGGTGGGCGAAAAGCCTTTGTCCGTCACCTGCAGAGCGTCTTCGATGATGGACACTACGACCCCTCCAATGAGCCGGACATTGCCTATCCCTACCTCTTCACCTACTTCAGCGGCGAGGAGTGGAGGACACAGCACTTAGTTAGCGAATTGCTGGCGAAGCACTTCCACACGTCTCCCGATGGGATCCCAGGGAATGACGATACCGGGACGATGTCCGCTTGGGCAGTCTTCTCCATGATGGGTCTCTACCCCGATGTACCCGGCGTACCTGAGTATGCCTTGACGGCACCCACCTTTGACCGGATCACAATTCGGCTTGACCCGACTTGGTATGGCTCCGACCGCTTGGTGATTGAGGGAGCTCCTCGGGATGCGAAGAGCTATGTCAAGGGAATCCGCTTCAATGGCAAGTCGCTCAAGCGCCACAGGATCTCTCATGAGATGCTGCGACAGGGTGGCGTGCTGAGTTACGAGTACTAAGTTATGAGCTTGGAGCGAAGTATTGCGCGGAAATTTCTCTACAGCGAGAGTGAGAAGCCCCGGCTGCGACCGGTGGTGAAGGTCTCGACCATAGGGATCGCCTTGGGGATCCTGCTGATACTGATCTCTTTCTTCATCATTGACGGCTTCAAGCAGGAGATACGGAGCAAGATCGATGGCTTTATCGGCAGTGTGAAGATCTCCAACCCGGACAATACATTCAATAGGTACACTGTACCGCTGGATCTCCCAGAGGGACTGACCGACAGCCTGACGGCGATCGCCCGGAGCCATGACCCCAAGGCAGCTGTCTATACTTTTGCCGATGAGATGAGCCTGATTAAGGTCGACTCCACCTTCCGTGCAGTCGCCTTCCATGGCGTGGACTCACTCTTTAATGCCGACTTCTTCGCAAAGTATATGGTGGAGGGAGAGATCCCGGGCTTTAGGGGTGAGTCGGATGAGGAGGTGCTGATGTCAACAACGCTGGCACGACTTTTTGACCTTAAGGTGGGCGATCGCTGCCTCTCCTACTTCACGGATGGGGAGAGCTTCAAGGTGCGACGTCTCACAGTGACCGGACTATTCTACACCGGGTTTGAGGAGTACGATCAAGCACTGCTGGTAGGCGATATTCGGCTGGTTCGGTCCGTTGCCGGCTTCGGCAGCAACCAAGTGGGTGGCGTGCAGATCCACTTGACCGACCACAAGCAGGTGGGGACCGTCTTTGATCGTTGCTTTGACTACTTAGCGGCCCGCAACGGGCAGTATCAGGAGCGCTACACGATGTTCACCTCAGAGGAGCTCTACCCCGGTATCTTCAGCTGGCTCAGTCTCTTAGACGCTAATGTCTATATGATTCTTGCACTGATGATCATCGTCGCCGGCATCACGATGATCACCGGCATCATCGTCCTTGTGCTGGAGAAGGTGCGCGCCATCGCCCTCCTGAAGACGCTCGGTCAGTCGGATAGGTCTCTGCGGAGGGTATTCCTCCACATATCGGCATTCGTGCTGGGGCGAGGGGTGCTGTGGGGTAATGCTCTTGCGCTGCTTCTTGCCGGCATACAGATGACCTGGAAGCCACTTAAGCTCGACCCCTCACAGTACTACACCGCCTACGTGCCGATGGAGATCCGCTGGGAGACCCTTCTCTTCACCAATCTCATCATCGTCGTTGCCATTCTGCTCCTGGTGCTGATCCCCACACGGGTAATCGGTAAGATCCACCCGGCGCAGGTCCTAAGATTTGAGTAAACCAAAGAGTATATAAAGTAAAATGTCTACAACCAATCTCAGTAACTACGACCCCACGACCATCCCCGATGCGACGGGCAAGCGAGTCGCTCTCGTTGTCTCGGAGTGGAATGATCAGGTCACCAATAGTATGGCGCAGGGTGCCATCGACACGCTCAAGGAGTATGGCGTGCGAGAGGAGGATCTCCTCGTGGAGTATGTACCCGGAAGCTTTGAGCTCATCTACGGCTGCAACCGAATGCTCCAGACAGAGGAGCTTGATGCGATCCTCGCAATCGGCTGTATCGTCCAGGGTGAGACACCCCACTTCGACTATCTCAGTCAAGCGGTTGCCGTCAATCTCGGCAAGCTCAATGCCGACACCATTGACGTGCCGATCATCTTTGGTGTCCTCACCACCAATACCATGGAGCAGGCGACTGACCGCTCCGGTGGCAAGCACGGCAATAAGGGCATCGAGGCAGCCGTCACTGCCCTGAAGCTCATCGGTCGCTTTGGCAAGTAAGCACAGCGGCGTACTATGAGAAAAGGCTTCTGCAGTTGCAGAGGCCTTTTTCTTTTATACAAGACCTTTGCAAAATGGTCTTTCGCCGAAAAAGCAGCGCTTTTTCGGCAGGAAGTTTGCAGAATACCACAGATGCAAGGAACTGAGAGTGAGGGCGAGGGGAGTGTGCTTACGCACATAACCAAGCCCGAATCTTGAAAGTGACGCTGCAGATGGGATATTATGCAAAGGTCTCTTATACATAAATGAGATACCCGGCCAGTCCGGAGAGGATCATCAGCAGGATGGGATGGACCCATCGCTTGAGCATACAGACGAGACAGACGAGGAAGAGGACGATACTCCAGCCGTCAATGAAGTTATCCGGAGTCATCAGGAGCAGAGCAGCGGAGGCGATGAGACCTGCCGTCACCGGTCTGATACCGACAAAGAGTCCCTGCACATGCTTATTGTCGATGAAGCGCCTGTAGGCACGACTGATGAGGAAGCAGAGGACAAAGGAGGGAAACATCACCGCCAGCGTGGCCGCAACAGAGCCGAACACACTCCCTCCCGTGACGGTATAACCAATATAGGTGGCACTATTGATCCCGATCGGACCGGGTGTCACCTGCGAGATGGCGACAATGTCGGTAAATTCCTGCATCGTCAGCCAGTGGTAGTGCTCTACCACCTCCTCCTGGATCAGTGGCAGCATAGCATACCCCCCACCGAAGCCAAGGACACCGATCTTGAGGTAGACCCAGATAAGCTGTAGATAGATCATCCCTTATCCGCCTCACCTGTATGCCGTACCGACTTACGCAGCACGACCGAGTAAAACCATCCCCCCAGAGCACCTACGATGATAACCACAACGGGGCTGATCCCAACGAGCCAGATCAGCAGCGCTGAGGTGATCGGGATCCAGAGCCAGTAGTAGGGAAGCCGAAGTCCCCGCCAGAGCTTCACCACCGGAGCCACGATCAGCGCGACCACCGCAGGGCGAATGCCATTAAAGATCGCATCGACAGTAGGGTTGTCTCGATAGGAGACGGCAAAGATGGCGATCGTCAGCATAATGAGGAAGCTCGGCAGCGTTGTCGCAATACCTGCAAGTACAGCTCCTATCGGTCCGGCCAATCGCATGCCGATAAATATGGAGATATTGACTGCAAAGACCCCCGGCAGCGACTGAGTCAGCGCCAGCAAGTCGATAAACTCCTCATCCTCGAGCCAGTGATACTTCTCCACCACCGTCTCGCGGATCATCTCGATCATCGCATACCCTCCTCCGAAGGTAAAGCCACCGATGACAAAGAAAGAGCTGCAGAGCCGCCAGAGGAGCCGAGCCCGGGTCTCCTTCTTTTCCTCCTTCGTGTCAGAGGTCATGAGGGGTCAGTTGTCAAAGCTTTCCCAGAGGAGAAAAACCGGTCGATCAGTTCGGATCGCCTTTTTCATTGGAGTTAGTTCGCCACTCTGACGATCGAGCTTATAGAAGCTAACCAGCGAGTCGTCCCTCTGGGCGACAGCAAGGTAGCGGTCATCGGGGCTGATCGCAAAGTGACGTGGGTGACGTCCCGTCGGAGTAGTCGATAGATAGGTGAGCCGCCCACTCTGCTTATCCACACGGAAGGCGATGATGGCATCTTGTCCTCCATCCCGATGGCTTGTGTAGAGGAAGCGACCATCGTGGCTGAGGGCAATGTGTCCCCCACTCTTTCCCGTGCGATGAGTGGATATGCGCTGGATCTCGGTCAGTACCCCGTCTTCATTGCGGTAGACAAAGACCTGAGGAGTGAATTCGCAGACGACGTAGGCAAACTTGTCGTTATTGCTAAGGATGATGTGCCGGGGACCTGAGCCCTTGGGGAGAGTGATCTGATTGGCATCAAGGGTGATCGGCGGTGTATCGTTATGAATGCCGAAGTGAAGGATCTTGTCTAATCCAAGGTCAGTCGCAAAGAGCTGAGAGCCGTCCGAGGTAAAGTAAGCCGAGTGGGGGTGAGACACACCCTTATCCCCTATCTGAATATGCCAGTCCACCGGTGCCAGCACACCCTTGCTGTCACTCTCCGTGAGGCTGATGCTCCCTCCGGCATAGTTGGCCGACACCACATAGGAGCCGTTGGTGGCTACATAGGTGGGGCCCTCTCCTATGGTGTAGGTCTTGCTGATAAGACTCAGCTCACCGCTGCTGGGATCAAGCTTGTAGGAGGAGAGCGTCGACTCACGCTCCGTCTCATTCGTCACAAAGAGCGTGCGGCGATCCTTGCCGAGCGCCATGAAGGAAGGCGATGCTGCTGAGACCGTACCGGTATGCTCGGTAGCCATTGTGATCGGGTGAAGGGTAAAGCTCTGTATCTCCCCCTCCTCAGGCGTGCTTCCGAGCGAACCGATCAGCATCACGTAGTGGTGGTTCGTCTCCTCAGTCTCGGTCTCATCCCCATAGGTAGCCTGTCGCAGCAGTCCGCAACCGGTGGTGAGGAAGGCGGCAAGCGACGCGGCAAGGACAGGACGAAGTATCTTGGCGAAAGTATTCATATTTATCTCGATTGGACTATTTTTCTTCTCCTCTCACCTGGGTGCGACGAGCAGCCAGATCCCTCAGGTCAAGGAAGTTCTTAGCGGTATCAAATTGATCAGCGGCATGGTACGAGGAGCGGACCAGCGGCCCACTCTCCACATGCTTGAGACCGATCGCCCTACCCTCCTCGGCATAAGCCCGGAAGCGGTCGGGATGGATGTACTCCACGACTGGGATATGCTGGCGCGTGGGACGAAGGTACTGTCCGATGGTCATCGTCTGCACGCCTACATCGTAGCAGTCGCGCATCGTCTCCAGCACCTCCTCCTCCGTCTCGCCGAGCCCAAGCATAATGCCGGTCTTGGCGATGAAGCCCTGCTCAGCTACGTGCCTCAGCACGGCAAGGCTCCCATCGTAGGTCGCCCGGTAGCGGACGTGCGGGGTCAGGCGACGGACCGTCTCCACATTATGCCCCACTACATCGGGACCTGCCTTGAGGACTGTGTCGACGGCGCTCATATCCCACCTGAAGTCCGGTATCAGTACCTCGATCTTCGTCTCCGGGGAGAGCCGACGGATGGCACGGATCGTCTCCGCCCAATGTGCCGCTCCACTATCCTCAAGATCATCTCGGTCCACCGAGGTGATGACCGCATAGCGGAGCCCCATCTCACGGACACTGCGAGCAACAGACTCAGGCTCACCAGGGTTGAGTGCCGGTGGCTTACTCATGTAGGCTGTAGCGCAGAAGCGACAGCGCCGGGTGCAGTAGTTTCCTCCTATCATGAAGGTGGCTGTACCGTGACTCCAGCACTCAGCCCGATTGGGGCACTTACCACTGGCGCAGATCGTATGCAGTCCGCCCGCGGTGATGGTATGGGAGGTGTGACTGTAGCTGTCGGTACTGCTGAGATCAATCTTCAGCCAGGCCGGCTTACGAGGCTCGTCTCTCATCATGGACGAAGGTGGGTGATGAAGTGATTCGTGATCTGGCGGTAGAGGTGGTTGCGGGTGTTGCCGCCATAGATCCCATGGTTCTTGTCCGGATAAACCAGCATCCGGAAGTCCTTGTCAGCCTCCACGAGGGCGGGGACGAGGTGCATCGTATTCTGGAAGTGGACGTTGTCATCCGCTGTGCCGTGGCAGATCAGCAGTGCACCCTCCATCCCATTAACATAAGTTGCAACAGAGGTCTGCTCATAGCCCTTAGGGTTCTCTTGCGGGGTTCGCATATACCGCTCAGTATATATGCTATCGTAGAGTCGCCAGTCATAGGGCGGAGCGACCGCAACACCGGCACGGAAGGTCCCCTTGCCACGCGCCATCGTCATCAGGACATTATATCCGCCAAAGCTCCAGCCAAAGATCCCGATCCGGTCGCCATCGACATAGGGTAGCTTGGCGAGCGCATGCGCAGCCTCTATCTGATCCAGACTCTCCAAGTAGCCCATACAGAGGTAGGTGCACTTCTCAAAGTCACTGCCTCGGCCTCCTGTACCACGCCCATCAATGCAGGCGACGACGAAGCCCTGAGTGGTGAGGTACTCCTCCCAGCCAAAGGAGAAGTGGTTGAGTGCAGACTGAGACCCGGGGCCGCTGTACTGCGTCATCACGACCGGGTAGCGCACCCCCTCTCTGTAGTCTGTCGGGCGCATGATCCAGCCATTGAGCCGCTGCCCACTCTTCGTCTCAAGGGTGATAAACTCCCTCTTACCGTAGCTCAGCCGGGAGATCCGCTTAGCGAGTGCGGCGTTGTCCTCCAGCACCCGAAGCTCCTTCCCGTCCTTGGTCCGGTGAATGGTGTAGCGAGGCACCTCGGTCGTGGAGGAGTGACTCAGCAGGTAGTAGCTCATATCGTTGCTGAAGGTGACATCGCTCGTCCCCGTATCAGGAGAGAGCAGGCGGGTGCGACCCTTGGCATCTCTCGCCACCACGACCCGATCCATCGGAGTGGGCGAAGCGAGCCGGTAGAACACCTCCCCTGAGGGAGAGACGCCATAGAGCTCCTCCACGTCGGCATCCTCATCCGTCAGTCGCCCGACGAGATTGCCCTCAGGGGTATACTTGTAGACCCTTGGGCGCCCGTCCCGCTCGCTGACGAGGTAGGCCGCTGTGGGCGTGATCTGCATCTGCAGCACCTCCGCATGCTCATCAATGTACCTATCGTCCTTATCCTGCAGCCAGAGTCGGGCGATGCGGCTACCGGGGTTGACCCGATAGATGCGGAGGTCATTCTGATTTCTATTGAGGGTAAAGACATACAGCTGCTCGCCCTCAAAGCCAAGCCTCGGGATATAGAGCTCCTCCTCGCCCAGCTCCTTCTCCATGATCGGCACGTTGCGCCTATTGTCCACCTCGTAGAGCCAGAGGGAGACCTTTGAGTTTTGCTCACCCGCCTTAGGGTACTTATAGGAGTAGATAAAGGGGTAGTTGCCCTTGCCGTACATCGTCATGCCGATCATCTTCACGGCGCTCTCGTCGGTCTTGGCGTAAGAGAGGTACTTGCTGTCCGGGCTCCAGCTCAGCAGACTGGTCAGGTAAAGCTCCTCCTCGTAGACCCAGTCGGTGACCCCATTCATCACATGATTGTACCTCCCATCCGTCGTCACCCTCACCTCGGTGTCGTAGTCAAATTTCTTTATGTACAGGTCATTGTTGATCACGTAAGCGCACATCTTGCCGTCGGGGGAGAAGGTGGGGATCCGCACCTGCCCCTTCGTCTCACTGAGCGGAGAGATCATATTGCGCCGCACATCGTAGTGGTACGCAGTGTAGGAGCGGCTCCGTCGGTAGATCGGTGTCGTCTCCCTGAGGATGATCATATGGAAGCCATTGTCGCTGATGAGGTAGTCGTCAAAGGTCTCAAAGGGGCACTCCCTCGCCTTGGCGGTGTCAAAGAGCACCGCCTCCTCCTTCCCCGTCGCATAGGAGTAGCGCACCACCCGCTTATGGTCCGGGCTGATCACCGTGTAGGAGCTGCCGGCACCGCGGAGCGAGCGGAAGCCGCTACCGGCACTGTAAGGATAGTAGACCCCGCGATTGATGTCCTGCAGAGTGAGATGGTCGCTCTTTACTTGCGAAGTGAGCGGTGTAGTGCCTGCCACAAAGGCGACAGCGACGACGCCAAGTAGGATATGGGATAGCTTCATGAAAAAAACAATTCTTCGGTAAGCGGTTAGATTGATCTTGTCTCGCAAATATACCCTTTTCTCCTTTGACGATCCCCACCCTACGGGACTGCAGCAGGGGTGACCCATTTGAGCTTATCAATAAGAGAAGTGCTAACCTCTGTCGCTGTGCAATCTCGCTGACCGAATCCCGCCCTGCTGCTACCGCCTGCCGATCCCGCAGGGGCGAAGCCCTG
>NZ_KV793741.1 GCF_001808555.1 Porphyromonas sp. HMSC065F10
GTCGCACCCACCATTTTGACCTATAAGTCTAAATGTGTACCTTTACGTTCGAGATTTCCGTATGATAGATCGTAATACCATTGACCGCATTATGGACCGCGCCGACATTGTCGACGTGGTAGGGGACTTCGTGGCGCTGAAGAAGCATGGCAAGGATTACATCGGCTTGTGTCCTTTCCACGATGACTCAAGACCCTCCTTCAACGTCTCCACGAGCAAAAACATCTGTAAGTGCTTTGCTTGTGGTGTGGGAGGGACACCGGTTTCATTCTTAGAGAAATACCTGCACCTGACCTTCCCCGATGCCATCAAGTATCTTGGGAAGAAGTATGGCATCCCTGTCGTCGAGACACAACTCTCTGCCGAGGAGCAGGAGGCTCGCACGGAGCGCGACAAGCTGCTATCTGCCAATGCCTTTGCGAGAGATGCCTTCACCAACGAACTCCATAACGGCAACGAGGGACGACTCATCGGGCTGAAGTACTTCCGCGACCGAGAGCTGAGTGATGATACCATCAAGCAATTTGAGCTCGGATACTCACCGAAAGACCGTCATTTCCTATACACTCTCGGAAAGGAGAAGGGAGTCTCACCTGATGTCCTAGAGCAGGTCGGACTACTCTTCCGGACCGACGACGGACAGTACATCGACCGATACCGCGATCGTGTGATCTACCCCATCCACTCGATCAGCGGCTCGATCGTAGGCTTTGGGGGCAGGATCTTGGTCAAGAAGGAGAATACGGGGAAGTACATCAATTCGCCCGCCTCCTCGATCTACGACAAGAGCCGTGAGCTCTATGGGCTCTACTTCGCCAAGCAGGCGATTGCCAAGAAGGACAAGTGCATCGTTGTGGAGGGCTATATGGATGTACTGTCGATGCATCAGCGAGGGATAACCAACGTGGTCGCCAGCTCCGGGACCGCTCTCACGACGCAGCAGGTACAGAAGATCAAGCGCTTTACGTCCAATCTCACCTTTATTTTCGACTCCGATGCAGCTGGCATCAAGGCAGCCATGAGGGGACTGGACGTGGGGCTGGAGCGCGGGATGAGTCTCCATACTGTGCTGTTGCCCGAGGGCGAGGATCCGGACTCCTTCGCTAAGACTCACACAGCAGAAGAGATCGATCAGTACATCAGCGAGCATGAGGAGGATAGCCTGCGCTTCAATGCCCGAGTCCTCTTGGAGCAAAACGGGGCTGATACCCCACAGGGCATCGCAGATACCGTGGCAGTCATAGCTGAGTCGATGGCTCATATCCAGGATAAGCTCATCCTGGATATCTACGTCAAGGATATGGCTCCTCGCCTGGGGGTCGAGCCGAAGCACCTGCTGGAGCGGATCCAAAAGCTGCAGCAGCAACAGAGGAATACCAGCCGGCGGGAGTGGCAAAACACACAGCGCCGCCAGGAGCAACAGAAGCGAGAAGAGGAGGAGGCAGGTCCTTCCATCACTTCCTCAGAGTCCAAGGGTCAAGCAACCCCGACTGACGAGAGGCTCAATCCCTTTGAGATCACGCTGCTTGGCGAGATTATGAAGAACGGGCTCATGGAGATACCCGACTACGAGATAGAGCCGGGGAGATATGGCTGTAGCCTGATCCAGGTGGTACAGAAGGAGACGAAGGACCTTCGGGAGAATGGTACCCTGACCACACACTTCTGCACCATACTCGATGAGGTGGAGCGACTATATGAGGAAGAGCCCAATCCCGACATTACCAAGTACCTCTCCTGGCACGAGGATCCGGTGATCCTTCACACGGTAGCAGATATGCTGATGAATGAGGAGGAGCTGAGCGAGATGCACTCCACCTACGTCAGCGAGGCCTCCACACCGACAGAGGTGGTCAGCCGGGTCATGAGGACAATCCTGAGCTACAAGTACGACTTTGTCCTCAGGCAGATCTCGGACCTGCTGCAGCAACTTCAGTCTATCCCCACAGATCATCAAGAGGGTGACGAAGCACTGGATGAGAAGTCAATGGAGCTGCTCTCTGAGCTGGCGAACCTAAACCAGATGAAAGTAGATATGAGTCGGATGCTGGGGGATCGCATACTCACTCCGACACTTAAGCTACAACCGCGACAACATTAGAAATAACGCATATATAGATGGAAAACTACTTACTTGAGGCGAGAGACATCGTCAAGGATTTCTCCGCACATCGAGCTCTTGATCACGCAAGTCTTAGGGTCGAGCGTGGTAAGATCCATGGTCTCCTTGGACCTAATGGCGCTGGGAAGACTACCCTAATCCGCGTCCTTACCCGTCTCACCGTGCCGGACGAGGGGGAGATCACCTTTGCAGGACACCCCTTCACCAGCAAGGACCTGAGGCATATCGGCTATCTCCCTGAGGAGCGAGGTCTTTACCCTAAGATGAAAGTGGGCAAGCAGGCTCTCTACTTTGCTCAGCTCAAAGGGCTGGAGCGTAAGGAGGCTGAGCGGAGACTGCGAGAGTGGTTTGAGCGACTGGACATCATTGACTGGTGGGACAAGAAAGTGGGAGAGCTGAGTAAAGGAATGGCTCAGAAGGTACAATTCATCTGCACCATTATCCACCAACCGGACCTGTTGATATTTGACGAGCCATTTAGTGGATTTGACCCGATCAATGCGGAGATCCTAAAGCGGGAGATGCTCCGCTTGAGAGACGAGGGTCACTCAATCATCTTCTCCACCCATGATATGTACAGCGTAGAGGAGCTGTGCGACAACATCACACTCATCAACCACTCCCACGTGGTCCTCGATGGGGATATCCACGAAGTGCGTAACGACTATAGGGGAAATCTCTATCGGATCGTCTACGACTCCGAGATAGAGCTCCCCGAGGAGGTAAGGGAGAAATTTGTCTTACGCACCGATGAGACCAACCTGTATGGTCAGCACACACTGGTGCTTGAGAATACCCCGGGGATGAGCTCACGCGAGCTGCTGGCGACCTTTGGACCCATAGGGGAGGTGGTGAGCTACGAGGAGATCATCCCAAGTATGAATGATATATTCATCGATGTGGTCAAGAAGAGCGGTGCCCCGACAGAGCTGCAGAGTATTACGGACAAGCAAAGAGAGATCGAAGAAAGCCATGAATAATTTCCTCATCGTACTCCGGAAGGAGTATATGACCATCGTAGGGAAGAAGTCATTCATCATCATGACCTTCCTCACCCCTGTCCTGATGATACTCTTGGGAGCTGTGCCGGCACTACTCGGAGTCTTTGCAAAGGATACCAGCGACAAGGAGGTGATCATCGTGGACCAGACCGGTAAATACTATGATGCCATCAAGGATGGTGAGGCTGAGGGCTTCCACTTTATGGATGGCTCTGCCGACATCTCGGAGTACAAGAGTCAGGCACTCTCCTCTGACAGCCTCTACGCTGTCGTGGTCATCACAAAGGATCTGCTTGAGGACCCTCGAGCCATAACGATCTACTCCACCGCTACGATCCCTCCGGCACTGCAGGACAATCTATCCAAGACGCTCTCAAGAGAATTGCAGCAGGAGAAGATCGCATCCTACCAAATCCCGGAGCTGGACAAGATCATCGCTGACTCCAAGGTCTCAGTCAATATATCGACTGTACAGTGGAGTGCTGACGGGGAGGAGGTGGCAGCCTCAGCTACAGTGGGGATGATCACGGGACAGATTTTCAATTTCGCCCTCTACTTCTTTGTCATCATGTATGGATCGATGGTGATGGAGAGCGTGCGGGTGGAGAAGAAGAATAGGATCATGGAGATCCTTGCCACAAGCGTAAAGCCTACCACCCTACTCTGGGCAAAGATCGTGGGCATCGGGCTAGTCGGGATTACTCAGCTGCTGATGTGGGGACTTTTCTTCGTCATTGTCTTCGTGGCACTGCAGTCACTTCTGCTAAGCTCGGTGACCTTTGATATGAACCAATTCAAGGACGCTGTCATGGCTGCACAGGAGGGAGGCTACGATGCGGAGCTGGCAGGGAGTCTGGAGGCACTTGCGAATATCAATTACGGGCAGATCATCTTCTGCTTCCTCTGCTACTTCATCACCTCCTACGTGTCCTTCGCTGCGCTCTACGCAGCCTCAGGCGCGGTCACGGATGCTGAGGAGGGAGTCAATCAGATCACCCTTCCGATCACCATCCTTCTTGTCTTCGGATTTATCTTCGGCTTCTACTCGGCAGAGAATCCAAATACCAACATCTCCCTCATCACCTCCTTCATCCCCTTCATGGCACCTAATGTCATGATGGTGCGGTTACCCTTCAATCCACCCGCTTGGCAGGTGTGGCTGTCGATATCAATCATGATTGCATTCACCTGCTTCTTCGTGTGGTTTGCAGCCAAGATCTTCCGCGTAGGTATGCTAATGTACGGCAAGAAACCGACCATGAAAGAGCTTTGGCGCTGGATCAAGTATGAGTGACAGCACTGGCGTTAACCTGTGTTAACTATTCGTGCTCTCTCTATTTAGGTAGCTAACAACCAAACGTTTACCACTGTAATAGGAATGTAACACCCTATATAAGAGGGTACTACGCCTAAGGGGTTGAGACCTATGGGGATCGGAATAAGCAAGCGAAAAGGACTTTTTTTGTTTCAGTAGGTTTCATAACCTTTGCATTGCAAGGCATCCAAATAAGGCCTTCTCTCCATTGTAGCCAATGGGAGGAGTCCTTATTTTTAGCCCCGGACCTATCTGATCTCCCGGACAGAGTTGCATCAAGGTCGGAGAAATTTTAGAGTATCATGATTAGCAGTACACTTATCAATGCTTGGAATCACTTCCTAAGTAATGTCAGGACCAGTCTTCACTCACCTCAGGACTACCACATGTGGTTTGAGCCAATCAAGCCTATTAAGTGGGAGGACGGGGTGCTGACGGTACGTGTACCCTCTCGTGACTACTACTCACGGATCGAGTCTCAGTACCTCGAGGTACTCAAGGAGTCCCTCGGGATAGCCTTTGGAGACAATGTGAAGCTCAATTATCAGATCCCTGACGAGACTCTTCGCCGGACACTGGAGAGTATGCCTCGGCAGAGTCTGAGAGGGACAGACATTACCACGATCCAAGACATTGAGCCATCGACCGACCTATCTCAAGCTGCCCCTGAGGCTCAGAGTGCGCCCTTCCAGACGCACCTGGATGTCAGGATGAAGTTTGACAACTTCTACGAGAGCCTCTGCAATCGGCTCGCCTACACTGCCGCCAGGTCGATCATCAAGAAGCCGGGGAATAATGCTTTCAACCCACTATTTATCCACGGCGCATCCGGTGTCGGTAAGACACACATTATGCACGCCATAGGTAATCAGCTGGTGGCGGATAACCCTTCCATGAGAGTGATCTACATACCGGCTCAGACGTTTATGCGCCAGTATGTCTATGCGACCATCAAGGCGAAGCAGCCGGAGCTCTTTTTTGACTACTACCACAATATTGATGTGCTGCTGATGGACGATATCCAAGAGATCGCTAGCGCCAGCAGCACACAGAATGCCTTTTTCCAGATCTTCAATAACCTAAAGCTTCTTGGCAAGCAGATCATCATCACCTGCGATCGTCCGCCGGTGGAGCTCAAAGGATTTGAGGACCGACTCTACACCCGACTGAAGTGGGGTCTCACCGTGGAGATAGAGCGCCCTGACGTGCGACTAAGGAGGATGATCCTGCAGTCTAAGGTGAAGGAAGCGGGTGTCACTCTGTCCAATGATGTCTTTGACTTTATCGTGGAGCACGCTAAGGACAACGTGCGAGACATTGAGGGCTCCCTGACCTCGCTCATGGCGTACTCACTCTATAATGATGTACCCCTTGACATTCACTTGGCTCACCGCGTTATGTCGCAGACAGTGGGTATACAGGAGCACAAGGCAGATCTCAGCGAGATCATTGACACCACCTGCCAATTCTATGGGGTCTCTCCGGAGGACATTGAGAGTAAGCGTCGCAAGCGTGCGATTGCCCTCGCCAGACAGACTGTCATGTACCTCTGCAAGGAGTATACCGAGACCCCACTTAAGGTGATCGGTCAGACTTTAGGCAACCGGCATCACTCCACCGTGATCTACGGGTACAATGCCATACGGGATCTCATGCAGAGCGACCAAAAAGTGGCGAAGGATGTGAAGGAGCTCGCTACGATGCTTGGCTTCTGAGCGTCAATGTGGGAAGTAGACCAATAAAGTAGCTCCAAATAACACAAGCAGTCCGTCCCGGCTGTGGCTCTGACCCTGCAGTCATATGGGACGACCCACACCAGGCGGGTTATCAGCAGGTCGATTTCTGCTACTTCTAATACCGATATTAGATGTCTTACCCTGAAATAGGTTGACACCTGAGGAGGGTTGAGACAGCCAGAATGGTATAT
>NZ_KV793742.1:0-5594 GCF_001808555.1 Porphyromonas sp. HMSC065F10
CCGCCCCTGCCGAGAGAGCCACCCGCCCGCCCTCGAGGGACGAAGCGGGTGCCAGTATTTCGATGCTTCTCTTCATGGCACAAAGGTACCCATTCCTTCCCTCAGTTTTACCCACCCCAAGTGGAGCTATGGGTCGTCGGGGTGCACGGATCGGTCACTTCTGTCATAGGGGAGAAGTGCCGAGATCAGCACCTTATCTCTGTTGTTTCCATGGGTCCTAACTACCTCCTCCCCTACTATCTACTGCCTTTGCCGTGGAGCCCAAAGGGAGGGGTGTCCAATGCCCGATGGATAGGCGCTTGATCTAATACCGATATTAGAGAATTCTTTTATCGGTATTAGAGTTCACTAATATCGGTATTAGAAATTTCTCTGAGAAGCGAGCTGCTTGGGTAGGGGTGACAAATCACTACAACCTATCATTAAATATAAATATTGCCTACATTTACATACTATATGATAGGTTGAGAGAGATGGTAAAGAATACGATGGGGACGAAGTTGCCCCAGAAGTTAGAGCAAGAGATGGAGTTTATCAACCATCACCTGCCTACGATCTAAATCCTGTACGCATCAGAGTCCCTTGACAATCTCCTTTATCAGCGAGGTGACTGACGCCGTGAGGGGATGGCAAGCAGTGGCAACAAGGCTGCACATCCAAAGCCGTGAGATACAGGCCTTTGCGGGGCGCTTCAGCATCACTTCCGTATCCTGATGCTTTTGCCGCGGAAGAGCGAACGAGGCGAAAATGGGTAACTTTGGGCATCAGAGCAAGAATTTGAGAGCAAAGCAATGACCGAGATCCTGCACTTCACCAAGATGGAGGCACTGGGCAACGACTACATCTACATTGATCGTGACCGCTACCCCTCCCTCGACTATCCGGCACTTGCCCGGCGCTACTCCGACCGCCACACCGGCATCGGGGGCGACGGTGTGGTGACCTACTCCCGGCACGATGCTGAGAGCTTCGAGATGCACATATACAATAAGGACGGCTCCGAGGCGGAGATGTGCGGCAATGCAATCCGATGCGTCGCCAAGCTCCTCCACGAGGAGGGGCGGACTGAGGCGACCTCCCTTCGCATCCATACCGGGGCGGGGCTCCTGACTGTGGATCTCCTTTTTGATAAAGAAAAAGAGGTCACCGGGGCGCGCGTCGAGATGGGCATCCCCGAGGTGACTGCGACCCCCGAGACGATCGAGGGGGTCGAGGGCTACGTCGCAAGCATGGGCAACCCCCACTTCGTCATCCTCTCACAAGGTGACTTCCCTCTCGAGACCAAGGGGCCAATGCTTGAGCAGAGTCGGCGCTTCCCCGAGGGGACAAATGTGGAGGTGATCCGCCCCATCGACCGGCACACCCTCAAGATGCGGGTCTGGGAGCGTGGCTCCGGGCTGACCCGCGCCTGTGGTACCGGAGCCTGCGCCTCGGCCGCCGTGGCGATCCGTCTCGGGCTGGCGCTCTCCCCTGTATGCGTACGCATGCCGGGCGGCGACCTGACGATCGAGTGGAGCGGGGAGGAGACTCGGTCGCTCTACATGACCGGACCCGCCACCCGGGTATTTGATGGCACACTTCAGCTAAGATAAATCCGTATGAATCATAAGATCAACACCAATTACCTCAAGCTCCCCGACAGCTACGTCTTCGTGGAGATCAATGACCGCATCGACCGTCACCTCAAGCACCACCCCGATGCCGACCTGATCCGGATGGGCATCGGCGATGTCTCACTCCCCCTGCCAGATGCCTGCCTACAGGCTATGGCTAAGGCTGTGGAGGAGCTGGGTCATAGCGAGACGATGCACGGCTATGGTCCCGAGGTGGGGCATAAGTTCCTCCGGGAGCGCATCGCCAAGGACTACCGCAGCAAGGGGCTTCCGGTCGACTGGTCGGAGGTCTTCATCAGCGACGGTGCGGGACCGGACGCCTCCAATATCGTCGACATCTTTGACGACAGCGTGATGGTCGCCGTGACCGACCCGGTTTACCCCGCATACATAGAGACCAATGCGATGGCAGGCCGCTGCGGAGAGTACCGCGACGGACGGTGGACGAGACTGGAGTATCTGCCGTGCAATAAGGAGAATGGCTTTATCCCCCCACTACCCTCCCGGCACGTCGACCTGCTCTACCTCTGCTACCCCAATAACCCGACCGGCACGGTGCTCAAGCGGGCCGACCTGCAGCGCTTCGTTGACTACGCCCTCGCTGAGGAGGCGGTGATCCTCTTCGACGGCGCCTACGAGGCCTACATCCGGGAGGAGGACGTGCCCCACAGCATCTACGAGCTGGAGGGAGCGGATCGGTGCGCGATCGAGTTTCGCAGCTTCTCCAAGTCTGCCGGCTTCACCGGGGTCCGCTGCGGCTACACGGTGGTCCCGCACGCTCTGAAGGCGCACCTCGAGGACGGCTCCGAGGTGGAGCTCAATCGGCTCTGGGCGCGGCGTCAGGGGACGAAGTTTAATGGTGCTTCCTACATCTCTCAGGTCGGTGCCGCTGCCTCCTACCTGCCTGAGGCGCAGGCGCAGATCCGGGACCACGTCGACTACTACCTCGAGAATTGCCGGATGATCCGCACCGCCTTTGCAGAGCGGGGCATGGAGGTCTTCGGTGGCATCTCGGCACCCTACATCTGGATCAAGACCCCGGAGAGCCACCCGAGGAGCTGGGACTTCTTCCAGTACCTCCTCGAGGAGAAGGGCGTGGTGGGTACGCCGGGCGTCGGCTTCGGTCCCGAGGGTGAGGGCTACTTCCGCCTCTCCGGCTTCTCCACCCACGAGCTGACGGAGCGGGCGATGAAGCGGATCCTCGGCTGACCCGATGGACACGCCTGTCGCCGAGAGAGCACGTGAGCAGATCATCATCGGGATAGACCCGGGGACGATCGTGATGGGCTACGCCATCATCGCCGCCCGGGGGCGCAAGATGCGCCTCATCGCCATGGGTGTGCTTAAGCTCGACCGCTACGCTGACACGTACCACCGACTGCGCAAGATCCACGAGGGCGTCTCTCAGCTCATCGCCCGCTACCACCCCGATCAGCTGGCGATCGAGGCGCCCTTTTATGGCAAAAACGTACAGAGTATGCTCAAGCTGGGGCGCGCCCAGGGGGCGGCAATCGTCGCGGCTCAGCTCGCCGACCTGCCGGTGACGGAGTACCCCCCATCGACGATCAAGAAGATGGTGACCGGCAACGGCAGCGCCTCCAAGGAGCAGGTCGCCTACTACCTCCGCAAGATGCTCTCCATCCCTCCCGAGGCGATGATGGATGCGCTGGACGCCACCGATGCCACCGGTGCAGCGGTCTGCCACGTGCTCTCCGCAGGGCGCGGACCAGTGACGGGCGGTCGCTCCTCCTCGTGGCGCGACTACCTCCGCAACCATCCCGACAAGGTCGTCAAGTGAGAACCTGCCGGCCTCAGTCTCAAAAAATCAAAACTTCCCAAACCACATCAGGGGTGATGCATCTGAGCGGAACAGAAGCTATTCAACTCATTGTGAAGAGTGGAAGACGAAGCACCCCTTGTGGGTGCCCGCTTTTTAGCCACAGGTCGAGGTGCGAAGCACCGAAGACCCGTGGATCAGGCATTGCAAGCGATCCCACGACCCCGCCAGGGTGTCGCACTGATTGCCTGCCTGATAAGTGCGACACCCTGGCGGGGGTGGGATTTCTGCTCGGCGACCCTCAAGGGGTCGAGGGGGTAGGGATGGGTCTCTGTACATCGGTCACCGCTTCGCGGATGACCGATGCCTTTGGAGCGAGCACCCTTCGGGTGCCTCACGGATGAGCCCCCCTGGTATATGATTACCCTAACGCTCAAATGCTTCACCCCTGTAAACCACATGATCACATCCGTCCCAGAATATTTATTTCAGTACCAGAAGAAAACTGCTTGTTGCACGGCAAAAAAAACAAGTAAATTTGCAAACGCAAGTCAGACAGGAGCAATTCCTTTAAGCTGAAACACCCTGCCACTCGACACAGCTCACACCCTAATAAATACCGCAAGCAGTATTGTTGCGTTCACCAATTGGAGTCCCACAGCTCTCTGATAGGCTCCTTCACGACCCATACAACTGACATTATCAAACCCAAATAACAACTTGTACACCATGAATTTATCCAAGAAGTACCTCAGTACGGTAGCACTGGCGCTGCTGTGTGCCGCAGTCTTGCCCTCCTGCAAGGGAGATGACAAGAAGGATCAGCCGACCCCTCCACCGGCGGAGGAGAAGTCGCTCATCGCATCACTCACAGTGATGGCGGAGGACTTAACCGATGCCTCAAAGAGTGAGGTGACCACCCAGTACACCTACGACAAGGAGGGTCGGGTCTCCTCAATGGCGGTCAGCATGAAAACTAACGATGGCACCCACAGCGAGACATTGTCCATCACCTACGGAAACGGAACGATATCCGTTCCTGTCTCCTCTGAGCCACTGGTCTTTAAGACAAATACCAGCGGCTATATCACTGGGCAAAAAACGAGTGGAGACGAGAGTTTCTTCTCAGCATCCTACGACAGCGAGGGACACCTCCTGTCACTCAAGCGCGACGAGCAGGGACTCTACACGTTCAAGTGGAATGGAGACCTGATCTCAGAGCGTCAGCTTACTATCGGAGAGTCGCAGGGCATGACTTCGCACACGACCTTTACCTATGGTAAGGTAAAGGATCCCGCCGGGCTCATGGTCCTCTACATCCCGGAGTTCAGCGACATGCCCTTACCCGGAGCATGGTTTGGCAAGACACCCACCTACCTCCCCTCAAAGAGAGTCAGCACACTAAAGATGCCGGTCAGCAACCTCCCCGTTGAGATGACCACCACATATGACTACACGCTTGACGCAAAGGGTCGTCCGGTAAAGATCGTCACCACTGATGACCTGCAGTCCAAGAGCAAAGACTTCATACCGGACTTCACAGGAAAGATCCGCCGCACCACCTTCACGATCACCTACAAGTAAGTGAGCAGAGCGCTCGGTGACACAACGTAGTGTCATCGGGGCGCATTCTGTCTCCTGACTGAAACAACGGTCACACGATACGCCAAAGGGGCTGTCTCACTTCTCGGTGAGGCAGCCCCTTTGGGATTGGTCTATGCTCTAAAGCTATGCCTTAAAGACCTTTGCAAAATGGTCTTTCGCCGAAAAAGCAGCGCTTTTTCGGCAGGAAGTTTGCAGAATACCTCAGATGCAAGGAACTGAGAGGGAGGGCGAAGGGAGTGTGCTTACGCACATAACCAAGCCCGAATCTCGAATGCGACGCCGCAGATGGGGTATTATGCAAAGGTCTCGCCTTAGGCATTGGCAGCAGCGACGAGGTCAGCGACCGTCTTATTGGCATCACCGAGGAGGAGAGTCACACCGGACTCACGCTCGTAGAGCGGGTTGGGGACTCCGGCGTAGCCGGGGTTGAGGTCGTAGTTGCAGATGATGACGTACTTCGCCTGATCAACGTTGAGCACCGGCATGCCGTAGATCGGCGTACCCTCGGCCTCACGGGCGGCAGGATTGAGGACATCATTCGCTCCGATCACGATCACGAGGTCAGTATCCTTGAAGTCGTCGTTGATCCGCTCCATCTC
>NZ_KV793742.1:5694-6524 GCF_001808555.1 Porphyromonas sp. HMSC065F10
ACGGGGTGGATGGCAAAGCGAACCTCTGCGCCCTTACGGCTCAGGGTGTCCGCCAGCTGCTTCACCAAGTGCTGTGCCTGGGCGAGCGCCATGCCGTAGCCGGGGACGATGATCACCTTCTTAGCATCAGTGAGTACCTTGGAGAGGTCTGGACCACCGGTGGCCTTCTTCACCTCCGAGGGTGCAGCGGCAGCCTCGGCAGCGAGCTGAGCCACGGTCTCCTTGGCGTCACCAAGCTTCAGCGTAACTCCCTCCTTGCGGGTGTAGAGCGGGTTCTCCACACCGGCGTAGCCCGGCTTGAGGTCGTAGTTGCAGATGATGATGTGCTTCGCCTGATCGACGTTGAGCACCGGCATGCCATAGATCGGCGTGCCCTCAGCCTCGCGGGCGGCAGGATTGAGGACATCATTCGCTCCAATCACGATCACGAGATCGGTCTCCTTGAAGTCGTCGTTGATCCGCTCCATCTCAAAGAGGTCATCGTAGGGCACATCCGCCTCGGCGAGGAGGACATTCATATGGCCCGGCATACGACCGGCGACGGGGTGGATGGCAAAGCGAACCTCTGCGCCATTGCGACGAAGCGTGTCGGCAAGTCCCTTCACCTCGTGCTGTGCCTGTGCGAGCGCCATACCGTAGCCGGGGACGATGATCACCCGCTTCGACTCGTGGAGGAGAGCACCCTCATCGGAGAGCTCCGTCGGCTCACCGGCGGAGGCAAGAGGTGCGGTCGTCTTGGCGAGGAGTTCGCCGACCATCTCCTTGGCATCGCCGAGACACATCGTTACACCCTCCTTACGGGTGTAGAGCGGGTTCTCCACTCCGGCATA
>NZ_KV793743.1 GCF_001808555.1 Porphyromonas sp. HMSC065F10
TCCTACTACTCGGGACTTCTGTATATGGTCGCCGTCTCAGCTATGTCTTGGAGTCCTGAGATCGCCCTCTACAAGGAAAGGCTGCTCAAAAAGGGCAAGCCGAGGCTCGTCATCATCAATAACATTAAAAATAAGCTGATCACTATGATATGGGCTATGGTGAAGAACGACACCTTATATGATCCCGACCACCACCTCAAAGTAGCTCAACAATATCAGACCGCATAA
>NZ_KV793744.1 GCF_001808555.1 Porphyromonas sp. HMSC065F10
TATGCGATTCCTGGAAAAAGTACACAGTTGATTGAATATTACTAGGACTGTATACCGGTCATTGGATTGAGACCTGAGAGTGTACACACCCGGAATGGGTTAGGTGTCAACTCGTATACAAATATACCCATTTATTACTAACGAGTACACACTTATTTTGCAAGCCCTTCATGGTCGCAGGACTTCTCCGTTGGAGGCGAGAGAGGCCCCGCCCCCACCCCCTTTTTGGGGGTGAGGGGCCTCTCCCGCCTCCTTCCCCTTGGACAATAGGGGATTAGGGTAGTCGGGCAGTAGCATTTGCATAGGCGTTTTCATCCCTATTGCCCGATGGGGACGAGCTGTATTGTAGGTCATAACACTCGTCTTTACTGCCGACTTAGCTTGTTCAAAGTCAAGTAGTTCGAAGTTATACAGGAAGTCGTTTTTCAGTGTCCCATTTAGCCGCTCTGCCATGGCATTGTGGAGAGGATCTCCGGTCTGGGTGACACTGGTTATGATACCGTACTTCGCCTCTAACTCGGTCATTTCCTTTGAGATATACTGACATCCGCGGTCGCTGTGGAAGATCAGTCCCGCAAGTGGATATCCGTGCTTTGTAAAGAAGTGTATGGACTGCTTTAGAGCATTGAGGGGACCCTCTGTCGAGAGGGTCTTACGGAGGTCAAATCCGGTGATGATCCTGCTGTAGGCATCCATCGTAAGTGACAGATAAACAAAGCCTTCTGACGTTTTTACGTAGGTGATGTCGGAGACCAAGAGACGGCAATTGTCAGGTGCGATGTACTTTGGGATCGTATTGACATGATCCTCAAAGCCATGATTGACCACCCCTCTTGTCGTCCGAGGAGGGCGCTTCTTCTTAGGCTCCCTCAAGAGCATGTTATTGGCATCCAGGAGCTTGGACAGCCAGTCTCGACCCACGGTGAAGATGTCACGGAAGTATTCATTTGACAGCTTGTGGAGTACGGCCACACCCGCCCTTGGCAGCCGCTCTCGCTGTCGTCTGCAAAAGTAGAGTACTGCACTCGCTTTGGTGGACTCGTCGTAGCCCTCGGTGGCGAGACGAGCAGCCTGAGCCCTCACTCTATTGTAGTAACCCTTTCTGCTGACGCAGAGGTATTTGCAACACTTGCTTACACCGATTGAGCGACCGCTGATGTTCTTATCTTTCATCTCGCCCACTAGTCTGAATAGTTCTTTTTTTT
>NZ_KV793745.1 GCF_001808555.1 Porphyromonas sp. HMSC065F10
AGGTCGGCAGTTCAACTCTGCCTGGGCCTACGTTCGAGAGTAAGGACAGGGTAGTTCACCGAGATTTTCGGTGTTCAGGTGATGAGACTTGCAGGTATGATGGTTTTTCGTACCTTTGCAGTCCACTTCACGCGGGGGATTAGCTCAGTTGGCTAGAGCGCTTGCATGGCATGCAAGAGGTCAAGGGTTCAACTCCCTTATTCTCCACAGCGCGTCCTTGAGACGCAAGAGATCATAGACATA
>NZ_KV793746.1 GCF_001808555.1 Porphyromonas sp. HMSC065F10
ATCAACTGTGTACTTTTTCCAGGAATCGCATACGTAGTCGGGGATTTCTAATACCGATATTAGAGAAGCCTAATATCGGTATTAGAGAAATCTAATATCGGTATTAGATAATTCTTTTACCGGTAAAAGAATTGTGCGAGAAAGGAGAGGGGAAAAAGAGAGCCACAGTGGGGCGGGTGCTCCACTGCGGCTCAGTGATTGATTAGGGGTGTGTCTCCTCGCGCGATCAGGCGGCGGGCTTAGTGGCAGCCTCCTTGGCTGCGGGCTCACCGATGGCGATCATCTCGAGGTAGGTGTTGTCGGTCATGATGTTCTTGAGGTACTGGCGGACATCCTCGATGGTGATGCTGTCGAGTGTCTCGAGTAGCTTGTCATTGGTATTCCGGTCACGGAGCACCTGCATCTCGAGCTGGTTCATCCAGTAGCTGTTCTTGTGCTGGTTCTCGTCAAATTGCTTCTTCATATTGAGGACAGCCTTCTCGAAGAACTCCTTATTCATACCCTTCTCGACCATCTCCTTCATCTCGTCCTTGACTCTCTGATTGAGGTGCTCGGCCTGCTCCTTATTGGTCTGGAAGACGATCATCATCTGAGAGGTGGGGGTGGGGAACTCGTCCTCTGAGCCCATGGCGGAGACACCGTAGGTGCCGCCCTCCTCCTCACGGATGGAGACGAGGTACTGCTGGTCGAGGATTGAGCTGAGGATCTCGGCCATGAGGATGTTCTTGAGGTCGTAGGTGGGGTTGTCCTTGATCAGCATATCGATGACAAAGACTGAGGGCGTACTTACCTCGTAGGTGAAGTGGTGGTCGCTTGACTTCTTAGCCATCGGGAGGGCGAGCTCACGCTGCCAAGTCTCACCGCGAGCGGTATTGGGCAGGGTGGCGATGTAGCGCTCTACGAGAGGCTTGATGGAGTCGAGCTCGAAGTCACCAACGATGAAGAAGGTGAAGTCGCCCATATCGGAGAAGCGGCTCTTGTAGGTCTCCAGGATCTTGTCGTAGTTGAGAGACTTGATCTGGTCGATCGTGAGGGGAAGTGCCTCAGGATTGCCACCGTAGATCATAGAGGGAAGAGAGTCGCGGAGTACGGTCTGGGTGGGGTTGCTCTTGGCCGCCTCCAGCATCGCTACCTGACGGTCGCGGGCAGCGCTAAAGAGTGCAGTATCCTTACGGAGGTCAGTGGTGATGAGGTGGATCGCCTGGAAGAGCTGCTCAGCATCGCTCTTGGCAGCGTAGCCGGAGATCGTCTCGCTGGTGCGACCGATGGATGCGGAGACGGAGACCTTGCGACCGGTGAGGATCTTCTCGATCTCATTGGGCGTGTGGCCACCGTAGCCACCTACTCCGGCGAAGTCATTGGCAGCGCGGACGTTGATGTCCCTCGGGTCCTCGCGGACGATACCGCCGGGGCTGACGGCGCGGATGTTGATCTCATTGTCGGCATAGTCGGTCGGGAGGAGGTAGACGCTGATGCCATTGGAGAGCTCCCACTTGGTGGACTTGAATGCCTGGTCGGCCTTGGTGGCTACGACAGCACCGGGCTGAGGCAGTTGCTCCATCAGGTTCTCTGAGGAGACGGTCTCCTTGTAGGGCTCCACCTCCTGCTTCATCCCCTTGTCAAACTCCGCGAGCAGCTCCTCGGGGGTCGGGTAGGTGAGGCCGTCCTTCTGCACCGCCATGATGGAGATGAAGAAATTCTGCCCCGCCTGCTCGGGGATCATCTGTGCCAGCTGCTGATTGATTGCCTGGACGTTGATCATCTGGGCCATCTGCTGAGCGAGCATAGCCTCGGTCTCGATGCCGGGGATGTAGCCGCCGCGGGTGAAGTAGGCGGAGTACTCAATGGCGTAGTCCTCGTTGGTCCTATTCTTTTTCTCCTTGACCCCGTTGTCGAAGTCAGCGAGGACTTTCTTGATCACACGGCTGTACTCTCCCTCTGTGAAGCCGTACTTGCGGGCACGTGCCAGCTCGGCGGTCAGTGCCTCGAGGGCACGGGCATACTTGCCCTCCTCAGCGATCACATCGGCCTGGAAGGCATCCTCCGTCTGTGCGACGATGAAGGAGCCGATGCCGACAGAGGCGTGCAGGAAGGGGGCATTGGGCTGCTCGAGGATCTCATCGAAGCGATTGGCAAAGAGCTGACTGATGACATTGGACATAAAGTCACTGAGGAAGCCGACGGCAGTCCCCTTGAGCTCCCTGGGCATCGCATCGTAGGTCTGTGCGATAGAGACCCGCGTGCCGGTGACCTCGGGATTGGTGATCACAGCCGCCATGGGCTCTGGACGATCCGGGACGTCAAAGTAGATGCGCTCAGCGGGGTTCTCCGGCATCGGGATGGAGGAGAAGGTCTTCTTGATCTGAGCCTCTACGTGGTCCACGTCGATGTCTCCGACGACGATGATCGCCTGGAGATCGGGGCGGTACCACTTGTGGTAGTAGCTGCGGAGGGCGTCGTAGGGGAAGTGCATCACGACATCCATCGTGCCGATCGGCATACGATGTCCGTAGCGGTGATCCTCCGGGAAGGCTGAGGCCAGCAGCTGCTCGAGGGCGCGCATGGAGCCGTTGTCTCTCGTACGCCACTCCTCCTGGATCACACCGCGCTCGTTGTCGATCTCCTCATCGGTGAGGTCGAGGTAGCCACTCCAGTCGTGGAGGATCAGGAGGCAGGAGTCGACGAAGTTCTGATTCGTCGTCGGGGCGTTCATGATCTGGTAGACCGTCTCATCGATGGCGGTGTAGGCATTGAGGTTGGAGCCAAATTTTACACCATTCTTCTCCAGATAGTCGATCATGCCCTTGCCGGGGAAGTTCTTGCTCCCCTGGAATGCCATGTGCTCAAGGAAGTGAGCGAGACCGCGCTGGGTATCCTCCTCGAGGACGCTACCGACGCGCTGAGAGATGTAGAAGTGGGCTCTATCCTTGGGCTTCTCGTTGTGGCGGATGATGTAGGTGAGCCCGTTGTCGAGCTTGCCCATCCGCACATCCTTGTCGATCGGCAGCGGAGGGGTCTGCTGCTGTGCATCCTGCGCTCTACCGGGGAGTATCGCCACAGCGGCGAGACTCATCACTCCGGAGAGGAGGGTAAGAAAGTGGTTACTCATGTGTTGATTGATTTTGTATATAAGTTTTGTAGTTTTATTCGTAGGCAAATTTAGGGGAAAAAGTTGGTAGTCTCAAGTCCTAAGGTACTCCTC
This sequence comes from Porphyromonas sp. HMSC065F10, assembly GCF_001808555.1. GTDB lineage: Bacteria > Bacteroidota > Bacteroidia > Bacteroidales > Porphyromonadaceae > Porphyromonas_A. The sequence goes on from NZ_KV793746.1 coordinate 3,203, forward strand.
GATTCCGCAGGCTGGAGATTTGTTGCG
>NZ_KV793747.1 GCF_001808555.1 Porphyromonas sp. HMSC065F10
GCAGCCGAATAGATGTTCTGTCGGTCGGGGTTATTCCCTACCACTAGCACTTTCGGCTCATTTGGATTGTTAATGTCTAGAGAGAAGTCATCGCCCGTCATCACCCAATACAATGCTGGTGAAATCATTCTTGACAAAGGAATCTTTGCTGATGCTATTTGCCCCTGCAACTGATCTTGTGCTCCACCCTCCCAAGCGTCCATAAAGGGAGAAAGATAGTTCGCCAGCTTACAGGGGTGACGTTTTTGGATTTGCTCGAGGTCTCGCTGAATAAAAACAAGAAAAACGTCTGAAAATCAGGGCGTTAAGCTTGTGTACCCGGCGAATTATTAGCACCTTTATACCTGATAATCAATCGTTTGTCTC
>NZ_KV793748.1:0-10918 GCF_001808555.1 Porphyromonas sp. HMSC065F10
ACCCCGACAGGCGTGCTCGCCTTTTTACCCGGAAGACCTTGGGAAAATCCAAATGCGTCAGCCCTGATCAGTGCATAGGGGAGTCGCTCCCTTCGGGGTCTGTAAAGGCAGCGATGAAAGAATAAAGGCGGGCACCCTCCACACCGGAGGATGCCCGCCTTTTCTTTTATCCTAAATGAGACTGGTGCACGAAGGCGATCTGCTGCGTTGCTTTCGGAATTCGGTCTCGGTCACGTACGTGAGTACGCTCCTTTCGGTCTCATCCTCAGCGCCTTGCACCTCATCCTTCGTGCAACATTCTCAAATAGTGGACCTTTACTTCTCGATCGCTGCGATGCCGGGCAGCGTCTTGCCCTCGATCGCCTCGATGAGTGCACCACCACCGGTGGAGACGTAGCTCACCTGGTCAGCGAGGTGGTACTTATTGATCGCCGCTACGGAGTCACCACCGCCGACGAGCGAGTAGGCACCGCCCTTCGTTGCCTCGGCAACCGCCTTGGCGACCGCCTCGGTACCCTTGCCAAACTTATCAAACTCAAAGACTCCCGCAGGACCATTCCAGAGGATCGTCTTTGACTGCAGGATCACCTCACGGAAGAGCTCGATCGTCTTGGGACCGATGTCCAGCCCCTCGCGATCATCCGGGATGTCGTTGCAGGGGACCACCTTGCTATCGGCATCGGGGGCAAAGTCGGTGGCTGCAACACAGTCGACGCCGAGTACGAGGCGGACACCATTCTTCTTTGCCGTCTCCTCGATCTCGCGCGCCACGTCAAGCTTATCCTCCTCCAGGAGAGACTTACCGACGTTACCGCCACGAGACTTCATGAAGGTGTAGGTCATACCGCCCGTGAGGATCAGGTTGTCCACCTTGCCGAGGAGATTCATGATCACGTCGATCTTCGTGGAGACCTTGGAGCCACCGAGGATGGCGGTGAAGGGGTGCTTGGCGTTATTCAGGATCTCATTGACCGCATTCACCTCCTTCTGCATCAGGTAGCCAAACATCTTGTGATCCGCATCGAAGTACTCAGCGATCAGTGCCGTAGAGGCATGAGCGCGGTGGGCGGTGCCGAAGGCATCGTTCACGTACACCTCAGCGAGGTCTGCCAGCTCCTTGACAAATCCCTTTTGGCTCGCCTTGACAGCCTTCTTGGCAGCAGCGGTCTCCTCCTCGGAGGCGTCCTTGGGGAGGCCCATCGGCTTGCCCTGCTCCTCTGCGTGGAAGCGAAGGTTCTCCAGGAGGAGCGCCTCACCATCCTTGAGCTCCATCGCCATCCGCTTCGTCTCCTCACCGACGCAGTCGGGAGCGAGCTTCACGTCCACACCGAGCAGCTCAGAGACGTGAGAGAGGATGTTCTTCATGGAGAGCTTGGGGTCGGCGCCTGTCTTGGGACGGCCGAGGTGGGAAGCGATGATGAGGCGACCTCCGTCACCGAGGATCTTCTTGAGGGTCGGGAGAGCGGCACGGATGCGGGTGTCGTCCGTGATCTGGAGATTTTCGTCCAGAGGGACATTAAAGTCAACGCGCACGAAGACGCGCTTCCCGCCGAAGTTGTAGTCTTGGATCTTTGCCATAGCTATAGGGTTTTATTAGTGTATTGATCTCTTTCTTACCCCACAAATTTAATAAATTCTTGGTGAATCATCCGCCATCGCATGCGGCTGACAGGGGGGAGGGAAAAAACCGAGCGATGGACGTGCTGCCTCCGTGGAGACGGCACGCCCATCGCTATCTGTGTGAGGAAAAGAAAGGGTCAGAGACCGAGATCGGCGATCTTGGTGCTCATCTCGTTGGCGTCATTCGTCTTAAGCTCTATGGTCCCCTCGGGATTGATCAGGATCATGGTCGGGATAGCCTGGATGCCGTAGGCATCGGCAAAGGCGCTCGTGGAGTCAAAGATAGTGGTCCAGGTCATGCCGAGCTCCTTACGAGCCTGCGTATTTGCCTCAAAGGTCTCATTGATACCTCCTATGCTCACCACCTTGATCGTAGAGGGATGGCCCTTTGCAATCTCAGCAAGGTGCGGCATAGCGGCACGGCAGGGACCACACCATGAGGCCCATACGTCGATGAGGAGGTACTTGCCCTCCTCCCGCAGCTCGCTCACGCGGATCTCCTTGCCGGTCTCGTCGGTCATCGTCACATCGACGTAGGGCTGGCCGGCGCTGGTCTTCTGCTCCGCCAGCTGCAGCTGATAGAGCTTCTTCAAGTCCGAGTCCTCCTTTACCAAGTCACCCGCCGACTCGTAGAGCTCGACGAAGCCCTTAGCATCAGAGGTGGGATAGAGGGAGAGCGCCATCCGCCCCAGCTCGTTATCCTTATTTTGCTCAAAGCACTTACGGGCAATCTCTGCCACCCGAGTGGAGAAGCGGTCCGAGATCTCGGCACCCTTCTCGGAGACCTCCTGGGTCACCTTATTCCCCGCAGCCTTGTACGCCTCCTGGAGGGCGATGCTCTCGCGGGCATAGTCTCCGTAAGCACTATTGTACTCCTCTGTGAGGGTCGCCAGCTGACGATTCATCGGCGTGGAGGTCTCATCGTAGGTGTAGCTCTGGCTGACGCTGTCGGGGACGATCGTCGAGGTCCCCTTCTCGGAGAAGTAGCCGATGGCGCGGTCCCCAAGCTGGAGGTCAAACCGAGCGAGGGAGACGGTGTCGGGGAGGACGAGCTCAAAGGCTCCGGCAGAGACCTGAGCGGAGTCGATCCGCTCACCAGCAGCATTGATGAGCGTAGCGTACTGCCCCTCGAGGCTCTGGGGGAGGTTGCTTCCCCTCAGGCGGGGAGCGGTACCCTCCTTAGTGCAGGCGATAGTGCCGGCTGCCAGCAGCCCGGCAGAGAGGAGCAGGAGTAGAGACTTCTTCATACTGTGTTTCTTATCTTATTATGTAGATGAGTCATTGAGGTGTAAATTTACCACTTTCCTGATTTACCTCGATCAGAAGAGGGGCTTTAGGAAAATATAACTACCTTTGCACCCGCAACGAGAGAAGTCTCGTTGCCTTCGCCTAGGGGTGCCTGTCCGCAAGGGCAGGCTGAGAGCAGACCCTCCGAACCTGTCCGGATCATTCCGACGTAGGAAAGTGCGTGATACCGACCGCCTCCGTGTAGGTAGTCCCCCATCATCAAGATCTGCTCGCCCACACCCTGTGGGCTTAGTGCCCAAGTGCGACACTTACTTTATCATCTTTATATAGAGCAGATACATGAATAATCTTATCTCCAGACTTCTGTCTGTCGGAGCTCTCAGCGGAGCTCTCCTCCTCGGCGCCAGCGCCCAGGATGTCTCTCAGGAGTACGACCTGGATGCCGTGGAGGTCCTCGGCATCCGTCCCGGACAGCTCACCCCGGTCACCAAGCAGACGATCAAGCTCCCCGAGCTGAAGCTCCATACCACGGCGTGGGACGTGCCTACGCTCCTCCGCGGCACCCCCTCCCTCCTGATCACTCAGGATGCCGGCACGATGGGCGGCTACACCGGCTTCTCCATCCGTGGTGTCGACCCCTCGCGTGTCAATATCACCGTCAATGGCGTCCCCGTCAACGACTCCGAGAGCCAGGCGGTCTTCTGGGCCAATATGCCCGACTTCGGCAGCCGTCTCTCCGATATCGTCATCGTGCGTGGTGCCGGGTCGTCCACCTTCGGTGCCGGAGCCTTCGGTGCGACGATGGATATGCGCATCGCCATCCCCGAGGCTGAGGCGGGTGGTAGCGTCTCCACCTACTGGGGCTCCTATGGTATGCGCCGCGATATGGTGCACCTCACTACAGGAGCTCTGGCGGGCAACTGGCGCTTCGGTGGGTTCCTCTCCCGCACGTCCGGCAATGGATACCGGGATCGTAGCGGAAACAAGGGATTCGCTTACCTCCTCCAGGCCTACAAGGGGGGCGAAAATTACTCCCTCCAGCTGATCCACAATCTCGGTGACCAGCATACTCAAGTCGCGTGGACAGGAGCCAATCAGTCCATGATAGACTCTTATGGTCGTCGCTACAATCCGGACGGGCTGATGAATAAGGGCGAGAAAGAGCTCTCCAAGCAGCTCTTCTACCCCGACCAGACCGACAACTACCGCCAGAGCCACACCTATGCCATCCTCAAGCATCAGCCGACGGACAACTTCAGCTACGATGTGACCCTCCACTACACTCGCGGTAAGGGATTTACCCGTGAGTATAAGAATGAGCGAAAGCTCCGGGAGTACTTCGTCGTCCCGATGAGCAACAAGACAAAGGCTGACCTTGTGCGAGAGAAGTACCTCGACAACCACTTCGCCGGTGGGATCTTCAACGCCATGTGGACCGGTGAGAAGGGGCGTATCAACTTTGGTCTCTCCGGAAATCACTACTGGGGCGATCACTATGGCATCCTCCCCTGGGTCGACGGGATCGCAAAGGGGACGATGACTGAGTTTGGTCCCTTCTACCCCAATTCAGAGTACTACCGCAACTCCTCCGCCGTCACCGGCATCGCCACCTACCTCAAGGGCGAGTGGAATATCACCGACCATCTCCTCGCCTATGGTGACGTGATGTACCGCTACTCCCGCACCACCATGCACGGACTCTCCGACAAGAAGTCCGATAAGACCGGCAAGATGGATGTCCTCAACTTTGATGGCGCCAACGCTCCGACCTACCACTTTGTCCTCCCCAAGGTTGGACTCAACTTCCACCCCTCACGCAACCACTCCTACTACATCTCCTACACGACTGCAGCCAAGGAGCCCAATCGCAAGATGTTCACCGAGAGTCGTGAGTACGATGACAAGGGAAATGAGATCCTCCCACGCCCCGAGTACATGGGCGACCTCGAGATCGGTACCGAGCAGACATGGGGACCGGTGAGCCTCTTCGTAAACGGCTACTTCATGCACTATAAGGACCAAATCGTCCCCAACGGCAAGCTCAGCGACGTGGGTGAGCTGCTGATGGTCAATGTCCCCAAGAGCTACCGCGCCGGTGTGGAGATGGGCTTCGACTGGCAGATCATCAAGCAGCTGCGCCTCTCTGCCAATGCGACCCTCTCCCGCAATCGGATCCTCGACTACACCTACTCTGAGAGCGTCTACGACGCCTCTTGGGAGTGGGCACGCCTGAAGGACTACAAGATGGACGAGACACCCATTGCCAACAGCCCCTCCGTCATTGCCAACCACGCCCTCACCTGGATGCCTCTTGACAATCTCTACATCGACTTCTCCGGCACCTACGTTGGCGCACGCTACGTAGACAATAGTGGATATGAGGGACATCGCCTCCCGGGCTACTACACCGGCAGCCTGATGGCTAAGTACGGGATCGATCTGAAGAGCCACCGCTCCCTCGACCTGAGCCTGCAGCTGCTCAACCTCTTCAGCAGCAGCTACTCCACCTATGGCTACATCTACGATGCCTACAGCCTGCTGGACAAGACCGGTAAGGAGGTAAGTCGCGGTCAGGACCTGAGACAATTCCCCGCCGCACCGATCCACTTCGTTGCCGGCGCCACCTATACCTTCTGATAGGTCTATTACTCTTAACTAAAGCGTGATGGGCTCCCCACTCTGATCTTCAGAGCGGGGAGCCTTTTTTTTGCGCGGTCACTCTCGGATAAAACTAATACCGATATTAGTGTCGCCTAATATCGGTATTAGTGATTACTAATATCGGTAAAAGAAATTCCCTACTCCCAGCGACCCGGTAGAGGGTGATGAGAGGAGGGCTTTCGGTGACTGTAAGGTCCTCGTGCCACATTCCAATGATTTTTCGCGGGTTGGGGCTGTGAAGTCAAAGAATTTGGTAGCTTTGTGATGGGCTTTGCCGGAGGATCGCTCACCCATCATCTGGTGAGCGGATCCGAGGGTGAGGTACCCGCTTCCATACATAAGAGAGACTGAGATATGATATCTTTTTTCCGCAACTTCGGTACGGTCTATGCCGTACAGCACACCGCACCCCTGTCCGATGAGGATCACAAGACCCTCGGCTGGCTCTTCGACGGAGCCACGGAGGTCAAGGCTCCACTTACGGGCACCTTCATCGGTCCGCGTGCGGAGATGATCACCCCGTGGAGTACCAATGCGACCGAGATCGCCCACACCGTTGGCATCGACTCCGTCGAGCGGGTGGAGGCCTTCCTTGAGGCTGAGCCGGGCGTGCCCTACGACAGGATGCTGCTGCGGCAGTACGAGACGCTGGACGGGGGACTCTTCGATACCAAGATCGAGAAGGCTCCCCTCCTGCCGGTGGAGGATCTGCGGAAGTACAATAGCGAGGAGGGTCTCGCTCTCTCCGATGAGGAGATCGACTACCTCGAGGGGGTGGCACGAGAGCTGGGGCGTCCGCTCACGGATGCGGAGCTCTTCGGCTTCTCGCAGGTGAATAGCGAGCACTGCCGACACAAGATCTTTGGCGGCACCTTCGTCATCGACGGCGAGGAGATGCCGGAGAGCCTCTTCGGGATGATCAAGAAGACGAGTAAGCTCAATCCCAATGGCATCGTCTCCGCTTATGCAGATAATGTCGCCTTTGTGGAGGGACCGGAAGCGGAGTTTTTCGCCCCGGAGCGGATGGACCGCCCCGACCTCTACCGCACCGAGGAGACCGAGACGGTGCTGGCGCTGAAGGCTGAGACGCACAACTTCCCCACCACCGTGGAGCCCTTCAATGGTGCAGCCACCGGCTCCGGTGGCGAGATCCGCGACCGGCTCGCCGGGGGCAAGGCGTGCCTGCCCCTCGCCGGCGCAGCGATCTACATGACGCCCTACACCCGGCTCGACAAGTCTCGCCGCTGGGAGAGCGCCATCACTGCCCGCCCCTGGCTCTACCAGACGCCTCAGGAGATCCTGACGAAGGCGAGCAACGGGGCATCAGACTTCGGGAATAAGTTTGGCCAGCCCTTGATCGTCGGTTCGCTCCTCACCTTTGAGCACCAAGAGGGTAGCGAAGTGTGGGGGTACGACAAGGTGATCATGCTCGCCGGCGGTGTCGGGCTTGCTCGGAAGCGCGATGCGCAGAAGGGTCACGCCGAGGACGGCGATGCCATCGTCGTGATGGGGGGAGACAACTACCGGATCGGTATGGGCGGTGGCGCCGTCTCGTCGGTAAATACCGGCAGCTACGCCGATGCCATCGAGCTCAATGCGATCCAGCGCTCCAATCCTGAGATGCAGAAGCGGGTCGCCAACGTCATCCGAGCTATGGCGGAGGGGAAGCGCAATCCGATCATCTCCATCCACGACCACGGCGCCGGAGGGCATCTCAATTGCCTCTCCGAGCTGGTGGAGGAGACCGGGGGAGAGATCGACATCGACCGCCTGCCGATCGGTGACCCGACGCTCTCCGACAAGGAGATCCTGAGCAACGAGTCGCAGGAGCGTATGGGCATCCTGATCCATAAGGAGGACCTCGAGGGCGTACGCGCCATTGCCGAGCGGGAGCGTGCCCCCTTCTACCCCGTCGGAGAGGCGAAGGCAAGCGGGAAGCTGGTCTTTGACCACCAAGAGACCGGCGCACCGGCGGCGCTGGATCTGCGGCTGAGCCACCTCTTCGGCTCCGCCCCCAAGACAATCATGGAGGATAAGACAAGGGAGACCACCTTTGCCGATCCCGACAAGAGTCCGCTCGCCGGGCGAAAGCTCGCTGATGTCATCGCTGACGTGCAGCGGCTCGAGAGCGTCGGCTCCAAGGACTGGCTGACAAATAAGGTGGACCGCTCCGTCACCGGCAAGGTGGCGCGCCAGCAGTGCTGCGGACCGCTCCAGCTGCCCCTCTCTGACCTCGGTGCCGTGGCGCTCGACTATCGGGGCGAGGCAGGTATGGCGATGGCCCTCGGTCACGCCCCTGTGGCGGCGATGATCTCCGCTGAGGCGGGCTCCCGCCTCGCCATCGCCGAGTCGCTGACCAATATCGTCGGGGCACCCCTACGAAAGGGGCTCGAGAGCGTCTCGCTCTCCGCCAACTGGATGTGGCCCTGCCGCAATCCCGGCGAGGATGCCCGACTCTACGCTGCTGTCAGGGCGGCATCCGACTTTGCCATAGCCCTCGGGATCAATATCCCGACCGGCAAGGACTCCCTCTCAATGACCCAGACCTACCCCGACGGGCAGCGGGTCACCGCTCCCGGTACGCTGATCGTCACTGCGGGAGCCGAGGTGACCGATGTCCGCCGGATCCCCGACCCGGTGCTGAAGGACGCCCCGGGAAGTGCGGTGCTGTACGTCGACTTCTCCTTCTGCAACCGTCACCTCGGAGGCTCCGCCCTCTACCAGACGCTCGGCAAGGTGGGCTCCACCGCGCCCGACATCGTGGACGTGGACTACTTTGCTGACGCCTTCGGTGCGATCCAGGAGCTGGTCAATGAGGGGAAGGTCCTGGCTATCCACGACCTATCCGCCGGCGGGCTCGTCACCGCTCTCCTCGAGATGTGCTATGCGCGCACCGAGGGAGGCCTGCAGCTCTCAGCCGATCTCCTCAGCGAGGGACCTCTGGAGGAGGTGCTCTTTGCCGAGAACCCCGGCGTGCTGATCCAGGTGGCTAATCCGGAGGGCGTGATGAAATTACTAGAGGAGTCAGGCATCGCCTCCGTCATCGCCGCCCTCCCGATCAAGGAGCGGCTGATGCGCATCGGCGAGGAGGAGATAGACATCGATGAGATGCGCCGTGCCTGGCAGACGCCATCGCTCCTCATGGAGCCTGAGCAGGCGTCCAAGGAGTGCGCTGAGTCGAGGGCAAGGGAGCAGCTCGCTCAGCCGATGGACTACCGGCTACGCCCCGGTCAGAGACGCACGCTCGCCGACTACGGCAAGAGCCGGGATCGGAAGGAGCGGAGTGGTATCACCTGCGCCATCATCCGCGACAAGGGGACCAATGGCGAGCGAGAGATGGCCTACGCCCTTTGGCTGGCCGGCTTTGACGTGCGGGATGTCCACATGAGCGACCTGATGAGTGGTCGCGAGACACTGGAGGAGTGCCGGATGATCGTCTTCTGCGGAGGCTTCTCCCACAGCGATGTGCTGGGGGCGGCGACCGGCTTTGCCGCCGGCTTCCGGTACAACGACCGAGCCAGCGAGGCGCTGCGGAAGTTTTACGCCCGCCCCGACACCCTCTCGCTCGGCATCTGCAACGGCTGCCAGCTGATGGGGAAGCTGGACCTCCTCTACGGCGAGGAGCGGAGCTTCCGTCTGCTGCACAATGAGAGCGGAAAATTTGAGTCCACCTTCCTCACCCTCGAGATCCCCGAGACGAATAGCGTGATGCTCGGCAGCCTTGCCGGCACGAAGCTCGGTTGCTGGGTGGCACACGGTGAGGGGCGCTTTGGTCTCTCGACAGACCCCCACAGCTACTCGGTGGCTGTCCGCTACGGCTACGAGGCCTACCCGGGCAACCCCAATGGCTCACCCGACCGCATCGCGGCGCTTGTGAGCGACGACGGGCGTCATCTCGCGATGATGCCCCACCCTGAGCGGTCCGTCTTCCCCTGGCAGTGTGGGTACTACCCTGAGGCAGGGGACGAGGTGACGCCATGGTTTGAGGCTTTTGTCAATGCCTACGAGTGGTGTCGGGCACACCGCTGAGCAGGCTTATATTATAGACTTCATCTATCATGAGTAAAACGAATCATCAACAGGCGGAGAAGCCGCGACCACATCAGTACGTCGATGAGGAGTACTCCGCACCGGCGATACAGGAGGAGCCTCGGAGCCTCTGGGGCTGGTTTGTCCGCTGCATCACGACCCGCTATGCCGACCTGAGTGGTCGGGCGCGCCGCTTTGCCTTCTGGAGCTTTGTCACCTTCTACATCGCCTTCATCCTGCTGGCGGTGCTGATCTGCTGCGTGGAGACCTACTTCTCCATCCGGGCTTATGGCCCGACAGAGATGGAGCTGAGCAATCCCGGCTTCTTCCTCGACATGGCTCAGGGGACCTGGACCTTCTGGCTCATACCGTTGGTACTGGCGGTCTTCTTCATCCCCATGGTGACGGTGACGGTGCGGCGCTTCCACGACGTGGGCATATCGACCGGCGTCTTCCTGATCCTCTTTGCGGTGCAGTTTTTCTTCCTCGTCATGGGGCTAATCGACAGCGACATCGCTGAGGGCGAGCTGGAGGCGACGCTCAACTTCATCTCCGAGCTGGTGGTCTGTGGCTTCCACCTCTTTGTCGTCGTCGTGGCGCTGATGCCGGGGAAGAACGGCCCCAATAGGTACGGTCCCGACCCCAAGCGGCGTGGGGCGCAGATGGATATCGAGATCGTCTAACTCCGTGGCTGACCTCAAGGAACAAGCTCCCCGCGTGCCGGGAGAGCGACACCTGACGCTCTGGAGCTACTTCTGGACAGCACTCACGCGCCGGTATGGTAGCTTCGGCGGGCGGTCGCGGAGGCTGGAGTTTTGGAGCTACTACCTCTTCATCGTCCTCTTCTACCTCCTCATCCTTGCAGCGCAGGCACTACTGGACGGGGTGGAGGTGACGACAGAGGCACTCATCGCCCCCTTCGGCATTGAGGGGATCCTCTCCGGCTACGGCGACCGACCCTACTTTGATGCGCCGGTGCTGGTCTGGGTGATCCGGCTGCTCTCCGTCGTGCTCTTTGTCCCGACGCTCGCTGTGAGCTGTAGGCGGTACCACGATGTGGGGCTGCCGGCGTGGCTCTTCTGGATACTCCGCGGGACGGCGCTCGCCTGGGCGACTGTCGTGGCGTTGCGGTATGGTGCAGCGGACCTCGGGAGCTCACTCTTCCGCCTGCTCTCCACTGTCGTCGGGGTCGTCGCTCTCGCCGACCTTGTGATCCACCTCCTGCCGGGGCAGAAGGGAACTAATAAATATGGTCCCGACCCCCGTCAGAGCCTGCCACCGCAGCCGGAGGAGCTTTTGCGGTAGAAATAAATTAGTATCTTTATCCTGTCTCTCAGCTACGAGAGGCAGGATTTTTTTT
>NZ_KV793748.1:11018-22524 GCF_001808555.1 Porphyromonas sp. HMSC065F10
TTTTTTTTGCACTCAACTATTATGATACCAAGCAAGCAAGTAGAGGAGCAGGAGTCACTCTTCCGGATCTTTATCTCATGTATGACTCGTAGGTGTGTCACCTTTACAGGCAGGGCACGGAGGAGGGAGTTTTGGGGGTATATGCTCTTTGCGGTCCTCCTCGGGGGATTGCTGTGCGGCATCGTCGCTGGGGCATCCTCTCTCGGCCGGATAGACGTCACGGAGCCGCTTACCGGGTCGGGCGTCATCATCACCTGTATCGTCGGGCTGCTCGCTCTCTGGCTCCTCCTCGCGGGGATGGCTGTGGCGGTGCGTCGCTTCCACGACTGCAACCTGCCTGCCTGGCCGGTGCTGCTCGGTATGCTGCTTCTCCTGCTGCCGATCCCGCTCTTCTTCACCCCCTATGGTGGTCTCGGCGGTCCCGGATTCTTTGTCCTGTCGATGCTCCTCGCTGCCTGCGCGCTGATCTTTATCCTCGCCGTGGCGATCATCCCCGGTGGTAAGAAAAAGAATAAGTACGGTCTCGCCCCCAAGGGCGAGTGATACTCAAAACCCTTAAATACAAACTTGACAATGGAAGTGATCCAAAACAACAACACCGCCCCTCAGGGCGAGAATCTCTCCGTCTGGGGCTACTTCGTCCGCTGCCTCACGAAGAAGTACTCCGACTTCTCCGGTAGGGCGCGCCGCAAAGAGTGGTGGAGCTTCGCACTCTTCGAGTTACTCATTACCACGCTACTTGGCATCCCCGTCGGGATGACCTTTGGCAAAGATCTCGCAGCCGATCCGGACATGGTGCAGTATATGGCTCAGAATCCCGGCGACAAGGAGTATGTCTACTCGCTCCTGGGTAGCAATGTCTTCTTCTGGATTTTGGTGATCGTGGGGATCCTGCTGCTGGTTCCGACGCTGGCGGTGGGCTGCCGTCGCTTCCACGATGTGGGGATCTCCACCGGACTCTTCTGGGTCGTCGGTGGTCTGGCGGTCCTCAGTAATATTGTCAGCGTGCTTCAGGTGATCGCTCCTGGAGTCATTCCCCAAGCCTTGTCAGGTATTGTCTCTTTCCTTTCTATGATTGCAGGACTGGTGGTGCTGGTCGTTGCCTTCATCCCCGGCAAGGTCGGTCCCAACGCCTACGGACCTGATCCCAAGCCCGCCCCCACCTATGAGGGATATGGTCAGATCTGATCGGTAATAGGGGAAAGCCAAAGAGAGGCTGTGTCACGACTTGGCGACACATCCTCTCTTTGGTATAGCGGGGTAGCTTGCCTCTCCTTACCTCGCCCAAAACGCTTACAGACAAACTTTTACAATGGAAGTGATCCAAAACAACAACACCGCCCCGCATAGCGAGGACCTCTCCCTCTGGAGCTACTTCGTCCGCTGTGTCACGACGAAGTACTCCGACTTCTCCGGACGGGCACGCCGCAAGGAGTGGTGGGGCTTTATCCTCTTCCAGACACTCATCTTCTTGATCCTGCAGATCCCCGTGATGATGGCTTTGGACAAAGATCTCACAGCCAATCCGGAGATAGCGCAGTATATGGGACAGGACCTCTTCGATAAGGAGTATGTCAACTCGCTCTTGGGTGGTAATGTATTCTTCTGGGTCATGATGACTGCGGCGATCCTGCTGCTGGTTCCGACGTGGGCGGTTACTTGTCGTCGCTTCCACGACGTGGGGATCTCCACCGGGCTCTTCTGGTTCGTCGTTGGGCTATCGCTTCTTAGTACCATTATCGGCATGCTGATGGTGATCGCTCCGGGAGCCATCCCCATGGCTTTGATTGGTCTATCCTCTTACATTTCTATGACCACCACGGTCATTCTGATCATCGCCTTTATCCCCGGCATTGCCGGTCCCAATGCCTACGGACCCGATCCCAAGCACGCCTCCACCTGTGAGGGCCACGGTCAGATCTTCAATACTCTTAAAGACAAAGGAGTAATCCAAGACAACAACACCGCCCCGCAGAGCGAGGACCTCTCCCACTGGGGCTACTTCGTCCGCTGCATCACGACGAAGTACTCCGACTTCTCCGGCCGGGCGTGCCGCAAGGAGTGGTGGGGCTTTATCCTCTTCCAGACACTCATCCTCATAGTGCCGTTGATGCTTTTTTTGCAAACCTCTGTCGTAGACCTCAGGTCCGACCCCAGCGTAATGCAGGGCTGGGCAAAAGGCTCCTACAATATGGGGCGCATCTACTATCTTCTGTCCCATAACCCCTTCATCTGTCCTGTGATCACTTTGGGACTCCTGCTGCTGGTTCCGATGCTGGCGGTTACTTCCCGTCGCTTCCACGATGCGGGGATCTCCCACGTACTCTTCTTGGTGGTCTGCGAGCTGACGATCCTCATTAACGTCGTCAATTTGCTTGCCTTGATCGAACCGGGCACCGATGTAGAAGTGACGATTTTCAATTTTATCTTCCTCTCCCTTATATGGCTGGTGGTGCTGGTCGTCGCCTTTATCCCCGGCAAGATCAGTCCCAATGGCTACGGAGCAGATCCCGAGCCTACCCCCACCTGTGAGGGCTCCGGTCAGGAGTGATCAGGAATGGGGAAAAGCCAAAGAGAGGCTGTGCCGCAAGTCGCGACACAGCCTCTCTTTTGGTATAAGTGGGGAAGCTTACTTCTTTGCCTTACCCTGGTTGGCAACAGCGTCCATCAGCTTCTTGATTGTCTCGGGATCGCCGAGGAAGTAGTCCTTGATGACGCGGTAGTTGTCGCTCTCGTCGAGCTCAAAGACGTAGGGGATGCCGGTCGGGAGGTTCAGCGAAGGGATATCCTCGTCAGAGATCCCCTTCAGCACCTTGACGATACCGCGGAGGGAGTTGCCGTGAGCAGCGACGATCACGTCCTCGTGATCCTTCAGCGATGGCAGGATCTCCTCGTGGAGGTAGGGGAGGATCCGCTCTACGGTCTCCTTGAGGCTCTCGGTGAGAGGCAGGTCCTTGGGGTCCACGTGAGCGTAGCGCGTGTCCTGGAAGGGGCTACGAGGATCGTCCTTCGCCAGCTCCGTAGGCGGTACATCGTAGCTGCGGCGCCAGACGTGCACCTGCTCGTCACCATACTTCTCTGCAGTCTCAGCCTTATTGAGTCCCTGCAGCATGCCGTAGTGCTTCTCATTGAGGCGCCAGGTCTTGCGGACGGGGATCCAGTCGAGATCCATCTTGTCGAGGATGATATTGAGGGTCTTGATGGCACGCTTAAGGTAGCTGGTGTAGGCGAGGGTGAAGTGAAATCCATTCTCCTTCAGCGTCTTGCCGGCAGCGGCAGCCTCCTGGATGCCCTTCTCGGTCAGGTCCACATCGGTCCATCCGGTGAAGCGATTCTCCAGGTTCCACTCACTCTGTCCGTGGCGTACCAGTACTAATCTTCTCATACTTTGTCTCTAATTATTTTGTGAAAAAAATAGGCCGTTTACTTCTCTCGCTCTGCAATGTAGTCGCAGAGTCGGTAGAGCAGGTCAAGGCTACGCCCCTCGGGGATCACCCGGGCGTAGTGCTCCTTCGCCTCACTCAGGAGACGATGCATCTGCTGCTCAGCGTAGTCGATCCCGCCACACTCAATGGCGAAGTGGGTCAGTGAGCGGATATCCTCGTCACTCAGCTCGCTCTGACGCAGCAGTCGGCGAGCGCGCTCCCCCTTGCGCCCACTGTGCTCCAGGGCATAGATGAGGGGAAGGGTCACCTTGTGCTCCCGCAGATCGTTGCCGGCAGGCTTGTCCAGCTCCGGCGTGGGGAGGTAGTCAAATAGGTCATCCCGGATCTGGAAGGCCATCCCCAGGCTCAGCGTCGCCTCGCTGACCTCAAGCGTGGTCTCCTCGTCCTTCCTGCCGGTGAGGATCGCCCCAAGGGTGGCAGAGGCGGCAAGCAGTGAGGCGGTCTTGCGATGGATGATATCGTAGTACCACGCCTCACTCGTCTCGGCCAGCTGTGCGGCATCGTCCTGCATCAGCTCGCCCTCCGTGAGCGACTCGCCCACATGGCTCAGGATCTGTAGCACGAGTGGCTCCTCCAGCTCCACAGCAAGGAGGATCGCCTTAGAGAGCACATAGTCACCCATCAGCACAGCCCTACGATTGCCGAAGAGCATATGGAGCGCCTTGGCCCCGCGCCGTGTGTCGCTATCATCGATCACATCATCGTGGATCAGAGTGGCGATATGGATCATCTCGATGAAGGTCCCACCCTGCACGACACGATCTGAGATCTCGCCAAATGCCGAGGCGACGATGCCCATCAGCATTGACCGAAGTCTCTTACCCGGGTGACGACGGAAAAGCTCCACGGCATGGCGCAGCGAGGGCGAGTCACTCTCCAGCGTCTCCCCCATCAGTTGGTCGATGCGGTCGGAGATGCCGGCGATATCCTCGGGGAGGTTGTCGAAGAAATTGCTCATGCTCATACTATGCTACAAATTTACACAATTATTGCCGCTGGCTAAAACACTCCCACCCGTGATTTGCGGGTGTGGACGTAAGCTCTACAGGAGGGCCCCAGACCTCGCAAGGGTGTCGCACATACTAGGGAGTCAGGCAACCGGTGCGACACCCTGGCGGATGCCGCCGAGCCAGGGATGGAGAGCCGGGGAGAGAGCGCTGGGGCTGGGCATCCGACTTGTCCGACTTGCAGATGCGGATTGATTTTCCTATCTTTGTGATACAAAGAGATAAGAAGCGGGAGCGCTTCTCTACCTCCACCTCGAGGGGGTATTTAAGTATAGACATTCGCGTCGGGCACACGGGAAACTCGTCAATATTAAAACAATTCCGAGACCCTTGGATCTTGCGATGGCGTGCCGTGGCTCTTTATGGGCGGACGGATTACAAAGCACGATTCATCCTCAAATCCTTACTTTCGGAGTTATCCAAAGTCCCCGACGCGATCTTATAAGGGCTCACAGAGTGGTCATCCATCCTGTGAGCCCTTTCTTTGTCTCTGAGACCTTTGCATAATACCCCATCTGCGGCGTCACATTCGAGATTCGGGCTTGGTCATGTGCGTAAGCACACTCCCTTCGCCCTCACTCTCAGTCCCTTGCATCTGGGGCGTTCTGCAAAGTCCCTGCCGAAAAAGCGGTGCTTTTTCGGCGAAAGACCATTTTGCAAAGGTCTTTCTATGAGACAGGTATCAATTGAGAAATTGCACGAAGTGCCATTCTCGCACATTTGTTTCAAATGTGCTGAGACTTTGCACGAGGGACGATATGCAAGGCGCTGAGGATGAGACCGAAGGGATCGTACTCACGTACGTGACCGAGGTCGAATTCCGAAAGCAACGCAGCAGATCGCCTTCGTGCAACAGTCTCAATTGGTCTTGTACCTGTACTCCTTCACCTCAGCGAGGTCGGCATTGGCCTTGACGATCTTCTGCTTCAGCCCCTCCTTGTAGGTGCGGTAGCGCTCAGCGAGCTCCCTGTCGGCGACGGCGAGGATCTGCACAGCGAGGAGTGCGGCATTGAGCGAACCATTGATGCCCACGGTGGCGACGGGGATGCCGCCGGGCATCTGGACGATGGCGAGGAGCGCATCCATACCGGAGAGGGTGGAGGCGATCGGGACGCCGATCACCGGCACGGTGGTCTGCGCAGCGATGACACCGCAGAGGTGTGCCGCCATGCCGGCTGCAGCGATGATGACGCGGATGCCGCGCTCCTCGGCGTGGGTGGCAAAGTCGGTCACCTCCTCGGGCGTGCGGTGGGCGGAGAGCGCCAGCAGCTCAAAGGGGATCTCCATCTGCTCCAGGAGGTCAAGCGCTTTCTTCATCACCGGCATGTCGCTGGTGCTGCCCATGATGACGCTGACGATGGGCTTACTCTTATCAGCCATAGCTTAGTAGTCTCTTTTATAAGTAAAAAAAATAGGGGAGAGAGCACGACACAGGTCGCCTCTCTCCCCTTGTTTTGTCATGATCTCCGAAGTAGATTACTTCTCCACCAGGGCCTTGTAATCAGCGGCAGAGAGGAGTCCCTCGATGGCACCGGCATCAGCGACCTTACCCTTGATGATCCAGCCCTTGCCGTAGGGGTCCTGATTGACCAGCTCGGGGGCATCCTCGAGCTCAGCATTGGCCTCCTCGACGTCGATGGTGCAGGGAGCGATCAGGTCAGAGACCGTCTTGACCGCCTCGATGGAGCCGAAAGCCTCACCGCCCTCTACGGTGCTGCCCTCGCTGTCGACGTCGACGAATACGATGTCTCCCAGCTCCTGCTGAGCGAAGTCGGTGATACCGACGGTTACTTGATCACCCTCTACGAGGATCCACTCGTGGTCCTGGGTGTACTTCAGGTTTTCAGGAAAGTTCATAGTGTTGTCTATTGTT
This sequence comes from Porphyromonas sp. HMSC065F10, assembly GCF_001808555.1. Classification (GTDB taxonomy): domain Bacteria; phylum Bacteroidota; class Bacteroidia; order Bacteroidales; family Porphyromonadaceae; genus Porphyromonas_A. Next base: position 17,345 of record NZ_KV793748.1, read on the forward strand.
TTGGTTGGCAAATATTTCCAATACAAATTTAGAATTCTTTTCTCAATCTTGCAACAGGGATCCCCATCCCATCCCTATACTTGGCGACGGTGCGGCGAGCCACATCGTAGCCGCGCTCTCGGAGTGCCCTGCTGAGCGCCTCATCGGAGAGCGGCCGCTGCTTATCCTCCTCATCGATGATCTCTCGGAGGATCTGCCGCACATGGCGGGTGGAGATCTCCTCGCCATCGTCGCGCACCATCCCCTCGCTGAAGAAGTGGCGTAGCGGGAAGGTGCCAAAGTCGGTCTGCACATACTTGGTCGAGGTGACCCGAGAGATCGTGCTGATGTCGTACCCGATGCGGTCAGCGACGTCCTTGAGGATCATCGGTCGCAGGGTCGACACATCACCGCTGAGGAAGTACTCGCGCTGCATATCCACGATGCACATCATCGTGGACATCAAGGTCTCGCGCCTCTGGCGGATCATGTCGACGAAGGTGCGGGCCGCCTCGAGCTTGCCCTTGACAAACTTCCCGGTCTCGCGCTGCTCCCTCGGCAGGCTCCGCAGGTCACCGGTATAGGCGCTCATCTCGTCCTCAAACTGCCGATTGACCCTCACCTCGGGTATGTCGCCATTATTCAGCGTCACCACGAGGTCGCCATTGCTCTCCGTGACGATGAAGTCGGGGATGACCGTCTGGGCATTGCCCTCCATCCGGGTGCCAAAGTCGAGCCCGGGGGTGGGGTTGAGCGAGACGATCAGCCGGATCGCCTCGCGGATCTGGTCGTCATCGGCATCGCACGCCTCGCTGAGGGCGCTGTAGTGCCGCTTGGAGAGCTCATCGAAGTGGTCGGTGAGGAGCCGCTTGGCGAGGGTGATGGCCGGCGTCTCAGGGGTACGCCGCTCCAGCTGCAGGAGGAGGCAGTCCCGCAGATCCCTCGCACCCACACCGGGCGGGTCGAGCGTCCGTATCGCCCGCACGACAGCCTCCACCTCCTCCGGGCTGCAGTAGATCCCCTGATAGATGGCGAGGTCGTCTGCCAGTCCCTCCGTCGTCTGGCGCAGGTAGCCGTCGTCCTCGAGACTGCCGATGACGAAGGTGGCTATCTGTCGCTGCTCCTCGTCAAGGTCGGTCATGTAGAGCTGCCGGCGGAGGTACTCCTGGAGCGTCGGCGTGTCAGCAAAGGGGATCTCTGATGCTGAGGCGCCCTCCGATCGGGAGTTGTGCTTATAGGCTGAGCCGGGGATCTCATCCACATCGGTGTAGTCATCGGCATCGATGCTCTCCGGAGTGCCCCCCTCACCCTCGGGCAACTCCTCGTAGTCTCCCGGCTCGTCGCTCCCCTCCTCGAGCGCAGGGTTGCGCTCCAGCTCCTGCTTGATGCGCTGCGAGAGCTCCGTCTGTGGGAGCATCACCATCTGCATCAGCTGGATCTGTCGAGCGGAGAGCTTCTGCCGCTGCTTTAGTTTCTGCTTATTACCTCCGGTTCCGGTCATACAGTGTCACTCTTATGGGACAAATGTACGAAGAAAAGGCGGGTCGCCTCAGTCAAGAGACGACCCGCCTGTAGTATTAAGGCTCTAACCTATGGATCAGAAGCGGTAGCCGACAGTAACGAAGAAGTTGCTGTTGCGGAGAGCCTTCTCCTTATCGGCCTTCTTCAGGGTCTCGTTACGGAGGTCACCGATACCGAACTGAGTACCTACACCTACCTGGAAGTGGTTGTACTCTACACCGGCACCGACCTGAGCACCCCAGTCGAGACGATTGTAAATACCGTTGTCCTTATCAAAGGGCTTGATATCTGACTTAGACTCTGGCTTCCAGTTTCCTATCTGGAGACCACCCTTACTGGTACCAGAAACACCTACGCCGAGGTAAGGACCGGCATTGACGAAGACACCGAGATCATTGCCAAGGTCAAAAGCAAAGTTGGCGAGGACAGGGATATCAACGTAATAGAGAGTCTGCGAAGCGTTAGCTCCGAGCGTAGTCTCACCTACCTTTGTCTCCTTCTTGTACTGGTAGCCCTTCATGGCGAAGTCTACACCGGGCTGGATGGAGATGCGGCTCATGCCACCATCGTATACGGTGATATCGGCAGCGACACCGGCACGTCCACCGTGGAGGATCTCACCCTTAGGGTTGAGACCGGTGATATTGGCAGCCTGGTAGCCACCACGTACGATGACGCCGATCTGAGCGTTAGCAGTTGCACCGAGGGCAAATACTCCGAGGAGTGAGCCGAGGATTACATTTCTTAGTTTCATAATCTTGTGTGATTGTTTAGTGTCAAACTTAATGTCCAAGAGCTCGACACTCAGACGAGGTCTATCGCTCTTGCTTGGGGCAAAGTTAGGGATAAATAGTGAGAGGTCAATGGATACACTTATGAAAACGGACCAAAGAGCGACTTTATTACGCTTCTTTTAGAAAAACTTAGACCTTGACCAATACAATGTATCGGTCAAGGCCTGTAGATCACTTAGGTCACCTGTAGCGCTTAGCGAGCGGAAAACTCGTCCGAGACGCTCAGCTTGGCGCGCCCCTTGGCGCGACGTGCAGCTAGCACGCGACGACCGCCGGCTGATGCCATACGTGCGCGGAAGCCGTGCTTATTCTTTCTCTTGGTGACGTGAGGTTGGTATGTTCTCTTCATATCGCTATTAACTCATGTGCTCCTCCCTTCCATCGGAGCCGATGGTCAAGATCGCAGATTATTGTATCCGAAAAGTGGTGCAAAGGTACTACTATTATTCCGCTAATGCAATGGGGATTACAGCTTTTCTCCCTGTGATCTCGTTCGCCCGACGCACGAGATATGCCGATGGGCAGAGCGAGAGGTGGTGGCGACTCCTATGTAGGAGAAGAGGGGGCAACACCCGATCATACTCAGGTGCTGCCCCCTCTATTAGGCTTGGCAATAGTCGTCTATCGCCTCATCACGCCTCCACCTCCTCGGGCTTATCCTCGGTCACGCGCTCGAGGCGACCCATGATGGCGAAGATGAAGACAGCGGCGATACCGCAACAGGCGATCAGGATGATGAAGAAGGTGGGCATCGAGATCTTATCCCAGAGGCTGCCCATCACGCCGACCAGCATATTGCCGACGGCGGTGGCGGCGAGCCATCCACCCTGCATCAGACCGGAGTACTGGGGCGGAGCCACCTTGGAGACAAAGGAGAGACCCATCGGGCTGAGGAAGAGCTCCGCTACCGTCAGTGTCAGGTAGGTACCGATGAGCCACTCAGGCTGCACGAGGATCGGGCTGGTACCGCCATTGAGCGAACCGGGGGCCGGCAACTGATTGGTCAGGGCGCAGATCAGCATCACGAGGAAGCCCACACCTGCCATGATCATACCGATACCGATCTTGCGCGGGGCGCTCGGCTCCTTGCCCTTAGCTGCCAGTGCGGCAAAGATGCCGACCGTGATAGGTGTCAGGAGGACGATGAAGAAGGGGTTGAATTGCTGGAAGATCTGAGGAGTGATATTCTGCATACCCTCGAGCGGCTTGATCTGAGTCATATAGACTGCCACAAGTGCGATCAGACCGGCTACGATCAGCCCGAGGCCGAGCTTCTTATTCTTCGACGACCCCAGGAGACCCATCGTCATGGAGTAGATACCGTACATGAAGACGATGAAGGCCACCAGCATACCGATATTGAAGAGTCCATAGGTGGTCGGGTCGACCTGGCTCACCGTGTAGTCACGAGCGAAGAAGGTGAGCGTGAGGCCATTCTGGTGGAAGGCCATCCAGAAGAAGATCACCACGATGAAGACGAGGATCAGGGCGAAGATGCGCTCCTGCACCTCCTTCTTGGGCATCGGCTTCACCTTCTTGCCCTGCTCGGCGGCATGGCTCATCGCCTGCTTGGCAGTCACGTCGGCAAACTTCCAGGTCTTGCGTCCCAAGACGAAGATCAGGATCGAGATGACGAGCGAGATACAAGCGACGAAGAAGGCGTAGCTGTACGAGGTGGAGAGAGCGGTCTGGACATACTCGTAGCCGAAGTCACGAGCAAAGCCCTTGGACTCCACGCCCTCCTCGAGGGGGACAAGGCTGGCCGGCACCTCCGCTGCCGCCACACGGGCGAGGAGCTCCTGGCGGGCAGCCTGCTGCTCCGGCACGCGAGACTTAGCGAGGCGGTAGTCGTCATCCGTCACCATCAGCGCCGGGTCGGTGATCTTACCGGTGACGGTGTACTGGTTGAGCCCAGCGAGCTTGAGATTAAACTCTGCCGCATCCGCATCAGCCTGGAAGAGGACACCCTCGTCGGACTTCGCCTTGGTGATCGCCTTATCCTGATCCTCTGCAGCCATCGTCGCCCAGTCGCTATGCTTAGCCTGTACTGCCTGGATGAAGGAGGCCTCCTCGTCAGCGGAGAGGAGTCGGTCGTTGAAGCGGTTGTAGTTGGCCGGGATGTCAGCGTTGTAGTAGGCGAAGTGGTGCTCCTTGAGGACGTTATTCGTGATCGCCTGTCCCATACTGGGAGCGAAGAGGGAGCCTACGTTGATGAAGAGGTAGAAGATCGAGAAAGCGATGTCGCGCCCCTTCGCATACTTCGGGTCATCGTAGATCTTACCCACGAGCGCCTGGAGATTTCCCTTGAAGAGTCCCGTACCTATAGAGATCAGTAGGAGTGCTCCCAGCATGATGGCGAGACCCACCTGACCGGCGCCGAAGGGCATACCGAGCAGCAGATAGCCACCAAACATGACGACCACTCCGATCAAGATCGTGCGACCGTAGCCGAGCCACTTATCTGCCACCACACCACCGAAGACGGGGAGGAAGTAGATCAGGGCGAGGAAGATCGAGTAGATCCAGCTCGTAGTAGCCGATGATAGTCCAAACTTTGCCTGCAAGTACAGGGTCAGGATGGCCAGCATTGTGTAGTAGCCGAAGCGCTCGCCCATGTTTGCCAAGGCGAGCACCAGCAGCCCTTTAGGATGACGTTGTGCCATGTGGTTAGTTGGTTTATAGGTTGTAAGTTACAATAGTCTTATCTATCCTCTGCCCGTCTCCGACCGACAGTAGGCTCTCCGTGCGAGCAGGCGTGCGGAGACCTCCGAAGGCAAAAATACCTTTTTTGCCGTTAAGTACAAAGGAGCGACCGCCCCACCTCGTCACCGAGAGGGGCGGTCGCCTCGTAGAGCAAGACCTTTGCAAAATGGTCTTTCGCCGAAA
>NZ_KV793748.1:22624-30001 GCF_001808555.1 Porphyromonas sp. HMSC065F10
CGCAGATGGGGTATTATGCAAAGGTCTCAGAGCGTCACTGCCGTCACGCGCAGAAGAGCAGCACCAGCAGCTGCGCCATCAGGATCCTCATAAACATCGCCAGAGGATAGACGGTGGCATAGCCGATCAGCGGCTTATTGCGAGACGTGAGCGTCTGAGCATAGCCCAGCGCGGGCGGGTCGGTGGTCATACCGGCGATCATACCGGCGAGGGTGAAGTAGTCGAAGTGGTAGATCTTGTGACCGATGAAGGCGACCACGATCAGCGGCAGCAGCGTGATCAGCAGCCCATACCCGAGCCACGCATAGCCACCCTGGGCAAGCGTCTCTACAAAGCCCTGACCGGCACCGAGACCAACGCAGGCGAGGAAGGCGCAGAGGCCGATCTCGCGGATCATCAGGTTGGCACTCGTGGTGGTGTAGGTCGGCAGGCCAAACTCTGCCCCCCAGCGGCCTACGATGATCGCCACGATCAGCGGACCGCCGGCGAGACCCAGCTTCAGCGGGGCGGAGAGACCGGGGATCACAATCGGCAGCATACCGAGGATGATACCGAGGATCAGCCCGAGGAAGATGGCAAAGAGATTGGGCTTATTGAGCGCCTTGGAGGAGTCGCCGAAGGAGTGTGCCGCAGCGCTGACACTCTTCTCTCCGCCGACGCAGAGGAGCTTGTCACCCTGCTGCAGCTTCAGGTAAGGGACCGCCACCAGCTTCACGCCGGCGCGGTCGACACGCGTCACGCTGACATCGAAGTGCTCCCGCAGCTTCAGGTCCTTAAGCGTCTTACCATTGAGCTTACTATCAGAGAGCAGCACCCAGCGGGAGATCACGTCCTGAGACTTCTCCACCCAGGTCACGTGATCCGACGTGTCGAGCTTACCGACAGCCGAGACGATGTCCTGCTCGTTGGTCGTATTGAGGATCACAAAGAGCTTGTCCCCCTCCTCAAATCGCGTCTGACCATTCACCAGGATCGTCTCACCGGTAGCCTTCTTCAGCACGCGAGAGACGACGAAGCCGGTGTCCGGCACCAGTCTCTTCAGCTCCACAACCGTCTTCCCAAAGAGCTCCGGATTGGTCACCTCCACCGAGATGCCCTCCGTCTCGCTGGTCTCCGCATCAGACTGAGCGGTAAGGCGCTTCTCCAGCTCATCGGTATTGATCTTGGCCACCACCTTCGTCATCACGATGGTCATGATGATGCCGACCACGGCGAGCGGATAGGCGACGGCGTAGCCCTGAGCGATCGACTGATCAGCGACGCCGGTGAGGTCCTGATAGGTCTGCTGAGCAGCGGCAAGTCCCGGGGTATTGGTCACCGCACCACTCATCACCCCCACCAGCGTCTGCATTGGGATGTCGGTGATGTAGAAGAGTGCCACCGTCACCACGGCGGCGAGCGAGGCACCGATGGCGGCGAGGACGTTCAGCTTAGCGCCCTTAGACTTGAGGTTGGAGAAGAAGCTGGGCCCCACCTCCAGACCGATGGAGTAGACGAAGATCGCCAGACCGAAGTCCTTGAAGAAGCTGTTGATCGTCGGATCGATGGAGAGCCCCAGCTGACCGAAGAGGATGCCAACGAAGAGGATAAACGCCGTGCCGAGGGAGATGCCCCAAAACTTGATCCTCCCCAGCAGCAGCCCCACGGCGATCGTGAGGGACAGGACGACGATCGCCTGTGCGACGCCGTGCTGCAGAAAGAGATTGGTTAACCAGTCCATAAATAATAGAGAAGAGCGAGACCCCATCCGCCATGCAGACCAAGCCTCACCGATAAATTATTTCAAAAACAAAGCAAAGATAATAAAATAACACGACCCTGCCCCCTCGCCTGCGGCGTGCCCCCTCACCTAACGGCGCGCTACCTTGTCGGACGAGTCGGGCGGAGTCGAGGGGGCTAAAATCTAATACCGATATTAGGCTTCTCTAATATCGGTATTAGAGTTGTCTCAGAGCGCTTAGAGATGCCGAGGCTGGAGATCAGGTCATTACGCAAGAGACCCGTAGTGGCTGAGCGGGGCGGCCAGGCTTTGGACAAAAAGAGGTACATTTACCACCGAGCAAGGATAGTAAGCCATGACCGGACCCGACAGCCTCACGCATCCAACCACTTGCCCTCAGGGGGTGAGGCAGGGATGAGGGACATTAGCCCGAGGCGTGTACCGACACGGCTGCCTATCACAGACTACCAGCGAGAGATAAGAGTCCACAGTATGAGACGATCGAGACGGCGGGGAGAGAGGATCCGGCAGGAGCCACATACGGTGCGGGTGACGGTGCTCTTCTCTGAGAGCCAGATGGAGATCATCGAGCGGTACCTCAGGCGCCATCCCGGTCGGTCAAGGTCCGACTTTGTGCGGCGATGTGTTATGGAGCGGATCGTGGGCGATGCGACGAAGCACCGCCCTACTCTCTTCGATGACGGTGAGGGCGGCGAGGAGGAGCAGCGCTGGTAGAGGTCTTCGACTTCTCTTGCTGGTCGGGCTGACCTGCCTGTGCATGCGGACAGTCGCTCAGGAGAGTCTCTCCTCGGAGGCTATCCTGGCACTCATCGAGGACGAAGGGGCGCGCGAGAGGGCCGCCGAGGAGCTGGAGCGGCTGGAGCTTCATCCGCTGGATCTCAATACCGCCACGGCAGACGAGCTGGCGCGCGTACCACTCTTAGACCCATTCTTTATCCGAAACTTTCTCCTCTTCCGCTCACAGAGCGGGCGATTAGGCTCGGTCTACGACCTCAAGGAGGTGCAGGGCGCTGAGCTCCATCTCCTATCCCTGCTTTACCCCTATCTTATGGTGGGTGCTGCGGACGACCGCCCTCAGCGACCTCGGCGAGAGCATGCAGTGGGCTCGCTCTACAGGGAGGGGTCCGCCTCGCTGCTGATCCGCTCGGTGGGGGACAATGGGAAGCAGCTCGACTGGGCATTGGTGGGGGAGACGGACCGGGGAGAGCCCTTCCGCCCGGCACGCGAGGGGTGGATGGATCACCTCAGCGGCACGCTTCGGTACCGGGACCGGAGGAGAGCCATTCTCCTCGGTGACTTCCGCCTCACGACAGGTCGCGGGTTGCTGATGGGGCAGGGGCGCTCCTTCTTCTCCTCCTCGATGTACGGGACTGGCATACCGGATCGGGTGACGAGCGACCTGCGCCCCCACCGGTCGGCGAGAGAGTACGACTATCTGCGGGGGCTGGCTGTAGCGCAGGACCTCGGGCCGATGCAGCTGGTGCTCCTCGGTGGGTACGAGCCGATAGATGCACGGATCGATGGGCAGAGGCTTCAGACACTCTACAGGACCGGACTTCACCGAGATGCCACCTCCCTACGCCACCGCCATACAGCGCGGCGGGAGATGGTCGGGGGCTACCTCTCGTACGAGAGTGAGAGCGCCCACATCGGCGCCACAGGGCTGATCTACCGCCACCGCTCCGGCTCGGAGACTCTGCTCCTGCCACCGGCACGCTACCCCGCATCGCGGGTGCTGAGGGAGGGGTCGATCGACGGCTACTGGATGGGGGAGAGGGTGATCGCATCGGGCGAGGTGACCCTGGCACCCGGGGAGCGGCGAGCCGCTGAGGGCAGCCTCTCCTACATGGACGAGATGCTGGGGGCACTCACCCTCTCGGGTCGCTACTTCGGTCGAGAGCGCTACTCCCCCTACGGCATGGGCGACGGGCACTACTCCGCAGGGCGGGACGAGCGGGGCTATCGGCTGCAGTGGAGTGGCGAGGGGGCGCGATACGTCACCGGTACGGTCGTGGTCGACCGCTTTCGCCGGACTGCCACCGGATCGCCCTCCGGGACGATGCTTATGGCGAGGGTGGGCAAGAGCGACTACCATGGCTCCTCCCTCCTGACGCTCCGATGGCTCGGCGTGCCGGATAAGCCCCGCCGGTGGACGATTCGCTACAGCAGCGACTACAGGCATGGGGCGAGATGGATCACGCGACAGGAGGTGCGGCTACTCCACACCGAGGGAGAGGGCTTCGGAGGCGGTGTGATGGGGAGGGTGCGCTACGACGATGGGACGTCGCTGCTGGCAGAGGGCGAGGTGAGGCTCTTCCGCCTCACAGCGGGGCAGGTGATGCACAGCACCCTGCTCTGGATGCCCTACCTCTATGGCGGGACGATGTTGCGTGGTCAGGGAGTGCAGCTGACCGGACGGCTCCGGTGGCGCTTAGGCAGGCACGTCGCACTACACAGTCGCATCGCCCTCACCCGCTCCTCCGACCGTCCCCTCGCCACCGACCTCGCCCTTGCCCTCACCTACAGGCTGTAGTTTTCCCTTTTTTCTCTCCAAAAACTCGGTCAGAAGGAGCAGGTGCGAAAGTCGGGGAGACGGAGCGGTATGCGCAAATTGGGTACTTTTGCAGTCACAAAAGGATCAGATCATGGACGACTATAAGAATATACGCATCAGCGACTACAGCTACCCTCTCCCCGAGGAGCGCATCGCAAAGTACCCCCTCAGGGAGCGGGATCACTCCAAGCTACTCCACCTCAGTCCCGAGGGGACGATCAGCGAGCACCACTTCTACGACCTGCCGAGCCTGCTCTCGCCGGAGGACCTGATGGTGATGAATGACACACGCGTGATCAATGCCCGGGTGGTCTTCCACCGCTCCACCGGCGCACGTATCGAGGTCTTCTGCCTCGATCCCTACGAGCCGAAGCTCTACGAGGAGTCCTTTGCCTCGCACCACAGCGTCACCTGGCACTGTATGATCGGCAATGCGTCGAAGTGGAAGGAGGAGCGTCTCACGCGACCGATCTCGGGCGGCACGCTCTCCGTGGAGCGAGTGGGTGACGGACTGGTTCGCTTCTCGTGGGATACGGATGGCTCCTTTGCCGACATCCTCGAGGAGGTGGGCGAGCTGCCGATACCGCCTTACCTCAATCGCGACACCGAGGCCTCCGACCTCATCACCTACCAGACCGTCTACGCACGGATCGAGGGGAGTGTCGCCGCACCGACCGCCGGGCTGCACTTCACAGACCGGGTGCTACGGGAGCTGGAGGAGAGAGGGATCCGTCAGACGCGCGTGACGCTGCATGTGGGTGCGGGGACCTTTGCCCCCGTCAAGAGCAGCACCATGGGCGGTCACGAGATGCACAAGGAGGTGATCAAGGTGCCGGTGGAGGCGCTCCGGACCATCGCCGAGCAGAAGCGGGCAGGACGAAAGATCGTCTCCGTGGGCACCACCTCCACGCGCACGCTGGAGAGCCTATACTATATGGGGATCAACGTCCTGGAGGGTGTGGAGGAGCCACTCCACGTCGGTCAGTGGATGCCCTACGAGCGGACCTACGAGGTGTCGGTGCCGGAGGCACTCGATGCACTGATCGACTATCTGGAGCGAAGTGGGAGTCCGGCGCTGATCGGCGACACGCAGATCATCATCGAGCCGGGCTTCAGCTACCGCCTGGTGGACAAGCTGATCACCAACTTCCACCAGCCGGTCTCGACGCTGATGCTCCTCGTGGCGGCCTTTGTCGGTGGGGAGTGGCGCGAGATCTACCGCTTTGCGCTCGACCACGACTTCCGCTTCCTCTCCTATGGTGACAGCAACCTCTTAGAGAAACCGCTCACAAAGTAGCCCCCCTATGTCATCCGCCGCCGGCTCGTCCCTCGATCGCCGCATACTGAAGCTTGCCCTCCCCAACATCGTCTCAAATCTCACCGTGCCCCTCCTCGGGCTGGTGGATATGGGGCTGACGGGGCACTTGGAGGATGCGGCACCGATCGCCGGCATATCGATAGCGACGACGCTCTTCAACCTCATCTACTGGGTCTTCTCCTTCCTCCGCATGGGGACCTCCGGTCTCACGGCGCAGGCCTATGGGAGTCGCAGTCGGGAGCGTATGGGGCGGACGCTGGCGCAGTCCTTCCTCATAGGGCTGGTGGGTGGTCTGCTGATCATCCTTCTGCAGACGCCCCTCTCGCGGATGATCCTCTCCGTCCTCGCCCCTGAGGCGGAGGTGGAGCGGTATGCGCTGATCTACTTCGCCATCGTGGTGATGGGGGCACCGGCGATACTGACGACAAATGCGATGAACGGGTGGTTCATCGGGATGCAAAACAGCTGGTACCCGATGGCGGTCAGCATCGTCACCAATCTCACCAATATCGGACTCTCGGCCTTCCTCGTGCTGAGCGAGGGGCAGGGGATAGAGGGCATCGCCATTGGTACCTTAGTGTCGCAGTGGCTCGGGATGCTCCTGCTCGCCGCCGGTGTCCTGCTGCTCTATGTGCGGAGGGGAAGGGTCGTGCTGCCTCACCGGCTGAGCGCCCTCGGGGAGGAGCTGGGGCGGTACTTCTCAACGAATGTCCATATATTCTTCCGCACGCTGCTGATGGCGTGCGTGAGCGTCTACTTTGTCTACGCCGGGACACGCATGGGGACGCTGACGCTAGCGGGGAATGCGCTGCTGTACCAGTTCTTCACCCTTTTCTCCTACTTCATTGACGGCTTTGCCAATGCGGGCGAGGCGATCGTGGGGGACGCCTATGGGCAGCGGTCGCGGGAGGAGGTGCGCACGGCGGTGCGGCGACTGCTCGGCTGGGGCATCGGGCTCGGACTGGTCGTCACGGCGATCTACGCCGTGGTCGGAGGGGAGCTGCTGGCACTCCTGACCGATCGGGAGGAGGTGCTGCAGCAGGCACTCTTGTACCTGCCCTACGTGGTGGTGATCCCGCTGGCGGGCTGCATCGGCTTCGTGATGGATGGCGTCTTCATCGGCATGACGGCGACGCGGGAGATGATGTGGAGTATGCTGGCGGCGGTGGTGCTCTTCTTTGTGGTAGACTTCGGTCTGCCATTGGAGGATGGTAATGCGCGGCTTATGACCGCCTTCCTCCTCTACCTCGCAGCGCGGGGCTTTGTCCAGCTGCTCATAGGGCTTCGGCTGGAGGGACTGGGAGTGCCCTTTTCGCATCACTATATCATCCTTGCCGGGACGACCTATAATGAGGATCGGGCAAGGTCTCTACGAGAGCTGATCCTCGAGGCTCTCCCCGAGGCGCGGCTGACGGAGGCAATGACGTCGGAGGATGCCAAGGGCAGCGGTCGGCTCTACCGAAATGCGCTACTGATCCTCGACAGCCGAGAGGAGCCGGACGTGGTCGCCCGGCGGATGAAAGAGCTGGAGGAGAGAGCGGGGCGCGTCCACACCTCGGGCGGAGAGGTGGCGCTCGACCTCGATGTCGTCCTCTGCGATGACCGGGTCCTCCGCCCCACCGACTATGCCGCCCCCTACTTCCAATCCCTCTACCACCGGCTCAATACGCAGTAGAGTCAGGGGTGACGCATCTGAGCTTTACGGCTAAAAGTGTTAGTCCCTGTCGCTGTGCTATCCCGTCAATGGATCCCTCTACTGATGCT
>NZ_KV793748.1:30101-32184 GCF_001808555.1 Porphyromonas sp. HMSC065F10
TCGAGGCACGAAGTGCCGAAGACCGCGGGAAAAGAGGACCCCGAAAAAGATATACGACCCCGCCAGGGTGTCGCACTCTCCAATCAGATAATGAGTGCGACACCCTGGCGGGGTCGGGATCAATTGCGATGCCTGATCCACGGGTCATCGGGGCTACGCCCCTCGACCGCGTGGCTAGGAAGCGGGCACCCGCAAGGGGTGCATCGTTCCCCGCCCTTCACAATGATTTGGATGAATTCTGTACCACTCAAATGCGTCACCCCTGGAGTAAACCGGCTTATATGAGACCTTTGCATAATACCCCATCTGCAGCGTCACATTCGAGATTCGGGCTTGGTCATGTGCGTAAGCACACTCCCTTCGCCCTCACTCTCAGTCCCTTGCATCTGGGGCATTCTGCAAAGTCCCTGCCGAAAAAGCGGTGCTTTTTCGGCGAAAGACCATTTTGTAATGGTCTTTATATATGATTGATTGCCCGAAAAAATCGTAGACTTGAGGGTGCTCAAATAGTACGTCTCCTTTGATTGGAGCATTACAATGGGCTGTGAAGAAAAAGCCTTAGGGATTTTGAAAGAGTCGCTGACTCTAATACCCTCTGAGTTAAATGAATTAGACTGGATTTGAGCTGTCTAAGAATGACTCTTCCGTTGCATCGAGGATCATAGCAGACACATTAGAGACGGGAAGGATCAAGCCCGAGGACACTGAGACAAAGTCTAAGAAATATATGAGGTACATCCCCTACTATGGATGATCTTATTTGCAGAGTAAGTCCCAAGTCTCTGTATTCTGTTGTCAGTCAGGTAGTTCTTATTGTCATCGAATTTCTATCTATATAAAAGCCAATCCTCGAGCAGTCAGAAAACTGGCGAGGATTGGTCTCTCAATTATGCGCTACTATTCCAGAGGGAGCTGTGAAGGGCGACAGCCTACTGGCGGGGACGGGAGTCGACCTTGAGGATGGCGCCGGTGGCGGGGTCAAAGCGGACGGAGGTCTCCATCCGCTTGTCGGTGAAGAGCCCGCCCTCAAGTGCCTCGAGCGAACCGAGCTGCGCTATCGGGAAGCTGCCACCAGCGATGCGGCTGCCGCGGTAGAGGAGCCGGATGTCGGCAGAGCCGGGGACGACATAGACGACGCCCTTGCGGAGCTGTTTCTCCTTCTTCTTCTGATCCCTCTCGGTGAGCTCCGGTGCGCGCTCGGTGATCTTTGTGTCCAGATAGATCGGTTCGCCTCTCAGGTCGTCCGATGAGAGGAGTCCCTCCCGCTCAGAGAAGCGTAGCGCCACCTGCTGCCCCTCCACCACGTCGAGTGGCCGGATGAGCCGGACGTAGGTGATGGTATCTGTCGTGCCGATGAAGCGCTCCGTGAGGCTTCGCTCAGCGGCATCCAGTCCCTGCACGGCGATACGGAGTGCCTGACCGTCCGCAAAGGGCTGGTCGGTCTCACCGGATAGCACCGCCGTGCGGCTGTCTCGGAGGCGATAGATCTCCTGTGCCGCGATCTCGGCACGCTTGGAGGTGGTGGTGGCGCGGATGTAGTCCGACGGGAGGCTCTTCAGGTCACCGAAGTCCTTACTGCGGACCGCCTCGATCGTTTTCTCCATCGGTAGGGATGGGAGCTCAATGGCAGAGGTGACATTGACCGCCACAAGCCGACCATCCTCCGTCAGTGTGACATTGGCAGCGCTGCTATTGCGGTGCATCTCCACGGCAAATCTCAGCGAGTCGCTCGGCACGCCATAGCTCCCGAGGTCAACACTCACCAGCTGGTAGGAGGTGGAGGGCTCCAGGATCGCATCCCGCACGCCGAGGTAACGATCGGCGTAGAGAGCGAGCTCGCCCGGCTGTCGTACCACCTTCCGGTAGGTGACGGTCGCATAGAGGTGCGTCTCCGGCAGGGCATAGACGACGCTATTGTCCGGCAGGGTGGAGACATTATACTGCTGCACACGCACCTGAGCCGTGGCAGTACAGGCGGTCAAGAGGAGTGCGGCGAGGGGTAGAAAGGATGATCTCATAAGCTTTTGTCTCATTTCGACAAAGATAACCAATTCGAGAATGTTGCACGAAGTGCCATTCTCGC
>NZ_KV793748.1:32284-38961 GCF_001808555.1 Porphyromonas sp. HMSC065F10
CAGCAGATCGCCTTCGTGCAACAGTCTCAATTCGATCAAGAGCCTAAAGCTGCAGCCCGACGACCAAGACAGGGACCGGCACCGCTCCGTCCAGCGTGTAGAGGATCTCCGTACTATAGGCGTAGGCGCCCCGATAGAGGTGCTCCCCATCCCAGGTGTAGAGGATCTCCGTGCTGTAGGCATATGCGCCCCGGTAGAGGTGCTTGCCGTCCCAGGTATAGAGGATATCCGTACTATAGGGGTACGCACCTCGGTAGAGGTGCTTCCCGTCCCAGGTGCAGAGGATCTCGGTGCTGTAGGCATAAGCGCCCCGGTAGAGGTGCTTCCCGTCCCAGGTGTAGAGGATCTCATTGCTGTAGGTGTAAGCGCCCTGGTAGATGTGGACTTGTGACATGGCGGTGAGTGATGTGAGTAAAAAGAGGGAAGCCAAGAGCCCTCTGATGAAAGTCTGACGCATAGTGGTTGGTTGCTCAAGTGGTTTTACCCCCACACAAATATAGCCAAAGTCCTCAGCAATAAGCCCCAGGTCGACGTGACACCTCCTATCGCAGGAGAGGTCTACCGGACGGTGATAACGTACGAGGCTATGCCCACGAGCGCAGCCATCAGCAAGACGGCGAGGAGAACAGATCCAAGGGAGAGCGCCCAGCCCTGCTTTTTACCTAAGAAAAAGTAGACCGGACCGATGATCACGATGGGCAGAATGGTGGCGATCAGGTCCACAATGGCACTCTGATCCATCAGGTAGCGGTTCGCCAGCATCAGCAGCACCGTCGAGGTGAGTATGATGACAAAGGGCGTCGGGTGGGACGACAGTCTTATGGCTTTACGTCTTGACATATAGGGTATTGTTACTTTGATAAAAGTCTGCTTTGCTCAGCAACAAACAGTAAGTGACGCTAATCGCAGATTATGGTCTAATCTACGGGGAGGAGCTCAGCACGTGACTATTTGCTCTAATTACCTAAAAACTAAGAAAAAAGAGAAAGTTAATTTTCTTCGTTTCCACTTTTGGCCGGTTTTCATTTCCACTTTTGGCCGGTTTTCATTTCCGCTTTTGGCCGAGGTGGGAGGAAAAAGAGGAACCCCAGGCGAGGGCTGTACATCGTCCGGGGTTCCTGAGCCATTAAGGAAGGAGGGATCAGCGCTCTAAGGGGAGCGTGTGGTCGCGGAGCCACTTGGCGGTCTCCTCGTCCAGCTCGGGGCTGATCTCGCGATAGACACGCTCCTGGTAGTCGTTGTACCACCGGAGTTGTGCATCGTCGAGCATAGAGGGGTCGACCATCCGATTATCGAGCCAGCAGAGGGTCAGGCACTCGAAGCCGTAAAACTCCTCTCCGCCCCCTTCGCCGACCTTGATGCAGCGGATGAGGTTCTCGATGCGGATGCCGTACTCGCCCTCGGGGTAGTAGCCCGGCTCGTCCGAGGTGACGCTGTGGAGCCGGATGGGCGAGGGATTGTTGTCGGTGCGGATGTTCTGCGGGCCCTCGTGGCAGCAGAGGAAGTGACCCACACCGTGGCCGGTGCCGTGGCCATAGTTCTTATGCTCCTGCCAGAGGTAGCGGTGCGCCAGCACGTCGAGCTGATTACCGCGGGTCCCCTTGGGGAAGACCGCCATCTGTAGGTCGATGTGTCCCTTCAGCACCAGCGTGTAGTCGTGGCGCAGTTTCTCGGACGGCTTGCCGTCGAGGGAGACGGTGCGGGTAATGTCGGTGGTGCCGTCGTAGTACTGAGCGCCGGAGTCAAGGAGGAGGGACCCCTGTGGCTTGATCTTGGCACTGGTGTCGGGCATCGGGTGGTAGTGGACGATGGCGCCATTGGCATTATATCCGGTGATGGTGGTGAAGCTATCGTAGAGGTAGCGGTCACTCTCGGCACGGAAGCCGGCAAGGATCGCATCGATCTCATACTCCGTGGGCGTCTCACCGCGGTCGAGCATCTCGTAGAGGTGCTTCCAAAACTTTGTCAGCGCCACGCCATCCCGCAGCATCGCCCGGCGGCAGCCCTGGTACTCCGCCTCGGTCTTGATCGACTTGAGGATCGTGATCGGGCTCATCTTGTCGACGACGATGCAGCCGCTTGGCACACGGCGCCCCAGCTCGGCATTGGTCCGGATCGGGTCGACCCATACGATCGCCGTCTCGGGGAGAGCAGAGACATCGTCATAGATCCGGTCGTAGGGGCGGACCTCCACCCCATTCTTCTCCAAGTGACGGCGCACCTCGTCGGTCATCTTGCGGTCATCGACGTAGAAGAAAGCGCCCTCCGCCGTCACCATCGCATAGGCGACGCCGGTAGGATTGTACTCCACATCGGAGGAGCGGACGTTGTAGAGCCAGCACACCTCGTCCATCATCGTGACGATGAGGGTGTCGGCATTCTCCTCCCTCATCATCCGGCGTACCTCCTCCACCTTCTCGCGGGGAGTCCTGCCGGCATCCTCATCCGGCTGTACGAAGAAGTCGTTGAGCGGGATGTCGGGCATCTCCTCCCCGCGGATCTGCTTGATGAAGTCGTGCGAGAGGTCGAGCTCGATCCGTCCGAGGCGCAGCTCCTTCTGCAGCTGTGCCGCATCGGCGACGCTCATGCACTCGCCATTGAGCGCCACGCGCTTCACCTCCGGGAGGCTGCGAAGCCAGGCGGCGATCGTCGGGGTGCCGGGCATCCCCTCCTTCATCAGCTCGTAGGTGGTCCCCCGGAGCACCTCCGTCGCCTCGAGGAAGTAGCGCGAGTCGGTCCAGAGGGCAGCGTGCTCGGCGGTCACGACAGCGGTGCCGGCAGAGCCGAGGAAACCGCTGATGTACTGCCGGGCCTGCCAGCAGATGGGGGTATACTCATTGAGGTGCCGGTCAAAGCTCGGCACGATGACCGCATCGATGCCGGCCTCCTTGATGGCGCGGCGCATCGACTCCAGTCTCTTGATGATCTCTTCTTTCATATATAAGTGTAGTGTAAAGTGATTCGGGTATTACTCCTCCACCGCCTGATGGATCGGGCGAAGGAGGTCATTGACAGTCTTCACGGGGTTAAATGTATCGGCCGGCACCTCGACGAAGCAGGTATTCCAGTAGGCCATGGCGCCATTCCAGAGCCCGGGACGCTCGAGTGCCTTGAGGGGCTGACCATTGCGGCTCTTGTGGGAGATGAAGCCGGTACTCTTGTCGACAAATCGGGTGAGGTCAAAAGAGTTGCCCCGGAAGTCTCGCGTGCAGCAGACGAGGTCTACGGGATTGAAGAAGCGGCTCTCCCTAAACTGCCGCTCCGCCTCCGGGTCGTCATGATCGATCTGCGTGCTCTCCAGGATCTGCAGCGATGTCGTGCCATCCTCACGCCGGATGATATAGGGTCCGCCACCCGGCTCGCCCTCATTGCGCACCATGCCGCAGACGCGGATCGGGCGATTGAGCAGGGAGCGGAGGGTCAGGATGGTGGACTCCTTCTCCTGATTACGCTCCAGCTCCGCCACCACATCGCTCTCCGCGGTGGAGTCGCTGTGGGTGGATATCTCTACGCAAAAGGCCGACCTCAGGAAGTCCTCCGCCTCGCGTATCGTCGCACTGCTCACGTGCGTCTCGTCCCGCAGCTCCTCCATAAAGTGGTACACCCTGTCTCGCAGCTGTACCAGCACGCCGCCGAGGATCTGCTTGTAGATGATGGTGCTGCTCTTCTCGCTGTCGGGGACGACGTTGTCGATATTCTTGATAAAGATGATGTCCGCATCCACCTCCGAGAGGTTCTCGATCAGCGAGCCGTGCCCACCGGGGCGGAAGATCAGCCGTCCCTCATCATCGCGGATCGGCTTATTGTCCGGACCCACGGCAATCGTGTCGGTCGAGGGCTTCTGGGTGCTCGTCGTGATGTCGTAGGCGGCGGAGAAGGCGTCCTCTAAGTCTGACTGGCGGCGCGAGAGAAGGGTCTTGAAGGGGTGGATATGCTCCGGTGAGAGGGTGAAGTGGAGGTGGACCATGCCACTGACCGGGCGGGCATACTTAGCCCCCTCGGCGAGATGCTCCTCGACGGCCGTGCGGGGACGGTCACGGTACTTATGGAAGAGGATCAGCGCCTTGGGCAGACTGCCATAGTGCAGCCCCTCCTCCGTCAGCAGATAGCGGACCACCGTGCGACCCTCACCGGCATCGATGAGGCGGCGCGCCCCCTTGCCTCGCTCACCCAGCATACAGGCCTTATTGAGGTCGTCGTAGAAGGCAAAGTCCTCCATCCGGTTCAGCACCTGCAGTACCGACTCGGTCGGCTCACCGCCCTCCATATAGGCAAAGAGATCGCGAAACATCCGCGAGGCAGCGCCACTGGCGGGGACAAACTTGAGGACCCTCACCGATGGATCCTTCAGGGCTGTGGACCAGGTCTCCAGCGCCTCGCGCTGCTCCTCCTCCGTCAGCACACGGATGCCATGCTCCTCATCAGCTGCCTGCACGATGGAGGGGAAGGGGAAGCCCTCCTCAAAGAGCTCCAGCTGACGCTCCACCTCCGCTCGCGTGATCCCGTGATCACTGATCTGACGGAGATCCTCCTCCGTCCATTGGGTCTCTTGCATAGTCTTCTCTCTCTTATACTCAGGGGTTACCAGTCTCTCTCAGCGGCTATCCTACCGCATCCACACAAACCTACTTATTTTTTTCCACCCACCGTATGCCGGACCATAGGGAGGAGAGGCAAGTCCTCCATAAAGCAAGCCGGAGACCTACCCTGATCTGAGTATAAGTGGATTAAATGGTACTTAGAAGAGGGTATATTTCGTAAAAAAGCTTCCTAAAGTGGTAAAGAGGGCTTACCTTTGGATCATTGAATAAGCATATAAAACTGTCGTGAAGTTTCTTTGGGCTCCCAAGCGAAGACCCATAGGTCCTCTCCTATAAGGGGGGAAAAAAGCTAAGCTGTAGAAGGTCGATAGGCACTGATCTTCACTTACAGATGAGGGAGTAAGAATAGAGTGGAGGGCAATGGATCGTGAGACCCGTTGCCCTCCCTTAGTATGCGTTCAGAGCCGAGGCGTGCGATCTTGTCGGACGAGTCGGACAAATATTGCCAGCCATAGACCAGCCGGCATCAGAATCCTATGGAGTGAAGCACCCCCTGCGGGTGCCCGCTTCCTATCCACGTGGTCGAGGGGCGTAGCCCCGAAGACCCGTGGATCGAGCATCGCATACAATCCCGACCCCGCCAGGGTGTCGCACTAGTCGCCTAACCGGTGGGTGCGTCTCCCCCGCTTATCGCCCTAAGCAGCCGAGAGGAATCACCCGGACTCCATCCGGTCTGGTATAGGCCATCTCACCGCCGGTGAGGAGGATAAGGAGATCCGGCTCACGGATAGGTACCTGAGTCTCTCTCTTATTGGCAGAGCTGATGAGATGCTTCAGCTCAAGCAAGTGCTCAGCGCCCCTCTCGATCTCACTGCTTCCCAGCTTGCACTCAATGAGGGCATACCTCCCATCCTCGAGGTGCAAGACGACGTCTGCCTCGAGGCCATACCTATCTCTATAGTAGGATACGTGACCACTCAGATCATTAGTGTATGCTCTGAGATCCCGTATACACATCTGCTCAAACAGGAAACCAAAAGTTTTTAACTGGGAGGATAACGCCTCGGGAGATAGCCCTAAGATCGCCACGGCGATAGAGGGATCAGCAAAACCTCTCTTGACCGAACTCCTAATGGCAGACTTGCTTCGGATCGCCGGACACCACGCCTCGATATTTTGGATCACGAAGAGCCTCTCAAGAGCCCTCTCATAGTCATTAAAGGTGTCTTGAGTGATCCCCTGATCTCCAGAGGCTGTGATGTCAGCAAGAAGCGTATTCTTCCGCGCAAGGGTAGAGATATTCCGGGCATAAGAGCGCAGGATCAGCTGAGCCACCTTAGGGTCCCTATTCTTTCCATCTATTCTTGATATGTCATCAGAGCAGATCGTGTTGACATAGTTCTTCGCTACAAGTAGCTTCGCACGATCGGACGAAATATTCAGGACTGAAGGCCAGCCTCCGTGGCAAGCAGCAAATATCAGATCGGAGACGGACATGGGGGACTTTATGCCATCAATGTCGTACTGTGGATCATCAAAAAGCTTCATCACCGAAATCTCTCCCGAGGACAAGCCCATCTCCCAAAGGCTCATCGGCAACATAGTCATACGTGCGACTCGTCCTGTGCCAGAGTGCTGTATTTGAGATCTATCGATGGTATTGGAGCCTGTCAGTATAAACTGCCCCACTTGACCTCTTTGATCAACGGCGACCCTCACTGCGTCCCACAGGACAGGTGCATCCTGCCACTCGTCTAACAGCCTGGGGGTGTCCCCTGCGAGTAGCAAGGATGGCTTTACATCTAAGGTCGCAAGGTACTCTGATCGCATATCAGGGTCTTGGAGACGGACGACACTCCTCGCATGCTGCATTGCAGTAGTAGTCTTACCACACCATTTGGGACCCTCTATGAGGACAGCCCCAAATGCCTGCAATAGGTCACTTAGCAAGTCGTCTGCTGCTCGATGATAATACTCCATAGCATAAATACCTCTATACTCCTGTCACAAAGGTACTAATTAAGGATCACAAAAGGACTATTTCGGCAATCTGGTCGTTACTTTTGTGGTGATCCGCTCGATACTTTTGTGGTGATCCGGTCGTTACTTTTGTGGCAATCCACTCGATACTTTTGT
>NZ_KV793748.1:39061-43920 GCF_001808555.1 Porphyromonas sp. HMSC065F10
TTGAGCATCGCATAAGGGGACGGCACGGGCACCTCCTAAGGGGTCGCCCGACCGGATGCCCGAGGAGGCGGATATCTAATACCGATATTAGGCGCGACTAATATCGGTATTAGAGTTTTCTTTTACCGGTATTAGATTTCTCCCAGAGAAAGGGCGGTGGTGAGAGGGCAATGGAGCGTCTCGATATTTGTCACTATATTTATCGTGTGATGAGAGCTCCACCATGGGACTCTCGCAAGCGTATAGACAAGCAGCATGAGCGACCTGATACAGGACTTCGTCGACTACCTCACCTACGAGCGTGGCGCCTCACCCCACACGATCGCCGCCTACCGGCGCGACCTGGAGATATGGGGTGAGACCTGCGGTGTGGAGCCGGTGCCGGAGGCTCTCCGGGCGATCGACCTGAGGAGTGCTCGGCGACAGGCGATGCAGCTGATGGAGCGGGGGGACAGCCCTCGGACGGTCCATCGGCGGCTCTCCTCGCTGCGCACGTTCTTTACCTACCTCCTCAAGCAGGAGGTGGTGGAGAGTGACCCCTTTGCCGCCGTGCAGCTACCTAAGATGGAGCGCAGCCTGCCACCCTTCGTCGATGCTGACACCCTTGTCAGCCGGATCGATCGCCTCTACGGCGATGCCGAGACGGCAGAGCGGGAGGAGGATCGGGACCACCTCTTCCTGATCGCCTTTGTGACCGACCTACTCTTCCAGACCGGTATGCGGTCAGCGGAGGTGCGCAGTCTGCAGCTCACCGACATCGATCGACCTGGGCAGAGGCTGCGCGTCATTGGTAAGCGAAATAAGGAGCGACATATCCCCTTCGGTCCTTTGCTTGATCAGAAAATAGCCCTATATTTGTCCTACAGGGACCGCAGAACGCGTCCGGAGGAGACGCACTTCCTCACCACCGAGCGAGGGACACCGGTCAGCGCCAGCCAGCTCTACAGCTACGTCAGGGAGGCCCTCGAGCCCCTCTCCGGCTACTCCCGGAAGAGCCCTCACGTGCTGAGGCACAGCTTCGCCACGGCGCTTCTCAATGACGGCGCAGGACTGATGAGCGTCAAGGAGCTCCTCGGTCACGAGGAGGTCTCCACCACGTCGATATACGCCCACACCACCTTTGAGGAACTGCAGAGGATGTATCGTGCCCACCCCAGGGCGCACAAGCCTCACAAGGAATAACTCACCAACCAATCACTTACGATTATTATGAACGTAAAGATCCAAGACGTAGACTTCAAGGCCTCCAACGACCTGCAGAATTTTGTCACCACCAAGGTCGAAAAGCTGGAGCGCTACTATGCTGATATCTTAGATGCAGAGGTAGTCATGACGCTGATCAAGCCGGAGACAAAGCGCAATAAGAAGGTCCGCATCACCCTCTCCGTCAAGGGGCCCGACCTCTTCTCCGAGAAGACAGCAGATACCTTTGAGCAGGCTGCTGACGAGGCGTGCGAGGCGCTCGAGATCCAGCTGAAGAAGCTGAAGGACCGCATCTCAGGTCGCTAATTGCCCCCACGCCATATATAGATATAAGTAGAGGGCGGACCGCACGACTGTGCGATCCGCCCTCTGATATTGTAAGACCTTTGCAAAATGGTCTTTAGTCGAAAAAGCACCGCTTTTTCGGCAGGGACTTTGCAGAATACCACAGATGCAAGGAACTGAGAGTGAGGGCGAGGGGAGTGTGCTTACGCACATAACCAAGCCCGAATCTCGAATGTGACGCCACAGATGGGGTATTATGCAAAGGTCTCAGTGTGCCCTAAGTCGGGGTGACTTACTCTGCGGCAGGTGCCTCAGGAGCAGCGGCCTCCTCGGCGGGAGCCTCCTCAGCTGCGGGAGCCTCCTCAGCAGCCTGGGCAGCGGCAGCCTCCTCGGCAGCCTTCTTGGCCTCGGCCTCCTTC
This sequence comes from Porphyromonas sp. HMSC065F10, assembly GCF_001808555.1. Lineage (GTDB taxonomy): Bacteria > Bacteroidota > Bacteroidia > Bacteroidales > Porphyromonadaceae > Porphyromonas_A. The sequence continues at coordinate 40,969 of NZ_KV793748.1, forward strand.
TCGGAGATGGCCTTGGCGCGAGCCTCATTGATCTTACGCTCAGCCTCGAGGAGCTTCTTGGCGCTGTCGCGCTTGGCGGCCTCGACCTTCTCCTTCTCGCTCTCGTAGGTGCTCTTCTTAGCCTTCATCCAGTCGTCGAAGCGCTTCTGAGCCTCCTCCTCGCTGAATGCGCCCTTGCGGACACCTCCACGGAGGTGCTTCATCATCATCACGCCCTCGCGGGAGAGGATGCTTCGTACGGTATCTGAGGGCTGTGCACCCTGCTCGATCCAGTAGAGTGCGCGCTCAAAGTTGAGATCCACGACAGCGGGATCGTTATTGGGGTTGTAGGTGCCGAGCTTCTCGATGAAGCGACCATCGCGCGGTGCTCTACGGTGTGTGACGACGATCGAGTAAAAAGCATAGGCTCTGTGACCGTGTCTCTGCAGTCTGATAACTGTTGCCATAATCTATGGGGATAAAAATAAGTGTACGATGCGTCCCACGGTCTCTCCGAGAGGTTCTCGACCCTGGAGGTGAAACGCAAGGGCAAAGGTACGACTTTTCGCCCTCGCATCCAAGGTCCGCAGCCGGCGATGTCACTCCTCTGCCTGATCGATCCGCAGGTAGTAGTGCAGCTTGGCTGCCTCGAGGAAGAGTGGTAGCCGCGCGTCCTCCACGGCCACCTGCCAGATGTAGCCCTCGAGGTCAGAGGTGGAGTCGATCGTCTCCACCTCGTGGTCCCGCAGGAGCATCATCACGGGATTGATCTTGTCGTAGGGGAAGTGGAGGGTGAGGGGTGTGGTGAGGAGCACCTCCTCGTGAGGCGCATCGGCGAGGGCAAGCTCGGCGGCGGTGCGGTAGGCGACGATCAGGCCGGAGGTGCCGAGGAGCTTGCCACCGAAGTAGCGGGTCACGGTAACCACCACCCCGGTCAGGCCGAGGGCATGGATGCGCCCGAGGATCGGCTTGCCGGCCGTGGAGGAGGGCTCACCGTCGTCGCTGCATCGCTCCTCACGCTCCCGTATGCCCACCACATAAGCCCAGCAGCAGTGGCGCGCATCGTGGTACTTTGCCCGCTCCTCCTCGATCACCGCCATGGCCTCCTCGACCGTCTCCACAGGGACGGCGCGCGAGATGAAGCGACTTCGCAGCTCAGTGTAGAGACCGGCACCCTCGGCCGTGAGGGTGCGGTAGGAGGTGATGGGGCTGGGCTCACTCATGGGACAGCAGTCTCTCCAGGGCGGGACGCCAGTCGGTCCCATTCGCCGGGCGGAGGGTGGTCAGCCCCAGCACCCGGGCAGCAGTCACATTTTCCTCCCGATCATCGATGTAGAGGGTCTCCCGGGGGTCGAGGTGGTTTTCGTCCAAGATAAGGTGGTAAAAGCGAGGGTCGGGCTTCTTGATTTGGAGGAGGTGGGAGGCGTAGCATCGCTCGAAGTAGCACTCTAGTGACTCGCCCGAGGGGAGGAAGTGGGGCGAGCGGTAGAGGTCGTAGAGGAAGGCATTCGTATTCGTGGCGAGGAAGAGGCGGTAGCCACTCAGCCGTGTGCGGAGGTGATCCAGCTTGTAGAGCTCCACCTCGCCCGCATAGCCGGCAAGCGCCCAGGTGATCTCATCGATGGTGAGGTCGCGACCGTAGGTGGTGCGGACGATGTCGCGGAACTGCTCCTTGGAGATCCGACCGACCTCTAAGTCGGGGAATAGCCCCTCCTCGGGATAGGGTGAGAGGAGCCCGCGCGCCTCGACGAAGCCGAGCCGGTCGAAGCGCCGGATGCTCTCAGCGGGGCGGTCAATTAGGAGCACACCGCCGAGGTCAAAGATGATGTTCCGGATACTCATACGGTCAGGCGACGAGAGACGATCTCGATGACATTATATATAGCCACCACCTCCTCCACGTGGAGGTCAAAGTCGTGGTAGAAGGGGTTGAGCGAGTGGAGCTTGAAGAGTCCCTGCCGAGGGTCCTGACCGACCACCTGCTTGATGACGATCCCCTCAGAGCGGGTGACGAAGATGAAGTAGAGCCAGTCGCGCGTGTGGAGCCCATCGAGCCAGTAGTCCCTGTCGACACTGCGCGCCAGCACGCGGTCCCCCTCAGAGAGGCTCTTACTGGAGCCATCGTCCATCGAGTCGCCCTGCACCGTGAATATCCGGTAGATGCCCCGGTAGTGGCGGTCCACCGGCACCTCGATCATCCGTACCCCATCGGGGTCGGGGTCGCCAAAGCTGGTCAGCGTGCCGGCGACGGCTGGATCCTCCACGAGAGGGAAGCGCATCGTCTGCGAGGGGTGGTATGGGAGGGCGGTACTCTTGGCGAGGGCCTCCTCATCGAGGATCTCCATCGGGCTCGCTGTCGCCTCATCAGTCTGCTCCTGAGCGCTGAGCATCGGCTCTATGCCGGCATAGAGCCACTCCCTCCGGTAGCGGGGGAAGCGTCGGAGGATCTTATCCAGCGTCGCATCCTGTGGGCGCTGTCCGTAGCGGGTGATGCGGAAGAGCGTAGACGCATTGCTCAGCCCCACCTCCTTCGTCATCTCGCCATAGGTCAGCCCCTCCTGCTCCATGATATAAGTCACTCGATCGCTACGCGTAGGGTGCGGTGAGGTGGAGAAGAGCTCCCCTCCCGCAAGCATCTCCCCCTCCCCATCAACGAGCCAGGCGCGGGAGAAGATCCCGTCAAACGCCTCGAGGAAGCCGTCGATCAGATTGACCGACATATAGGTCCCCCCGCGCGAGAGGGCCGAGCGGATGGAGCTCCTATTGACCCCCATACGGAGAGCCACATCATCGGTCGTCTCCACAAAGTTATGCGACCGGAGGTAGTCGTAAGCCTGGACCATCCGGTCGTGCTGCTCCTTACGTACCGTGAAGGTATCGGGATCTTGTGTCATTGCCATAGGTAGTCGGGTGTCTATTGCGAGACCTTTGCATAATACCGCATCTGCGGCGTCACTTTCGAGATTCGGGCTT
>NZ_KV793748.1:44020-44339 GCF_001808555.1 Porphyromonas sp. HMSC065F10
TTCGGCGAAAGACCATTTTGCAAAGGTCTTGTTGCAAATATAGTTATAATAAATCACTTGGCAATGCCTTGGCAAATGGTCCAGAGGGGATTATGCGAGAGCACAGGGGTGACGCACTTGAGCTTATAGAAGACACTCAACTCATTGAGAAATACGGAGAACGAAGCACCCCGGCAAGGGTGCCCGCTTTTTAGCCCGGATGTCGAGGGGCGCAGCCCCGAAGACTCCGGGTTACCAACGGATCCCCCTCCCCCCCACGACCCCGCCAGGGTGTCGCACTTACCAGGCAGGCAATCAGTGCGACACCCTATCGGGGTCG
>NZ_KV793748.1:44439-62783 GCF_001808555.1 Porphyromonas sp. HMSC065F10
CGGGGTCTTCGGCACTTCGTGCCTCGACACCCTGGCTAAAAAACGATGATCCCTTCGGGGCTTCGCCCCTGCGGGATCGGTAGGTAGGAGCATCAAGAGACCAACCGGTCAACCGGATCGCACCCGGCGTAGGGGACTGCACCTAAGCTACAACGCCCAAATGCGTCACCCCTCGCCGAGAGTAGTTTGCGAAGCTCATTTACAATAAAAGAGAATGTTGCACGAAGTGCCATTCTCGCACATTTGTTTCAAATGTGCTGAGACTTTGCACGAAGGATGAGATGCAAGGCGCTGAGGATGAGGTCGAAGGGAGCGTACTCACGTACGTGACCGAGACCGAATTCCGAAAGCAACGCAGCAGATCGCCTTCGTGCAATAGTCTCAAAATGTAGTATCTTTGACAAAGATTGAGGAGACCAACTCTCAGTCTATATGGACGGCTTTACCACCCCGCCCAAAAGCAAGACCTTTTCGCCCCTGATGCTCTTAATAGAAGCAGAGAGGAGACAAAATAAAAACGTCAGAGAAATTAATGCACAGAGTTATCGCAAGTCGGACCCATGTAGCGATGCTGCTACTATCGGTGCTATCCCTCGCCGGATGTCAAAGTCCGAGGGAGATAGACGAGCCGGAGGCTCAAGACAAGATACAGTTTCACCCCTTTGTGAGTGATCAGCTGAGAGGCACCGAGGAGACCATCTCCACACTGGCACAGAGCGGATTTAGTGTCCGAGCATATGGCCAAGGACAGCTTTACTTTGAGGAGAGGGTGACCGCCACAGATCCGGCCACAGGGACGGGGATCTGGAATACGGCAAATCCCCACCTATGGCCCCCCTATGAGCTGGACTTTATCGGGTACAATGGTCTCGGAGAGTATGGAACGCTATCGGCGGATGACACCGGTGTGAGCCTCGTGCTGAGCACGCCTGAGGCTGTGGAGAAGCAGCCGGACATCATCGTGGCACGCACGACGGGGAGAGCTGCCGACCACGCCACAAACGGGGTCCCGCTCTACTTTAAGCACCTCCTCTCGCAGCTCTCCGTGCAGGCGAAGAACAGCAACAAGAGCTACAATGTGGAGGTAGCCGGCGTGAAGATCGCTCGCATACAGTCGCAGGCGACACTCACCCTCCCCGCTGAGATAAAGCAAGACGAGGAACTGCCAGACTACAGAGACCTTGCAAGCCCTAAGAGCTTCGGTGCAGCCGCTGCCAGCGTACTCACTCTGGGCGATACGCCCCAGGAGATCGGCAACAGTGCCGCCGGCAACTTTATGCTCATCCCGCAGGAGCTTACGGCGTGGAATAGAGAGGAGCAGATCGGTGGTGCCGCTGACAACGAGGGCACCTACTTAGGAGTACTACTGAGGCTCACCACGCCATCCGGTGCACAGTGCTACCCGCTCGAGAAGGGGAAGTACGCGTATGCGACCATCCCCTTCTCCATACCCGGTGGGATGAAGGCCGGAGTACACTACCAGGTGACGCTGGACTTCAGCAAGGGCGCGGGCTATCAGGAGCCGTCCCTTGGAGATGGGTTGCCTGCCAAACTGCCGGACGGTGTGGCGGTAAGCGATCAGCCATGGGGAGGCGAGGAGAAGCCCGGCAAGGCGATACTGGGCGGACCGATCAAGTTTGACGTATCGGTGGAGCCTTGGGAAGAGAAGAGTAGCGACCTCTCCGCCGGGGGCATAGAGCTAAAGCCCGTGACGATGCAGTACGGCAGCCGGAAGCTGGTCTTCTCTATCCCTAAGGAGGCCACCGAGCTGCGGGAGAGCGACATCCCCAAGGTGGAGATGCCGGGACGGAAGTTTATCCGATGGGAGGACGGCAAGGGACAGGAGGTCACTTTCCCCCACACACTCACGCCGGACTTCGTACTCACAGCCAAGCTGGAGCCCTATCATGCGACACTGGTCGTGCCGGAAAAATTTCAGTTCAAGAGCGATCAGACGACCGACAACAAGCGATTAGAGTTGACCGAGGAGGGGTATTTACCAGAGACACCACAGCTGGAGCCAACAAGAGGTAGCATCTTTAATCCACAAGACTCCAGGGGCTTTGTGGGGTGGACCAAGGATACTAACCCGACGATTGATTCGGAAGTGGTGGCGAAGGAGACCGTGCTGGAGGGTGATGTGGAGCTGCATGCCATTCTTACGACAGGTGTGGTCTCTCGGACCACCGGCAGCGAGCTCTTCTTTGTCTCCGGCACAGGCGGGTCAAAGCCGGAGTTCTTTACCTTTGCCGGTGGCGTATCCACGCGAAGTGCCCTGCGGGCTACGCCTGAGGGGATCAAGATACACAACATCTATGTGGCTAAGCATCCCGTCACACAATCGGAGTACCTCAAGGTGATGGGCAGTAATCCCTCCTACTTCTCCGATCCGGACCAGTCTCGCTTCAACGGCAATGGGCTAAAGGGCGTGCCCCGTACAGATGCCGGTCGGCGACCGGTAGAGTCGGTCACCTGGATGGATGCGGTACACTACTGCAACAAACTCAGCGAAAAGGATGGTCTCACCCCCGTCTACACGATTGGCGACACTCCGGAGCAGGTAAGGCGCAACCCTAATGCCGACGGCTACCGCCTCCCCACCGAGGCGGAGTGGATATGGACAGCTACCGCTGCAAGTGGAGCAAATGGCACGAACATAGCCCTACAAAGAAACATTGGGCCCCTTCGCTTTGGCGACTTTGCCTGGTACAGAGACAATGCGATGCTGGGAGCGCAGACGTTTCTGAATCCCAAGGTGTGGAATGCCTTTGTCAATCCCGAGTACGGCACCAAGCCGGTGGGTGGCAAGAAGCCCAACGAACTAGGGATCTACGATATGAGCGGCAACGTATGGGAGTGGGTAGATGACTGGTACGGAGACCGCACCTACGAGCGTGACAATGGTCCCACAACCGGCACGTATAAGGTGCTGAAGGGCGGGAGCTTCCACTCCGATAAGAAGTTCCTCAACGTGGATTACCGCAAGAAGCACCTACCGGATCGGACGAATAAGCTGATCGGCTTCCGAGTCGTACGCAATGTAGTAGCAAGCAACTAAGCAAGAGAGATATGAGACACAATACTATCGTAGCCCTACTCCTCGGCACGCTCCTCACACTTGGGGGACTGACACCACTCTACGGACAGGAGCTGCAGGAGAATTGGTGGCGAACCGGCAAGTACACTATCGAGGACATCGCTGACCCGGTCTACTCCCTTGATGAAGAGTATATGAGCAACACGCCTAATCTCTATATGCCGGTAGGGAAGCAGGGCAAGCTCCCTGTGGTGATCGTCATACATGGGTGGAGTGGCACTAAGGAGCAGATGCAGCCGACGGCAAAGCTCCTTGCCTCACACGGGATGCTGGTACTTAACTATACGGCGGTGGATCAAAATCAGCCCTTCCAGTGGCTGGATGGTCTCATTGCGGCCTACACTCTACTTGAGGACGAAAATCGCCGTCCCGGGTCCAAGATATATGATAGAGTAGACTTTGAGAAGATTGGGCTAATTGGACACTCCATGGGCGCTGCCGGCGTCCTGCACAGCGCAGCGATGGAGAAGCCCAACGGGCTGCGGGGTAAGATCAAGACCGTCGTGAGTATGATGCCCTACCACGGCACTACCGATCCCATCATTTCGGACCCCGTTGCGGGAGGGAAGGATAAGCTGGGCTGCGATATCTCCGCCACGCCCAATGCCACGCTGATCATCTCGGCTGAGCAAGATCCCACGAATGAACCAATCGGTGGCTATGAGTTTTATCAGACGCTGAAGACGAACAAGCGGGTTTTTTTCTCCCTCAAGGGAACCCATCACACAGACTGGATGAATGAGTCCGGCAGAGACTCTAAGTATTACCCCGTGGCCATGCCTGTCATCACAGCGTGGATGCTCACCCACCTCTGCGGAGAGACTCAGTATGAGAGCTACTTCAAGGAGGGAGGGCTCTACTTTGAGAAGTGGGTGCGCCAGACACTCAAGGGCAATAGGAAGGTGGGCAGAGGTGAGTTCCCCGCCTTTGAGATCAAAGAGCCTTGAGCGCCATCCGCGAGAGGAGCAGTGTCCGACTTAGGAAAACAAAGATGAGCAGAGTCAACCTAAGCTCTTGGCATAAAGGCGTATTGATAGCAGTGCTATCCCTATGCGTGAAGCCCCTCACGGCAGAGTCGGTGGTGCCGCCTTCTGAGCCCGTCCCTGAGGAGGGGAGGGGCTGGCTATCCTTGCGCAGCAATGCCTTGGCGGACGTGGCACTGGTGCCTAACCTGGGCGTGGAGGCATTCATCGGAGAGCGCTGGAGCTGGGAGCTCACCGGCTACGGAGCGTGGTGGGCGAGTCCCCGGGCAAACTTCTTTTGGCGCCTACAAGGGCTGGAGACTGAGGTGAAGTACTGGCTCGGTCAGAGGGAGCAGGGAGGCAGAGGGCATCACATCGGCCTCTACGGGCATCTCTTTGACTACGACTTCCAGGTAGGAGGACGGGGGATCTTGGGCGACCGTCCCCACTATGGTGTAGGCGTGGCGTATGGGTATGGATGGACCCTTGGTGGGCAATGGACGCTTGAGGCAACGGTAGGCATAGGCTATCTCCACGGTCTCTTCAAGGAGTACGGGAAGCAGACCAACGGCTGCTTTCCGTGGAAGGCGACAAAGCAGATAGACTTCGTCGGACCAACCAAGCTCTCTCTCTCACTTGTCTACAGACTATGGTGAAGGGACTACGATATATCTTGCTGCTCCTGCTTTCCTTGCTCTGTGTCCAGTGCCGACACAAGGAGCTCTGCTACTCCAAGGCGGTGGAGGTGGAGGTTCGCTTTGACTGGTCCCGGGTGCAGGATCCGCACGTGGCAGGTATGACTACCTACTTTTACCCCATAGACAACGGATCATCTCCGGTGAGGCGCGACTTCAAAGACCTCGCCGGCGGGACGATAGCGCTACGCGAAGGACGCTACAGGGTGGTAGCCTTCAACAACTCCTCCGCCATCCTGCAGCACCGGGGCGAGGAGCGGTACGAGACGCTGGAGAGCTTTACCCGCAACAGCAACTCGCTGACCGGCGCACTCCTCGCACAGGGTCCTCCATCCTGGGATGAGGGAAAGACCTTCCGGCTACAGCCGGAGCCCTTCTATGCCGGGCGGGTGACGGAGACACGGATCACGCCACAAGCCGATGGCACACCCCGACAGGTGATCACCATAGTGATGGAGCCACGCTATCGAGAGGTGAGGATACGGCTGACCAATGTCCAGGGCTTGCAGGGAGTGCATGGCATCTCGGCAAGCATGGGCGGCGCCGTACCCGGTTACCTTATCGGTATCGACAAGTGGGCTAAGGGGAGTGTCCATCACCCTGTGGTGATGAAGTGGGACGACCATGAGGTGTCGGGAGACCTGATCGTCTACGAGCTGATCCCTAAGGCAGACGGCGGACGGCAGGAGCTAACGCTCTATATCGTGATGACAGACGGGAAGGGCTACACCTACGACTTTGATGTGACGGACCAGGTGGAGAGCCAGAAGGGGGAGCCTGTGGTCTACGTCACGCTGGACGAGGAGATTGAGCTGCCCCGGACTGACGAAGCAGCTCACGGCGGACTCGACGTCACGGTGGAGAGCTGGGAGAGGATGTACGTGACCATAGATATGTAGCACTCAGATCTATGGGAGGGCGTAAAACAAATAGCACAATAACAATCAACACATAACGCATGACTGAGAATATGAAAAGAGTAATGACATGGGCAGTACTTGCCACAGCCGCAACCCTGACGCTTACCTCGTGCAGCAAGGTAACGGAGGTACCGGAGCCGGCGGGCGGATGCGGGAAGATCGCATTCACCCCCTTTGTCGCCAACAGCCTCCGTGCCGGGGAGTTTGACCTGAACGCCCTGGAGGGGACAGGCTTTACCGTATCAGCCTTTGGCAACGGCGCGACCTTCTTTGCGGACAAGACCGTCAATAAGGAGGCAGCAGATGGTCTGTGGGTTCCCGAGGGCGGTGACATCCTGTGGCCGGGCTTTGAGTTGGACTTTGTCGCTTATGCCAATCTCGGAGAGTACGCAACAGCAGCGATCGGGCTGACCGAGTCTAAGCTGGAGCTGACCACGCCGACAGAGATCGCTAAGCAGACTGACGTGATCGTCGCTCGCGACAAGGGCAATAGTGCCGACCATGGCACCAACGGCATGCCACTGAACTTCAAGCACGTGCTCTCACAGGTAGAGGTAAAGGCGGTCAACACCAATGCCACGTCCGACTATAAGATCAAGGTGGCCGGAGTAAAGATTGGTCGGATCGTGAAGAATGCGACCTTTAAGTACCCTGCCGACACAAAGACCGCAACCACTCTGAGTGACTACAAGCTTGGCACCGACAAGGAGACCTTTGGTGCAGCTATGGAAGGGGCTCAGGAATTGACTACCACCCCTGTCTCCCTGATGGGTAAGGACGGCAACTTTATGCTCATCCCGCAGACACTAACCAAGTGGGATGCGGCGAAGCAGCGCACCGAAGGGACAGACAACAATGGCGTATATCTCTCCGTACTGCTTAACATCACCACCAAGGACGGTGTGACCATCTACCCCACCGATGGCAAGTATGCATGGGCCGCTACCCCTCTGGAGATCGCCGGCGGTCTGGAGCCCGGCAAGAAGTATGTGATCACACTTAACTTTAAGGACGGTGCGGGATACCAAGATCCCGAGGGGGATAAGCCCGCAGGCTTTACCCCGGCCGCCGGGGTGGAGATCTCTGACAGCCCCGCAGCACCCAAGCCCGGCACTCCGATCCTAAGCAACCAGGCCATCAAGTTCAAGGTCACAGTGGAGGGGTGGCAAAATAGCGACAAGCCCCTGGAGATGCCCAAAGAATAATTAAGGTGCTTGTAACATCAGCCCGTGAGGGGTGTGTCGGACACTGAGTCCGGCACACCCTTTTTCTTTACACATATCGGATGTGGTCAAAGGGCAGCAGGAAGAGCGTTTTACACTGCATGAGACCTTTGCAGAATACCCCATCTGCGGCGTCACATTCGAGATTCGGGCTTAGTCATGTGCGTAAGCACACTCCCTTCGCCCTCACTCTCAGTCCCTTGCATCTGGGGCATTCTGCAAAGTCCCTGCCGAAAAAGCGGTGCTTTTTCGGCGAAAGACCATTTTGCAAAGGTCTTTTTGGAAAAGCAGACGCATTTGAGCCCTACAGAAGTCATTCGAATGCGTCATCTCTATCAATAAACTTAATCTATGGAAAAAGTATGTATGCCAAAGATAATGCTTGTCGAACACAATAGGTCCGGCTCGCAGTCTGATGCAGGGGTGACGCATTTGAGCTTTACATAAGTTATTCAACTCATTGTGAAGAGTGGGGAACGAGGCACCCCGGCAGGGGTGCTCGGTGTTTCGCCCGGGTGTCGAGGAGGGGCGCATGCCCCGACGAAGACCCCGGGATAGATCGACGGGAAAAAATTCCCACGACCACGGCAGGGTGTCGCACTATCAAGCTTGCCCGGGGAGTGCGACACCCTTGAGGGTGCTTCGTTTCTTATTCTTCAGGATGAGTTGCGTGGCTTCTGTAAGGCTCAAATGCGTCACCCCTCAATAGTGTGACGTCTACTCGCTATACTTTAGAAATATCTACTTAAGCTAATAATCTAGCATATTTAGCTCGTATGGGTAGGAGAGTAGAGCCAAAGGCCACTCAGGCCTTCTTGAAGTCCAGCGTGTAAATAGTAGTATTCCAGCGGAGCGATGGGATAAGTGCACCTATACGAGCGATGAAGGTATAGGGCTTCATCATATCCAGCACAGACCGACGATGCAACACACGCAGGTGAGGATGCAAGCCCTCCACTTCTGCAATACTATCATATCCCGACCTAAAGCAAGCTTCCGAATGACGTATAGTATCGTGCTGCTTCTGATGCTTCACCACTGTGCTATTGAGCATATCACAGACGATAAGGAGTCGATCTCCAAAAGCCCCATAAAGCCTATCCATCAGCTCCCGAATCTCCCTATCTGTGAAATACATCAAGACCCCCTCTATCACCAATATCACCTGCGTCTCAGCCGTCGTGAGGCTTTGGAGCTCTGTAATAAAGTTGGGCGAAGTAAGATCCCCCGCCAAGCTCTGCACGCCATCGAGCGGTGGCATCACCTCATTCCTCAAGGAGATTACAGGCTCTAGATCAAGATCGATTCGCCGATAGCTCGAAAGGGTCTGAATGGTCCTATGCCACCTAGTATCTAAGCCACACCCTGCATTCACCAAGAGGAGTGTATCGGGCACCGGTGCCTTCGCTAGCGTCACCACCTCCTGATCACAATACTTGGCCCGAACAAGGCAACCATAATAGCTCATCTTATTCCATCCCCCATACTTCTCCCAATTGAAGTCCATTTGTTGGGCAATATCAAGGGCTACACGATCCCCAAGTATCGGCTTGGGCGATTCTGCATCCTTCCAGCGCATCAGCAATGGAATAAAAAGAGTCTCCTCCACTGCTCCTACATTGATTTGTTTCTTCTCTATCATCACTCTAAGTACTCTATAAGTTATTACCCCACAAAAGTCCACAATTATTGCCTTTGCTCCCATACCTATCGCAAGGTATTTTGCACTCCACCCGCTTCAGGGCTCTGCCCCCTGTCTTACCCTGCAAAACGTTTAGGACACTATTGGTCACCCCTGCTTTTTGGAAAGGCAGACGATAATAGTTAACTTTGTTTCCGTACTGACTTATGGTGTCCTCCCGCTCGGGCTCACCGGACAGAGGAGGATGAAAAGGGAACCAGGTGCAAGACCTGGGCAGACCCGCTGCCGTAAGCTCCACAGAGAACTCCCCTCACACTCTACTCGCCACTGTTGCCCTACAGGCAACGGGAAGGATGCGAGGGGAGGGAGCAAGCCGGAAGACCTGCCATAGTCTTTAGAGTAAAGTGCTTCCGGGGGAAAGGAGCCATGCTTGAGTCGCAATCAACCGACCCATATCGGATCTACGCCATCGCTGCGCCTTCCATTCATCATCCTACCCTCTCTCCCGGTGATCACGACAGTTGTAGAGAGACATGAGGATACGAGTACATGCAATGGGATTGCTGGCGGCACTGCTCTCGGTGGTATGCGCCTGCGACAAGATCCCGGAGCTCCCCTCCTTTGAGGGGGAGGATGGCAATAAGGCGGTGATGATCGTGGTGAATGAGGGACTCTTCACCACCAATACCGCCGCCCTCTCGGTGATCTATGCCGATGGGAAGACCTACTTCGACGTCTTCCGCTGGGTCAATGACCGACCCCTCGGAGATGTTGCACAGTCTGTCACGGAGATTAACGGCTACTACTTTGTTGCCGTCAATAACTCCCGTCGCGTCGAGGTGCTGGATAAGAAGACTTTCAAGAGCGTCGGTTGCATTCGCTACAAGGAGTCGGGCTCTCCTCGCTTCATTGCCCCCCTTTCCGACTCTACAGCGATGGTTTCCGACCTCTACGGGCAGATCGTAACCATCCGCACCAAACCACCCTACAAGGAGCTGGAGTACATCAAGCTGCCACTCAAGTCTACCAGCATCGAGAAGATCACCTCCGTCGGAGGCAAGGTCTTCGGGGCTTATCTCAATCGCGGGCTGGCTGTATTTGACTGTGATGACTACAGTATCCGCAATATGCGCCTTATGGAGGATGTCGTGGTGGGTGAGCTGACGAAGACCTGTAAGATGCAGGTTGATGCCGACGACCACCTTTGGGTAGTCACCACCCCGAGGCTGGCACGAGATCAGAAGAGCCTGACACTGAATTGTATTGATCCTGCCTTGGAGCGCGTGATCAAGAAAGTGGAGATACCCTATGTCCTATCCGACATCAAGAGCGGTGATATCGTCGGGATGCCCAATTACAATCGTGTCGACATGGATCCCACAAAGACACTGATCTATTTCAACCTTATGGTGGCTACAAAGGATGGGAAGGACAGAAAGGACTCTAACCCCGTACAGACCGTCTACACCCTCAATGTAAAAACCGGCAAAGTAGAGAAGTACCTCGAGCTCCCCGGCGTCAGTATGATGTATGGTATGGGTGTGTCTCCCAAGGGCGAGGTGTGCATCTGCGACTGCCTCGACTACACGGCACAGCGAGGCTATGTGCGTGTCTTCTCGAGAGAGACCTCGGAAGTGAAGAGCTATAAAGTGGGTGTATATCCCCGAATGATCATTTTTCCTCAAGACTAATGAATAAGCAAGCTCTATCGGCAATGGTGATGCTTGGGCTCTTCCTCCCCACCATCCCCGCCACCGCCCAAGATGTCCACGAGGAGGATAGCATCGCCCGGAGCTACACGCTTCAGACCCTCTTCGTCACAGAAAAGTATATCACCAAGGAGAAAGAGGTCAACATAGGGGCAAAGACACAGACTATCCCTGCTCCGATCCTTGAAGTTTTCCAGTCTAGGAGCCTCGCAGATCTGCTGATCGAGCAAACCTCGATCAATGTCAAGAGTATGGGACTTGGTGCGCTGGCGACCGCTTCTTTCCGAGGTGCAAGCCCGTCACAGACACGAGTAAACTGGAATGGTGTCAATATTACCCCCGTCATGGCAGGGATCTTTGACTTCTCTCAGATGCCGGTCTTCTTCGCTGACAAGGTCTCCCTGGTCTACGGAAGCAATGATGTGAAGAGTGGCACCGGAGCGGTTGGGGGCAGTGTCAACGTCTCCAATATACCGGTCTGGGATGGTCGCACAGTGACAGACCTCTCCGCGGAGTACGGATCCTACAATACCTACACAGTCAAGGGGGCGATGCGATACGGCACCAATCGTCTCTCGATGAAGACGAGGGCATACTTCCAGCACTCTGACAACAACTTCTCCTACATCAATAAGGTCACCTCCAATGAGCACTTCCTCGAGCAGAGGGTCGATGCCGAGTATAGTATGGCCTCAGCGATGCAGGATCTGCACTATCGATTTTCACCGGAGTCCCGCCTCTCGACAGCCGTCTGGTATCAGTACGGCAATAGGATGCTTCCCCAGCCACTTGGTGTGGAGGCGACATCCCACGAGCGACAGAGGGAGCAAAACTTCCGCGCCTACGCAGGGTGGGACAGGCACTTTGGCTCCAAGTCTCAGCTGGCCGTCAAGGGGGCTTACATTTTCTATCAGCTGCGGTACGACAAGTGGTTCTCCACCACCCACTTTGACCCCTATGGGAATACCAATGCCAGCCATACGTGGAGTCTGAGTGGCGACTTCTCCCACCGCCTCACCGAGGAGGTCCTCCTCAATACGACGCTCACCTACCAGCACGACATGGCCAAGGCGGAGAGCTACAGGGATCTGGATCCAAGTAAGTACACCATCGATGACATTGAGTACAAGATCCCGGATCTGGAGCCCCCCGTCAAGGAGTACCGCAACATCCTCTCTTGGCACAACTCCGTGCGGTGGCAGTTTGCCGACCACTGGCTCACCGACCTCCGGTTGATGCTGGAGACGAATGACTGGAGGAGGCCGGTCTGCACCTACTCCCTCGGGGTGATAGGCAGCGTGGTGCCCAATAGGCTCAATGTCCGCAGTAGTGTGGCATACAACTACCGATTTCCCAGTCTCAATGAGCTCTACTGGCGCCCGGGCGGTAATCCTGACGTCCTGCCTGAGCGGGGAACCTCCTTTGATGCCACACTCTCGCTTGACCTGCCCTTTGGAAAAGGGTGGAGCCTCAAGTCCGAAGTGGCGCCCTACCTGATGCTGATCGACAATTGGATCCTCTGGCTCCCGACAGACGAGAGTGCGAGAGGCAGAGGCAGCTCGTCCAATCAGTGGCTCTGGACCCCTCAAAATAAGCGGAACGTCCTCTCTGCCGGGGTAGAGCTGATGAGCCGACTCTCTTACACACACAAAGACTTGCGTGGCTCGGTGACCTTTAATTACACCTATACCGACTCTCATACCCGGACAAAGCAGCACAAGGACGACGGCTCGCTCCTCAAGCAGATCCCCTATGTCCCCAAGCAGAAGTGGAGCATCCGTCTCTCGCTGGACTACAAGCAGGCGTTCATCAACTTTCAGACCACCTATGTCGGCGTCCGCTTCATCACCACGGATCAGTCCTACTTCACCTATCCCTATAACGTCTGCAACCTACAGGCGGGATACACCATCGCCCTCGGTAATAAGGTAATCCTCTCTCCTCAGGTGAGGGTGGACAACCTCTTCAATACTTACTACGAGTCGACCCAGTATTACCCGATGCCTCGGCGTAATATACTCGGCTCTCTCATCGTCAGGTTTTGACACAATACTTATGAATAAGATTTCTCTACACAGGCTACTCATCTGCCTGCCGATATTCTTTATCGGACTGGCAGGATGTAAGGGGGAGGACGAGCCCACACCCGTCGACCAAAAGATCTCGATCGAGGTCAGTATGCCGGCTCCCCTCTCCCTAGAGGGAGTAAAGGGCTCTATGGCCTATTACTGGAATAAGGAGCTCTCTCTCCACCTCCTCATCTCGCAGCAGGGGAAGAAAAGCCTGCCCCTGACGCTCAGACCGGAAGCCATCCCCGGTGAGGGGGACAAGGTACGCTTCAACGTGACTTTACCGCACGACCGCTTTGACTCCTCACGACCGATCTCTGTGACCGGATCCGTTGTCCGGAGCGAGAACACCAGAGCGGTGGCTCCGCAGACTATCCCTGTCGGGGGAGGACAGGCTATCAAGCCTAAGGGCTTTGGGGGGTTGCTTCCCTATGACCTCCTCAAGGAGATCCACCAGCCGCTCTTTTTCCGACCGGTCACCATCACTCCTGACGAGGACGGGGTCAGTGCCGTCAAGCTCGAGCCGAAGGGGAAGCTCCTCTTCCTACAGTTCCACAACGGTACAGACGAGGCTGTCGCACTCAACACCCTCAGCCTGAAGTCCGCTGACGGCACCCTCTTCGATGCGGATGCCGTCTATGATCCCATCACGGGTGAAGTGAAGGGGACAAAGAGCGACACCACCCCCACCTTTACACTCAGCAAGGAGGAGAAGCTCAGCCCGGACATTGTGGTCACTTATCTCGTCTGGCTCCCCTCCGAGAAGCTGTCTAAGCCGACATTCCGCCTCTCCTCCCTCACAGTGGAAGGGAAGGAAGTGATCTCAGAGGGTACGGCCCCCGCCGATCTTACCCAGTCTCTCGCCCTCTCCTACCTCGGGATGAAGGAGGACGGCACTCTAGACGTTGGCAATGAGCCGGTGGTAGAGGAGGCGGACATCTCCGAGGGGGGAGACCCGCTCTTCACGATGAACGATATCGAGTTCTGGGTCGGAGAGGGCGAGAAGAGAGCCGCCCTCGTCATCGAGTGGCACGATGATAAGCAGCCCGATGCCATGGTATGGGGCTACCGCTTCGATGGAGATAAGACAGGGTACGATATGGTCCAGGCGGTCGTTAGGGCAGACCCTCGTCTGAGTCTGCTTCTCGGCAAAGCCTTTGGCGGACTCGATGTAATCTTCGGTATGGGATACCAATTCACCCCCACCACCCCGCGCGCCCCGATCATCCTCGATGGTCAAAAGCTCTCCAACGACGGCAATGGCATTACCTTCGTAGAGAACGCCAAGGATGCCGACAGGTATAAGTTTGGAGACGAGTCCGGGCACTGGAAGGAGGGCTGGTATAAGAACGGTTACTGGGTCTACTACGTCAAGGATAACCGTCTCGACAGCTTCTCCTACTCTCAGCTTGTATATAGCCTCCGCCACCTTGTGGACGGCTGCTGGGACGGCTGGTCCTTCCAAGACGGAATGGACAGCCGCGTGGGCAGACCTCACGGCAATAAGTTTGTCCCTGCACCCCTTCCCGATAAGAAATGAAATACAATCAACATAACTCAATCCAACAACCATGAACAAAATGACACTTACATGGAGGGCAATCCTCCTTGCGTCACTCAGTGTTGCACTCTTCGGGTGTGCGCTGGACGATGATGCGCCGACACAGGAGACGACCAAGTCCTCCATCAGCCTCACTCTCGATAACGGGCAAACCATGATGGATGCCTACCCGGGAGACACCATCCGGGTGAAGGTGGAGAGTAAGGAGCTGAAAGACATCGTCGGCACCACATCCAACTCTGCATGGAATGTCAACTACGATGAAGAGAAGAGCGAGCTTACCATCATTGCACCTGTTGTCTGCACCAGCGGACCGGCCAAGGTGATGGTCTCCGGAGTCGACCAAAGGGGGCAGGTCTTCAGAAGCCTTGTATCCCTCACTCTCAACGACTACAGTGATCTGCGAGGGACTTTTATCCTCAACGAAGGCAGCGTCTGGAGCACCCCATCCGAGATGAGCTCACTCATCTATATCTCGCCGCGCACCAGTGCCACGCCTTATGTCTATGAGAGCATCAATGGTCGCGCACCCGGTGCATGCTCGCAGGATATGTTTGAGAGCGGGGGCAAGTACTTCGTCATCTCACAGAATAGGAACCCCGACACGGATGGACAGCTGACCATCTTTGACACCAAGACCCTGCGCAAGATCGGGAACTATCCCTTTAAGGAGAAGGAGCTCGACTGGCCTACCCACCTCGCCGTAGTGGATGGCTACAAGATCTACATCCGCGACAATAAGGGTATCTGGTTCTTCAATACTGCCTACTCCGCCAACACACTGAAGTTTATTGAAGGCTCCCGAGGCGCCCGGAAGAACACCATGGCGGTCAGCAATGGCAAGGTCTTCTTCTCGAAGAACAACTACCTCAAGGTGATCGATCCTGAGAGCAACACCATCGTCCACGAGGTGAAGTATGGCGGCAACATCTCCGGCGTCATCAATGCCGACGACGACCACCTCTATGTCTCCAACCTTGAGAAGGGCATCGGTAAGATCCGTCTCGTGAATACCAAGACCTACGAGGTCGAGAAGGTGAATGAGATCACTAAGGAGAATGGAGGCGATCTGCTCGCTATGACCTTTGCCGCTGCACCCGGCATCTCCGCTAAGGGCGACACGATCTACTATAGCTCACTGGGCCAGAAGGTCTACCGCCACCTCTTCTCCACCGGAGAGTCTAAGCTGATGGTGGATGTCAAGGAGACCCTCAATCCTGAGCATACCCAGACCTACAACACTGTCCAGGTCAATCCGACCACGGGACACGTCTATATGAATACCCTGATGGGATTTGGGCCTCTCTACAAGACCAATACCATCTATCGCTTCGATATGACGGGTGACAAGGCTGTGCTGCTCAATCGCTGGGAGAACCTTACCCGCTTCCCAGCAGGCATCTTCTTCCCCAGAGGTACCACCCCGGCAGCTAAGAAGTAACACCCTACCTCATCCATAGGAGAGGGGGCTGTGCCGCTACGTGCGACACAGCCCCCTCTTTTTTTTGCATCTCAAAGTGCGGGGTATAAAAAAATGAAGCCCCCGGTTATCACAACCGAAGGCATCCATAGTGATGTTTAACAAAAAAAATACGCAAAAAGTGACCCGGATAGGATTCAAACCTATAACCTTCTGATCCGTAGTCAGATGCTCTATTCAGTTGAGCTACCGGGCCGAAGTATGATTGCTCACACTCCGAGACAGTCTAGCGACTGTCAGGAAGTGACTCGGATAGGATTCAAACCTATAACCTTCTGATCCGTAGTCAGATGCTCTATTCAGTTGAGCTACCGAGCCATAGCGCAGGCCTACTGACCTCGCTTATGACTGCAAAGGTACAATATTTACAGAAGTAATCCAAGGGGCGTGCCTTGTGACCTGTTCGCTCCAGAGAGGTGGTGGAAATCCTCTAAATTGAGTACCTTAGGGGGCTGATCGGGCTGTAGCTCGACCAGCCAGCAATAATCTATCTAAAGTATATTTGAGCCATGGACTTGAATCCCACAGACATGAATACCGCTCCCCAGGAGGTGGAGGAGCAGAAGACCATCACCGACGCTGCCACCGAGCAGACCGGAGAGACCGAGACCGCAGAGACTGAGGTCCCCGCAGAGGAGACCACGACAGAGGAGTCGGTCACTCCGGAGGAAAAAGCAACGGAGGAGAAGGACGTCACCCCCGAGGAGCCGCAGGAGACTCCCACCGCTGAGGACGGCGAAGAGGAGGACGAAGAGGAGGAGGAAGAGTCCGAGGAGGGCGACGAGCAGGCGAAGAAGCCACACGCCGACCTTTCCAAGCTCAGCGGCGATGAGCTCTACGAGGCGATCAATACTATGGTCGAGGAGGGCACCATCCCGAGTCAGCGCGATATGCGCCGTCTCGAGCGGCAGATGATGCCCAAGGGCAGCGTCACCACCAAGCCCGCAGGCGAGGAGAGTGCCGAGACGGAGAGCACCGAGGCAGCCCCTGAGGACGAGTCGGTAGTTCGCTTCATCAATCTCAAGACTCGCGTGCAGAAGCTCCGTAGCGAGCAGCGCGAGCAGGAGCGGACGGAGCGCGAGGCCAACTTAGCTGCCAAGCGACAGCTGGTGGAGCGCCTGAGGGACCTGCTCAGCCCGACGAATACGATGAATCCGATCACCCTCCGCAACGAGTTTTTCAATATCCGCCACTCCTGGAGCGAGGTGGGTCGCGTGCCCGACAATGACCGTAACGCCCTGATGGACGAGTACTCCGGTCTTCTGGACCGTTTCTACGAGGAGAAGGAGGTCGGCGAGGGGGAGCGCATCCAGGACTACGCCGACAACCGCGCCACCAAGGAGGCGATCATCGCCAAGGCGAAGGCGCTCGCTGACGACAAGGACGCCGTCAAGGCCTTCCGCAAGATGAAGGGCCTCCTTGATGAGTGGAAGGAGGTAGGTCCCGTGGCACCGGAGTTTAAGGACAGCCTCTGGAGGGACTTCAAGGACGCCCAGCAGGTGGTCTACAAGCGCCACGACGACCACTTCAAGGCCATCCACGAGGACGAGAAGGCCAATTATGAGAAAAAGAAGGTGCTGGTCGACAATCTCGAGAAGATGCTCGTCACCCTACCCGACAGCCGTCAGGGCTGGCGCCGCTACGAGAATGAGCTACGCAAGATCCACACCCAGTGGATGTCCATCGGTCGGGTGCCTAAGGATCTCTTCATCGATCTCCGCAGCCGGTACGATATGGTGAGGGACGAGTTCTTCATGCGGCGCAAGGCCTTCCTCAAGGACCTCTCCGCCGAGATCTCGCCCAAGCTTGAGCGACTCCGTGAGCTGGTCGACGAGGCAGAGGCTCTGCAGGATAGCGAGGAGTGGAGTGCCACCACCGATAAGCTCAAGGCGATGCAGAGAGAGTGGACGGAGAACTCCCGCTTCGGCACCCAGGTGGCTGAGGCGCAGCGCCTCTGGAAGCGCTTCCGGTCTGCGTGTGACAAGTTCTTTGAGCGCAAGTCAGAGCTGCACAAGCAGCGCAATGCCGATCGTAAGGAAAACCTTCAGGCTAAGTATGATGTCGTAGACCGTCTCGAGGCGCTCCTCGACCGCCGCAACGACCCCTCCACTGCCGATGAGGTGAAAGCGCTCGAGCAGGAGTGGCGCTCCATCGGTCCGGTCCCCAATGACGAGAAGGACGATGTCCTCAATCGCTACTTCGGCGCCATGCGCATCCTCACCGGTCAGGGCGGACGCCGTGGCAACCGCCGCGAGGGAGGCAATAGAGATCGCCGTGGAGGGGGCGGAAACTCCCGCCGCGGTGACCGCCGTGACGACCGCCAGAGGGAGCCAAAGTTCTCCAAGGTCAATCTCGACAAAGACCTCTCCAAGCTCTCCAAGGACGACCTCAAGGACGAGCAGAAGAATGTGAAGTACGGCATCTCCAAGCTGGAGGACGAGCTGCTGCAGCTGGAGACCAACTTCAGCTTCTTCTCCGGAGACCCCAGCAACCCTATGGTCAAGCATGTCCAGAAGCAGATAGACGAGGTCAAGGCCAAGATCTCTCAGTACCAGGATCGTGTAGGCGAGATCAAGGAGGAGGCCAAGAAGCCCGAGGACGAGCAGTCCGCTGACAGCAAGCCTGAGACCCCCGCCGAGGAGGGTGAGACCAAGCCCGAGGTAACAGCTGAGACCCCCGCCGAGGCGCCTGAGACCAAGCCCGAGGCAACTGCCGAGGAGTAAAGTCCACACATAGACCCACTTATCAAGGAGGGCTGCACTCATAGCGGGTGCAGCCCTCCTTTTTTTGCTCTTCTTCGTCCCTAAGCAGTGCTTATCTCCCAGTGGTGACGCATTTGAGTTCGCAGCAAAGAAGTGACAATCCCTATCTCTGTGCTTTTCCGTTGACTGATCCATCTCCTGATGCTCCCACCTGCCGATCCCTCCGGGGCTTCGCCCCTGCGGGATCATCGTTTCTTAGCCCGCGTGTCGAGGCACGAAGTGCC
>NZ_KV793748.1:62883-63176 GCF_001808555.1 Porphyromonas sp. HMSC065F10
CTTCGGGGCTACGCCCCTCGACCTCGTGGCTATGAAGCGGGCACCCCTGCCGGGGTGCTTCGTTCCACACGCTTCATTAATGGATGGAGTGTTTCTCTGCTGCTCAAATGCACCGCCTCTGCTGCGAGGGCAATTTTTGCATCGCAAGCAGGAGGAGTCTTGATCCTTGTTTTAATGGAATATGGTCTGCGAGTGGTAGCACAGCTGATCTACTATCCCTTATAGGAATGTCTTAATCCTTGTTTTAATGGAATATGGTCCGCGAGGGTCAAATCTGTGAAGATCTGTATATG
>NZ_KV793748.1:63276-67048 GCF_001808555.1 Porphyromonas sp. HMSC065F10
ACAACGTGTCATCTCTACCTTACAATTTTGGGGTTTTTGGCCATTTTCCCCCTCGGGGATGACCCATTTAATTGGCTTCTCTGCCACTTAAGTACTTCGTCCTCAGCGATATGCTCCCGCCTGCCGATCCCGCAGGGGCGAAGCCCCGGAGGGATCATCGCTTTTTAGCCCGCGTGTCGAGGCACGAAGTGCCGAAGACCGCGGGGAAAGGATGCCTTTTATTAACCTACGACCCCGCCAGGGTGTCGCACTTCCGGTTCGGCAACCAGTACGACACCTTAGCGGGGTCGGGATCGTTATCGATGCCTGATCCACGGGTCTTCGGGGCTACGCCCCTCGACCACGTGGATAGGAAGCTGGCACCCGCAAGGGATGCTTCTCTTCACGATGAGACGAAGGGCATCTGTGCCACTCAGGTGCGTCACCCCTGATGCAACTCCTATTTACCCGCTTCAGGGCAGAGAAGGGTGGTGATCCGGGCGTGGAGCCGGAGGTACTCGTCGGGCGTGAGACGGCGGGAAGCGGTGATACCGCTGTAGCCACCATAGTTCATCGCCCAATTATTGACATTACGTACCGGGCCAAATCGCTCCACAAAGCTCTGCCCCTCGATCGTGGCACCAGCAGTCTCCGCCTGCTCCCGAGCGGGATGCTCGTAGGTCTCGAGGAGCGCAATCTCTCTCTCGTACTTCAGGATCTCTGCGTGGCGATCGTCTGCCAGTCGCTTCTGCACCTGGAGTGCCTCGGGCCAGAGGCAGAGGGACCAGAGTCTCTCTCGCAGGTCCGCGAGCAGCATCCGCTCCATGAGAGACCCTCGCGGGAGAGTCGAGAGGATGATGGGGGTATGGAGCCGAAAGTAGTCGGCTGTGAGGTCCTCCTTGCCCAGCATCTCCGCCCACTCCCTCAGCGGACCCGGCTCTCGCATGGCGATCAGCCGGTCGATCGCCTCCACCCTCCGGGAGGGATAGGTGGCGAGCGCCCAGGCAGCGAGACGCTTGGTCTCAGCGGGGTACCTTTTCCCCTCCAGCACCTGCTCAAGGTGTCTCTGTGCAGCCAGTGTATCGCCCCGGAGGTGAGCCAGAGAGTATGCCATCGCTGCATCGGGGTTGGTCTTGATCAGCCGACTCAGGAGCACTGTGTCCCCCACGAGGGCAGCCGCCATCATCGCCCTATGTGGGTCCTCGGAGTCCAGCGCCCGCTCAGGATGACCGGTCACAAGGGCCACCCGCTCCAGCAGGTGAGGGTCACCGAGGGCAAGAGCGGTGGCGTAGAGCTTGTCGCCCTCACCCTGAGGGAGAGGGGGGAGGGGGTAAAGGAGTAGAGGTGTGTCGGTCGTCAGGGGTCTCCGACTCTCTTGAAAGAGATCCGCAAGGGTCTGCCGGAGGTAGGTCGTGGCATTGAGTCGCTCGACACGATGTAGCAGAGAGCAGGCGGGGAGTAGGACGATAAGGAGAAGCGCGGCAGCGTGTGCCGGGTGGAGCGGTAGCGAGGAGTGGTCCACAGGCTCGGCTACTGATTGAGCACTAAGCTAAGCCGCCGCGTCACCTCGTCAGCAACGCCCTCGGGGAAGTGGATCCCGCGGCGATGGATGCTGGTCACCCAGCCCGCCACATCAGCATCCTCGAGCGTCTCAAGGACATCGCGGAACTCCTGCGTCTCCATCTCGGTGTAGAGCCCGGCAGCTCGTCCGCGGAAGCGATCCAGCTCCTCATCCTCATAGTAGAGGATCATCGGTCGTCGCTTGCCCTGCAGCTTAGGGTCGATAGGGGTGGTGCAGCCGGTGGCACAGGCGAGACATCCGCCCCCACAGTCGGCTGCCACGGCAGCATCAGGCGCCTGACCGCCATTGCGGCGGATCATACGGATCAGCTGCCGGATGAGAAATCCGACAGCGACAGCCAATATCAGGAGAGTGATGATCGTAGACATAACCGAGGTACTTTCTTTTACACAAAGATACTACTTTAAGGGCTTAGGCAAAAGGTAATGCGTCAAAGCATCAGGGGTTACGCATTGGAGCATTAGGATAATCATATACCAAGGGGGGGCACATCCGGGAGGCACCCGAAGGGTGCTCGCTCCATAGGCATCGGTCATCCGCGAAGGAGTGACCGATGTGCCGCCCCCTACCCCCTCGACCCCTTGTGGGTCGCCGTGCAGACAACCCCTCTCTCGGCGACCCGCAAGGGGTCGTGGCATTATGCATACGCTTATACTTATACAACTTGTAGTATAAACTACGAATAGGTAATACTATATGTGACTTGATTATCATCTTCCATAGCAAAACAATCAAGAGAAAGGGCTGGCTCGTGATGAGTCGACCCTCTTAATATATTACCAATACCTCGCTTTGAGATATTCAATTAAGGCAATATAATCTTTTCTCGTATATAAGGGCAAAAATAAATCTTCCGGGTCAACTATGGAATATTTGCTCTGGTCATTCAACATGCTTCTCCATGTTTCTTCCATGCTTTTACCAGATACTTTGTATTTACACGACAACAGTGCCTTGTTAGCTTTTGGTACAATGTGAATATGCCAGTAGTCATCAGCCTTGATACATTCAGTATCCTTATGCCTAATGACTTGCTCAGCCCAAAGTGTTTGCCTCATAAGTTGATAGAATGGCTCTTGGTAGTATACACTACCTTCATATACGTCAAGACTCACAAGTTGAACTGAATCGTCAATCAACTGATTATATCTTCTTTGTCGTTCTAATCCCTTTTGACTCATATCACCCTCAGCAGATTTGTCAAAGGTCGGATATGACTCCGTATATTTCCACTCGATCGGAACCATTATCGTTTTGCCTGACTGATGCTTGGCCATTATCAAAGCATCAACAGATGTACATTTTGCTCCACGCGTAGAACATCTCTCATTTAGGTGGTCACTACTGCTTACTACCTCAATGGATATATAGGCAGGGTGTTTGTCGCAACTAATAGGAAGGACTTCCGTAAACTCATTACGAATGCCATTGACTAAGGCAAGCACAGCCTGTGGGTCGTGCATAATTGGTATAAGATGATTGAGACAAGCAATCTGCGAGGACAGAGTATGACCGGATGGTTCCTTACCTCCCCACCAATGAATATGGTTGTCGGTAAAATAGGCCTTAACCTTTTCGCGGATGGGAGCATAAAGGTTCGCTTCAGGTTCTTGCAGAACAAAGGGTCGTGGCTTATCCCCAAATCTGCCACCACCAGCTACCGAGTTGAATACCTTCTCCTCTTCAATGAGCACTTCTTGGCGGGCGTATTGTTGATTCTTATAGTTCATAACAGATTCTTCTGAGATTAGTTTAACCAGTTTTCCTTGATGAATGCAATTATTTTATCTCTCCGTCCAATAATTTGGGCTTCTGTCGTTCCCTGAAAATGGTCGACTTATTTTTTGCTGAAACGAATGTCGGTTGACATCATTTTGTCGTAAAAAAATAGAATGAGTTGTCTTGGCTTTTCAAAGATACTGATTGTAGTTGACTCTGGTAATGTGGGGTGGTTTTTCGTGGTATACCCCGGGCTTGTTGGCTAATCGGACGAGTCGGACAGGGCGGACAAGTCGGACGCCCTCCACCAAAGGCTGTTGATTATGCACTTCGTGCAATAGCCTCATAATAGTGTGGTCCGCTCGACCACTTGACTCATCCGACCCCCTCAGTGAGTCCTCAGGCACAGGAGTCAACATTATCGGCACAGGGCTGACGAATTTGATCTTTACCGCTATACAGAGGAGATCTGCGGCGGGAGATTCCTCTCCT
>NZ_KV793748.1:67148-67595 GCF_001808555.1 Porphyromonas sp. HMSC065F10
CTAATGCACCCGCCTGCCGATCCCGCAGGGGCAAAGCCCCGGAGGGATCATCGCTCCTTGGCCCGCGTGTCGAGGCACGAAGTGCCGAAGACCGCGGGAGAGAATGCCAAGAAAGATATACGACCCCGCCAGGGTGTCGCACTTATCAGGGAGTCAGGCAACCAGTGCGACACCCTTGCGGGGTCGCAGTGACGTTTGTGATGCCTGATCCACGGGTCTTCGGGGCTACGCCCCTCGACCGGTGGCTATGGAGCGAGCACCCGCAAGGGGTGCTTCGTTCCCCACTCTTTATAATGAGTTGATGGACTTCTGTGCTAATTAAACGCGTCACCCCTGTTCATCGGCAAAATAACCCTCCGCCATGTCAACTAATTTCAGGAGAAGACAGCTTTTTTCTAATACCGATATTAGTAATCTCTAATACCGATATTAGTCGCGCCTAATATC
>NZ_KV793748.1:67695-83865 GCF_001808555.1 Porphyromonas sp. HMSC065F10
ATATTAGTCGCGCCTAATATCGGTATTAGAGAGAGCCCTGCTGAGGGGGGTAAAAAAATGGGGCTGCCCCGCTATTCGGGACAGCCCCATCTGTATGTGAGCTATGAAGTGGTATCAGAAGGCCTCAACGATCGGGAGGAACTTCTCTGCCGAGAGGGAGGCACCACCGATCAGCCCGCCATCGACATTGGGCTTGGCGAAGAGCTCAGGCGCATTCTTACCATTGCAGGAGCCACCGTAGAGGATCGAGGTCTCCTCAGCGACCTCCTTGCCGTAGCGGTCGGCGATCGTCTGGCGGATATACTTCAGCATCTCCTCTGCCTGCTCGCTCGTGGCAGTCTCACCGGTGCCGATCGCCCAGATCGGCTCGTAGGCGATGACGACACTGCGGAACTCGTCCTCGCTGAGATTGAAGATCCCGTCCTCGAGCTCCTTGCGGACGACGTCAAACTGCCGCCCGTCCTTGCGCTCCTCGAGGTCCTCACCGCAGCAGAAGATCACCTGCAGCCCGTTGTCGAGTGCCTGTGCCACCTTGGCGACCAGAGTCTCGGAGTCCTCGCTGTAGTACTGGCGGCGCTCGCTGTGGCCGAGGATGACCGCCTTAGCTCCGGTGCTGGCTACCATGGCTGCGGAGACCTCACCGGTGTAGGCGCCCTTGGGCTCGGTGGCGCAATTCTCTGCCGCCACGATGATGTCGGTGCCCTTGACCGCCTCAGCGACAGCGCAGAGGTGGGTAAAGGGTACGCCGAGGACGATGTCGCACTTGCGATCCACGCCCTCGAGAGCCTGGCGAACACTCTTCGCTAGCTCGATGCCCTCAGGGACGGTGGTATTCATTTTCCAGTTGGCAGCTGCAATTTTCTTTCTCATAATCAATCTTTACTCTGTTAGTATACTTGTTAGTTGCGGATGTCTGAATAGGTGGGCAAGGAAGTGCCGGTCCTGCACGGCAAAGCGGAGACTCACGTAGGAGAGCTTGTCGGAGAGGATGCCATCGTGGATCACAACCAGCCCGGGATTGCTCCGGATGAGGGTCTGCGCCATCTTCAGGTCCATAAAGAGGACCCTCCCGTAGCGGCGGATCAGGTCGATCCGGGGGTGGCTCTCGAGGCGGTCGATCGGGGTGGTGATCACGAGGGTCACCGGTTGGTGAGTGCGCTCTTGCAGCTCCAGCCCGAGGCGGAGTTGCTCCTCACTCATCCGATCAATGTCGTAGGTGATGTAGAGGAGTGCCTGGGCATCGGGGACTGCGAGGTGGTGCCCCACCTCCTTACCCTGTGCGTCCAGCAGGATCAGGTCTGCCTCGCTCTCCCGCTCGTGGGCGGGCTTGGCGGTGAGCTCCTCATACCGGACATAGGTCCAGGTGGAGTCGATGGTCGCCAGCTCATCAGTCGTGAGTGTGCGCTCCTCCCCGCCTCGCTCGTAAATGTAGCGCAACCCGTCGTCGGCCGGTTGCTCGTAGAAGTGGCTGATCGGCGTGCCGACCTTATAGGGACGGAAGTCGATCGTCGGCAGGTAGAGGAGGGGGTAGATATTGAAGGAGAGGAGCACCAGCGCCATCGTCGCTCCCGTGATCACCTGAGCGCTCATACTCCGGAGGGCGTAGAGGGCATCTCGATGGCGGACCAGGAGGGTGAGAAGCAGGAGCAGGACCACGTTTTTCCAGAAGGTGGCGCCATTGCTGATCTTGAGAGCATCGCCAAAGCAACCGCAGTCAGCGACCGGATTGGCGATGTAGATGTAGAGCGTCAGGCAGGTCATCGGCACCATTAGGATAAGCGTCGCGATGGAGACCCACCGGCGACCTATGCCGAGTAGGAGGAGGGTGCCGAGGAGTGCCTCGAGGACATTGAGCCCCACAGCGAGGTAGGTAGCCAGCGACAGGTCGATGGACTGTCCCGCAAGACCGAGGTACTCCATGATCTTGAGTCCGGTACCCATGGGGTCGATCCCCTTGGTGCAGCCGGAGAAGATGAAGAAGAGCCCCACCAAGACCTGCACGAGACGGACAATGAGGGTCAGTCCCGGGGAGGTGGCAGGGCGGTGGTCGGAGTAGCGGTGACGCATGGCTGGTGGGCTATTAGTACATCGGGTCGGTGCCCTCGTCGATGCGGATGATGGCGAAGGCGGCGTAATTGCACATGTCGAGGTAATTGGCATCGATGCCCTCGCTCACGCTCACCTCGCCACGGTGATCCTCTATCTGCTTGGTGCGGAAGATCTTCTGGAGGATGATGTCGGTGATCGAGGAGATACGCATAGAGCGCCACGCCTCACCATAGTCGTGATTCTTATCGAGCATCAGGTCCTTGGCGCGCTTGGCGTAGCTATCGTACCAGCTGAGGAGCAACTGGGGATCGACTCGGCTGTCATCGGCATAGCCGTGCTCCAGCTGCACCATCCCCATGAGGGAGTAATTGAAGATCCCGACAAACTCGCCCCTGATCCCGTCCTCGACACGCTGGACACCCAACTCCTGTATGGAGCGGATGCGCTGTGCCTTGATCAGGATCTGATCGGTGACCGCCGACGGACGCATGACCCGCCACGAGGCGCCGTAGTCGTCAAACTTCCGGAGGAAGAGCCCACGGCACTCCTTCAGCACCGCATCGTACTGGCAGGCGGTATCGTGGAGGCTCACCTCAGGTCTCAGGCTGGCTCCCTCACTCATTTCTCCTCCTCGCGAGAGGGCTCCTGGAGGAGGAAGGAGAAGTCGCCCGTAGGCATCATCTCCTGAGTCTCCTCACCGCCGTGGTAGATGCGGACATTATTCTCCCCATGCACCTCGATCTCATCGCCCTGGATGAGGAAGCGGCTGCCCTCACGCAGTCCGGCGACGAAGATGTCCGGATTTTGCGTGACAAACTCGATGATGCGGAAGTCCCTCGTCTCGCCTCCGTGTCCCTCTGGGGCCTTGTCGAGGTAGTGAGGATTGATCTGGAAGGGGATCAGCCCGAGGGTGTGGAAGCTCTCCGGCTCGGCGATAGGCATATCATTGGTCGTCATCAGCGTGGGGCAGGCGACATTGGACCCTGCACTCCAGCCGGAGTAGGGGATCCCAAGGCTGACGGCTTCGCGGATCGGCTCCATCAGCCCGAGGCGCTGCATCGTGGCGGTCAGCACCCAGGTATTTCCACCGCCGACGAGGATGGCGGTCGCCTGCTTGATCGCTGCCACCGGGTCATCGTAGGTGTGCAGCCCGTGGACCTTGATCCCGAAGGGCTCCAGAGCCTTATTGACCTTGCTGACATACTCGTCGTAAGAGTAGGTGATGGCGGCGTAGGGCACGAGGATCACCTCCTCACGATCTGCCTCGGTGAGGAAGTCATTGAGATCGGGGCCGGCTTTCTCCAAGTAGCTCTCGCCAGGAGAGGCTGAGTTGCTGATCAGTAGTAATCGTCTCATAGGTCTATATGTATTGTCTGGTTAGTTGCTATGCAAATTTACCCATTTATCTCCGCCCTCACACGAGATGCACCCCGCGCCACTTACCCGAGCGCATAAAGAGGTAGCTGCGGATCGCAATGATGCCAAAGTAGATCGCCTCCACCGTGAAGCAGACGGCAATGGGCGCCCGGAGTAGGTAGACCATCGCGACGGCATAGAGGAGGTAAAAGATATTGCCGGTCAGCTCGATGCGGAAGACCTTCTTCGTCGATCCCACCCCGCCGACGGCGTGGAAGTACATATTCCCCACACTCGCTATGACAAAGGAGAGGCAGAGTACGCGCATCGATGGCACGGCCGCCGTGATCAGCGCCGGGTCGTCGGTGAAGACACGGAGGACCGAGGAGGCAAAGAGGGAGACCAGTGCCGCCAGCACCGCCGCCGTGCCGAGGGAGAGGCGACTCGCCCGGTGCAGATAGGGTGCAATCTCATCGGCAGCATCGGCGCCCATCAGCTGCCCCGTGGTGGTCCGTACAGCGGTTCCGTAGGAGATGATCGGGATGAAGAGGACATTGTAGACGCTTCGCGAGATCGAGGCGACACCGAGGGACATCTCCCCGAGGCTCTCGAGCATAAAGAAGAAGAGCGTCCAGACACTCTGCGACATCAGCGCCTGCAGCATCAGGAAGTAGGAGATATGGAGCAGCGAGCGCGCCACCACGCCGTCCCAGCGCAGCATATCCCGCATATCCATGCCGTACTTCTTGAGGTCGACGCGGAGACGTATGTAGGTGATGAAGAAGAGGAGGGAGGCGCCCTCGGCGCAGACACTGGCGATGGCGGCGCCCTTGACGCCCAGCGCCGGAAGGCCGAGGTTACCGAAGATCAGCGCCCAGTCGAGGACGATATTCACGACCGACATCACGAGGGAGTTGTAGGTCAGCACCTTCGTCTCCCCTATCCCGACGAAGAAGGACCGCATCGAGGAGGAGATGAAGATAAAGACGAAGCCGAGCATCCGGTAGTCCCAGTACTCCATCGCCGCCGCTCCCACCGCCTTGCTCGTGAGCAACGTGCCGAAAGCCCATCGCCCTATCGGCATCGCGAGCACGATCGCGAGGATCGCCGCCCCGAGGAGCATCATGATGCTATTGCCGAGGACGTTACCGATCGAGCGGTACTGGCCAGCGCCATACTTATGGCTGATGATGATCTGCGTGCCGGAGGCGAGACCGAAGCCAATGGTAAAGATGCTGAAGTAGACCAGCGCAGCAATCGAAGCACCACCCAGCTCTGTCACCCCGAGACGGCCGAGGAATGCGGTGTCAATGACGCCGATGAGATTTTGCGCCATCAGAGAGATGACCACCGGCCCGGAGAGACGGAGGAGTCTCCTCAGTGAGGTGTCGGGGATCTCTCTCCGGAGTAGTGTCTCTGAGTCTGCCTGCATAGATCTTCTTTTACTTCCTCACAAAGGTACACATTATTGCCAGCGCACCCTCAGAGAGACGCTGGTTGGGCCGGGGTGCCTACTCTCTTTTTTACCCTTTCTTTTTCCCCCTCCTCAGAGGACAAAGGTGGAGAGGAGGAGGTCGCCTATGGCCCTTCGCACCTCGCTGTGTCGCCGGGTGTGGTTATTGACCATCACGGAGACGGCATAGGTCCTGCCACCGTGGGTGATGTATCCGGCGTAGCAGGTGACTCCGTGGATGCTTCCGCTCTTCATCCGCCCCGCCCCCTCGAGCCGGGTACCGGCGAGGAGCAGCCGGAGGGTACCCTCCTGACCGATAGTGGGGAGCAGCTGGGGGAAGCCGGCGCCATCCGTCTCGCGCCAGACCCTCGTGAGCAGATCAGTCATGTAGGCGGGGGCCACCTTATTGGCTCTGGTGAGTCCGCTGCCATCGTACATCTCGAGGAGGGCACCGGGGATGCCCTGCGAGGCCCAGTGGTCCCTCACTGTGCGGACGGCTGTCTCCGTCACGGTCTCCCCAGGGAGGGCAGGGACCCTGTCGGCAATCAGCCGGAGGCACCCCTCCGCATACATATTGATGGAGTGGTGGTTGGTCAGCCTGATCACCTCGCTCAGCTGCGGGGAGTAGTGCGTCATCAGTAGGTCACTCCCGCGGGGGAGCTGTGCCACGGTCCGGTAGTCGCCGTTGATGGTGATGCCGTCACGCCGCAGCCGGTCACGGACGCGCTTGGCAAGGAGGAGAGGTGGGTCGGGGACTGCTCCACGGATGCCGAGGCTCTTGGCTCGTGAGGGGTAGGCACCGGTGATGGCGAGGGAGCCGTCGGAGAGGGGGAAGGAGGAGACGTAGAGTGAGTCGGAGGTGACGCGCGAGGTACGGGCGTAGAGCCCCACGAGCCTAAGCCCCGGCACCTCCGGCGTGACGCTGAAGTCCCGTCCGTAGTTTCGGAAGCTGAGGTAGTAGGTGTTGTCCAGGACATTGAGCATAAAGTGACCCGCGCCGTAGTAGTTGCCCATATCGACAGCGGACCAGTAGGGGTTGACCGCCTGGAAGTCTCGCCTGTCGGAGAGCGCCAGCACCGAGCCGGTGACCCGGGTGATGCCGCGCTCACTGAGGGCTGCTGAGATCTCGTCGTAGAGCGCCCAACGCTCATCCCTGGGGAGATACTTGGACTCGATCGTCGGGTCACCATGCCCCACGAGGCAGAGGTCGCCCTCCAGCACACCGTCCCGCACCGGTCCAGTCATCATCACCTCGGTCGGGATGCGGTAGTCGGGCCCGAGGATCCGGTAGGCGGCAGCGGTGGAGATGATCTTCATCGTGCTGGCGGGGGTGAGGAGGTGGCTCGCCTGTAGGTCGACCACCTGCAGTCCGGTGGTGACGTCGCGGACGCTGAGGCCCCAGGCAGTGTCGTCAAGCAACTCGGGGATGACGGCAGGCACCCGGACAGACTGCGCCGAGAGGGTGGATAGGAGGGTGAGGGAGAGGAAGTAGAGAGATAAGCGTCTCATGGAAAATGGTATCTTTGTGGCGTGGATGCCACACGACATCCGCATCCACTTATGGGGGACCTCTTGCATAGAGGTCGTTCATATAGGTATAAAGATAGACAAAAATTCCCTTCCTCCGAGTGAGGAAACCTCCTGTATCGTATATGCTGACAAACTTTTTCAGAAAAGAATTTACTCTAGATCGGACTGTCCGATGCCTCTTTGTGATCGCAGTGGTGGCGCTTGCGATGTATATTGTCGGCTCACTCAAGGTGATCCTCTGGCCCTTTGTCCTCGCCTGGATCACCGCGGCGGTGCTGATGCCGCTGGTACACTACTTTGAGCGGAAGTGGCACATACGGCAGCGGGGCTGGTCAGTGACGCTGGTGGTGCTGCTCTTCCTGCTCATCGTCGGGGGCTTCCTCGCCTTTGTCATCCCCTCGGTGATCAACGAGGTGAGCAAGGGGTGGAGCCTGATCTCCCGCTACACCGATGCGGAGGTGCTGCTGGCGATGGTGCCGGAGCAGTACCGCACCGATGTCGCCAATACCCTCAATCTCGATATGTGGCTCCAGCACTTTGAGATCAAGGAGATCCTCGACTATCTGATGCAGGCCGTCTCTACGGGCTGGGATATGCTCTCGAGCGCCATGGGGGTAGTAAGCGGGCTGACGGTGGTCTTCCTCTTCGTGATGTACCTCTTCTTCATCCTCCTCGACTATGAGGTGCTGATCCACGGGCTCTACCACCTCTTCCCCCACAAGGTCCGCCACTACGCCATGGAGGCCGGGGAGGTGATCAATGTCTATGTCAATAGCTACATACGCGGTCAGGGTTTGATCGCTCTGATCATCGCCGCCTATCTCGCCGTCGGCTTTGGACTTATGGGCATGCCGATGGGTATCACCCTCGGACTGCTGATCGGGATCCTCAACTTTGTCCCCTATCTCCAGATCGTTGGCTATCCGCCGCTGGTACTCTGCTGTGCCCTACAGTCCGTAGCCACGGGGCAGAATTTCTGGGTCGTGCTGCTGATCGCCGTCGCCATCATGATGATCTCAGAGGTGCTGCAGGACTTCGTGCTCCGTCCCCTGATCATGCAGAAGAGCCTCGGCATGCGCGCCTCGATCATCATCCTCTCGCTGGCCGTCTGGGGATTTCTCCTCGGGGCGATCGGTATCTTCTTCGCCCTACCCTTCACGATGGTGATCTACTACTTCTATATGAAATACGTGGTGGGTGAGCCGATACCGCTCTATGCCCTCAAGGAGGAGAAGCTGACGAAGAAGGAGGAGAAGGCGCAGAAAAAGGCGCACGATCGCTTCGAGAGCGAGCGCTCCGATAGGCTCCTCCGTATGAATAAGGAGGGTCGCAATCCCATCGTCGTCACGACGCAGGAGGACCTGGACGAGAGCAGCACCACCGAGGAGAGATGAGCCGCTACATCTACAATATCACGCTCTCCTGCGAGCCGGAGCTGCTGGAGGAGGTCCTCTTTTACCTCCGAGAGCGGCTACTGCCCGCCTGGCGGGACTACGATGGGGTAACGGCTGTCCGGCTCCTCCGCCTGCCCGATGAGGGAGGGTATGCGCTTCAGCTCGAGGGCGACCATAGGGAGCTGCTGGAGGAGCTGAAGCTCACGGAGGATCGCGAGCTGCACCGACTGATGCAGACCTATCCGCGGAGGGTGCTCCCCTTTATGACCAAGCTGGAGGTGCTGGAGTGACCTATGAGTGAGGAGAGGAAAAGCAGCCCCACGACAGCAGGGGTATACCATGTGCCGGCACTGCTGCAGGAGACCGTCGACAGTCTGATCACCGACCCCAATGGGATCTACGTCGATGCTACCTTTGGCGGTGGCGGTCACTCGCGGGAGATCCTGAGCCGACTGGGACCCGAGGGACACCTCTTCGGTCTCGACCGCGACCTCGATGCGCGCGACCGATGCGACATCAGCGATGAGCGCTTCACCTTTGTACGGACCGACTTCCGCTACCTCTCCCGCTTCCTCACCTACTTCGGCGTACCCCGCATCAATGGTCTGCTCGCCGACCTCGGGGTCTCGTCCCACGACTTTGACGAGGAGGGACGAGGCTTCTCCTTCCGCTACGACGATGCACCGATAGATATGCGGATGAATCAGTCTGCCGGTGAGACCGCCCGTCAGCTGATCGACCGGCTAGAGTGGACCGAGCTTGCCACGCTGCTGCACACCTACGGCGAGGTACAGCAGTCCCGCCGCGCCGCCACGCTGATCAAGCAGGCTGCCGAGCGGGGCGAGCTGGAGACGATGAAGGGACTGATCGATGCGCTGAGCCCGATCGCCCCGGAGCGCAATAAGAAGCTCCGGAATAAGGTGCTCTCGCAGGTCTTCCAGGCACTGCGCATCGCCGTAAATGACGAGATGGGCGCTCTCTATGCGCTCTTAGAGTCGCTCCCCACCCTACTCGCTCCCGGCGGGCGGGCGGTCTTCCTCACCTATCACTCGCTCGAGGATCGCCCGGTGAAGAATTTCTTCCGCTACGGCAACGTGGCGGGCGACCGAGAGACGGACCTCTACGGCAACCTCAGGGCACCACTCCGCCCGCTCTCAAGCAAGCCGGTCATCCCCTCGGCCGAGGAGATAGAGCGCAATCCCCGCGTCCGCTCCGCCAAGCTCCGTGCCGCCGAGTTGGTCTCAGAGTAAAAAAGCTTACTCGTGTGCCTCGAGGCGCCGCTCCGCCAGCTGCTCGTAGCGGGTGCCGGGGCGACCATAATTGGCGTACGGGTAGATGCTGATGCCACCTCGGGGCGTGAAGAGCCCCGTCACCTCGATGTACTTCGGGTCCATCACGCGGATAAGGTCCTTCATGATGATATTGACGCAGTCCTCGTGGAAGGCTCCGTGGTTGCGGAAGGAGAAGAGGTAGATCTTCAGTGCCTTACTCTCCACCATCCGCACGTCGGGGATGTAGCTGATCCGGATCTCGGCAAAGTCCGGCTGCCCCGTGATCGGGCAGAGGCTGGTAAACTCAGGACAATTGAAGCGGACCCAGTAGTCGTTGTCCGGGTGCTTATTGACAAACGTCTCCAGCACCGATGGATCGTAGTCTTCCGGATAGTGCGTATCGTGCGGGCGGAGCAGCTGCAGCCCCTCCTCTTCTCTCTCTTTGTCTTTATGTGCTGTCATATTGGGATGATCGTTATGAGGCAAAAGTAGCGATTTTATCTCCAAGTGTGGGTACCTTTGTGCCACAACACTTAGTCACCACTATTATGCTCAAGTACTTTGACGAGGCGGATATATCCGTCACCATTTGCGACAAGGAGGGGAAGATCATCGAGATGAACCAGCAGTCGCGCCAGGTCAATTGCCCCGACGGGCGCGACCTCATCGGCTTCAACGTCCTCGACTGCCACCCCGAGCCTGCCCGCTCACTCCTCCAGAAGATGATGACCGAGGAGCTCAAGCACGTCTACACCATCGACAAGAGGGGGAAGAAAAAGCTCATCTACCAGATCCCCTGGTACCAGGACGGCGAGTACGCCGGCTTCATCGAGCTGTCGATGATCCTGCCCGACGAGCCGATGCAGCACTACGTGCGCAAGTGACGCACTGACACCCTTTACAGAGCGGCTCCACCGGGATCTCATGCGAGAGACCGGTGGAGCCGCTTTTTTGTATAAAGACCTTTGCAAAATGGTCTTTCGCTGAAAAAGCACCGCTTTTTCGGCAGGGACTTTGCAGAATACCTCAGATGCAAGGAACTGAGAGTGAGGGCGAGGGGAGTGTGCTTACGCACATAACCAAGCCCGAATCTCGAAAGTGACGCCGCAGATGGGGTATTATGCAAAGGTCTCGTATAGGGAAAAGGGATCAGCGGGTGTCTCCTTTGCGGGCGAGGTAGAGGCCGCAGACGCCGGGGAAGAAGATGCGGTAGTGACACTGCTCCAGCCCGGCCTGCTCCATAAGGGCGGTCATCCGCTCTCTCGAGGGGACGCGGGCGATGGAGTGGAGGAGGTAGTCGTATGCCTCGGGATCCTCGGAGTAGCGCTGCGCCATCCGCCGGAGGTAGAGACGGGTGTAGAGCCGGTAGCCGGTGTGGAGGAGTCCGCTCTCCGGCTCCGTCAGCTCGAGCACAGCAACGATGCCACCTGGGCGCAGCACGCGGGCAAACTCCCGGTACCCCTGCTCTAAGGAGGCGAAGTTGCGGACGCCAAAGGCGCACGTGACCGCATCGACAGCCTCGTCAGGCAGGTCTATGTTGAGCGCATCACCGACCCCAAATCCGATCCGATCAGCGAGGCCGGCAGCCTCCACCTTGCGCACTCCGACAGCCATCATCTCCCGAGAGAGATCCATGCCGGTGACCTGCGCCTCGGGGCAGGCACGCGCCAGCGCTATCGCCACATCACCCGTGCCGGTCGCCACATCGAGGATCTGCCTCGGGTGACTGCCTGCGACAGACTGCACCAGCACTTGGCGCCAGTGGCGGTCGAGGCCGAGCGAGTTGAGCTTATTCAGCAGGTCGTACTGCGGCGCAATGTGGTCAAACATCTGCCGCACCTGGGTGGAGAAAGCGGGACTCTCGCGTCTCGGCTCACTTGCCATGCTGCCGAATCCAGTCGGTGACGTTGGTCTCTATGCGCTTCTCGATGTCGCCGGTCTCGTGACGCTCAAAGGGCTCGTCCATGATGTCATTGAAGAGCTCGATGTAGCGCTCCGAGACGCTGTCGCAGTAGGCGTCGGTCATCTCCGGCACCTGCTGCCCCTTCTCGCCCTGGAAGCCGTGGTCGATGAGCCACTGGCGGACAAATTCCTTGGAGAGCTGACGCTGAGGCTTCCCGGCCTCAAAGAGCTCTTGATAGGTGTCAGCGTAGAAGTAGCGGCTCGAGTCGGGGGTGTGGATCTCGTCGATGAGGTAGATCTTGCCGTCCTTCTTGCCAAATTCGTACTTCGTGTCGACGAGGATGAGCCCCTTCTTCTTCGCCAGCTCGCTGCCGCGCTCAAAGAGGCGGAGTGCGATGTCAGAGATAGCCTTCAGCTCCTCGGCAGTCATCAGCCCCTGCTTCACGATCTCATCAGGGGTGATATTCATGTCGTGCCCGGAGTCGGCCTTGGTGGTGGGGGTGAGGATCGGGTGATCGAAGTACTGATTTTCCTTCATCCCCTCAGGCAGGATCACGCCGCAGAGGTTGCGCTCGCCTGCCTTGTAGGCGCGCCAGGCGCTACCGGTGAGGATGGCACGGACGATCACCTCGAGCTTATACGGCTCGCAGGCGTGACCTATGGTGACCATAGGGTCGGGCGTGGCAATCTTCCAGTTGGGGACAATGTCCTCTGTGGCATCGAGATTGGCGGCGGCGATGCGATTGAGGATCTCGCCCTTGAAGGGGATCCCTTTAGGGAGGATCACGTCAAAGGCGGAGATGCGGTCGGTGGCGACCATCACGAGGAGGCCGTTGTCGAGGGTGTATACATCACGGACTTTGCCGTGGAAGACTTGTGTCGTACCCGGCAGCTTGAGGTCGGTATGGGTAAGTGCTTGTGCCATGATTGTATGGAAACGTTATGTATTTGTGTGTAGTAAAAAAGAGTCTCTATTCCTTCTCCTCCCTTGCGGCTCCCCGCTTGCGGTCCGCCCGCTCGTAGACAGCGACGATTTTCTTCACCAGTCCGTGGCGCATAATGTCGCCTCGCTCAAAGTCTATCCAGCCGATGCCCTCGATCGAGTGGAGGAGCCGGTCAGCCTCTCGGAGACCGGAGGTGACGCCACGGGGGAGATCGACCTGCGACATATCACCGGTGACGATCATCTTCGCCTCGCTACCGAGCCGGGTGAGGAACATCCGCATCTGGTGCGTGGTAGTATTCTGTGCCTCATCGAGGACGACGATGGCATCATTGAGCGTGCGGCCGCGCATATAGGCGAGCGGGGCGATCTGGATCACGCCGGTATCCATATAGTCGTGCAGCCTCGTGGGCGGGACCAGCTCCATCAGCGCATCGTAGAGAGGCTGCAGGTAGGGGTCGAGCTTATCCTTCATCTCACCGGGGAGGAAGCCGAGCCGCTCGCCCGCCTCCACGGCAGGGCGCGAGAGGATGATGCGGCGGGCTCTCTTTTCCCTAAGAAACTTCA
Organism: Porphyromonas sp. HMSC065F10; assembly: GCF_001808555.1. Taxonomy (GTDB): domain Bacteria; phylum Bacteroidota; class Bacteroidia; order Bacteroidales; family Porphyromonadaceae; genus Porphyromonas_A. The sequence goes on from NZ_KV793748.1 coordinate 80,161, forward strand.
CCGCCATAGCTATGGCGAGGAAGGTCTTGCCGGTGCCGGCGGGACCGGTGGCGAAGACGAGGTCGTGCCGGTCGACCAGCTGCACCATCTCCTGCTGGTGGGCGCTGCGCGGAGTGATCGGCTGGCCATAGGCGCCGTAGAGGATCACCCCGTCACCGCTCTGCCGATCGGGCGACTGGCCCTTGACGATCTCAAGGACGGCGGTCTCGGGGAGGCTGTTAAATCGCGCAGCGTACTTCTCCAGCTGGTGGAGCACCTTGAGGATCTCCTCAGTCTCCTCCTCGGCGCCCATCACCTTGATCACCGACCCGCGCGCCATGATGCGGAGCTTAGGGTAGAGATCCTTGAGGAGCGTGAGGTTGCTGCTATTGGTGCCAAAGAAGACGACCGGGTCAGCCTCCTCGATGAGGTAGATGTGCTCTGTCATCACTTGTAGCTCTGTATCATTCGATCGGCCTCGGCCCGTAGGCGTGTATCGATCTCATCCGCTGTCCACTCGATCATGGGTCGTGCGGTGACGTAGCTGCCATCGCTGTGGATAAAGAGGAGCGTGGGCACCTGCTGGATATTGAGCTTCTTGATGATCTGGCGTATATCCTTACTGAGCCGAGAGTTGAGGTAGCTGACAGCCACCCGCCCCCGGTACTCCTCAGCAAATTGCTCCATATGGGGCATCAGCTTCTGGCAGGCGGGGCAGTCGGGTCGGTAGACCTCTATGATCGTGGGGCGTGGCTTCCTGAGCTTGATCTGCACCAGGTCGTAGTAGGTGACCAGCTGGTCAAAGTCCTGCATCGTCAGGTCGGCAGGCCGACCCTCAGTCTTCTTCTCCTCGGGGTCCTGCATCGGCTTGCAGCCGGAGAGCAGGAGGGCAAGGAGGATGCCGCCCAGAAGGGCTATATAGAGGCTTATCTTTTTCATTATAGTGAGTTGTCTCTTGTGTGGGACAAAGATAACAAGAAATAGGTAAGGGGGGACTATTTTGCCCCACCCTCCCTCTGGCAGAAATCTAATACCGATATTAGGCGCGACTAATACCGATATTAGAGTTCACTAATATCGGTATTAGAGTTTTCTTTTACCGGTAAAAGAATTTCCTCAGAGGGGAGGGGGAACTATTAGGGGGAAGGGCATTAGGGAGAGAATTGCGGGTAAGTAGATGGAAATGGGAGGGATTTGCACGATATCTCTGTGATTTGCGCTGCGAGGTAAAGTGCAGAAAGCGTGGATTTGTGCAGAAGTGCCGTTACCAAATCGTTAGCCCATTCTCCGAATGGTAACGAAGAGGTAGGAGCAGGTAACTGACGGAAGTGTATTCGGTAAGTGAACTCTCTGTATTTCTGGGGCTGTTGCTCTGATATACAACGCTTTGCGTATCTGAGAACGCTTCGGTAACGGGTAACTTTGCCTATAGAAACAGAAGCGTATGCAAACAGACAAAATGAAGGTGTTACTCTACTTGAAGAAGAGCGGATTGGACAGGTCGGGACAAGCTCTGATTATGGGGCGGATAACTTACGGGCGAACGATAGCTCAATTCAGTTGCAAGCTGTCGTGCGACTCCAGGTTGTGGAATGCTCGTGAGAGCAGGCTGAACGGCAAGAGCCGTGAAGCTGTGGCAACGAATGGCAAGTTGGAACGCTTGCTACTATCGGCGCAGTCGGCTTATGCTAGAGGCTGGTGTGCCTATCGAGAGCATTGCTAAGATGATGGGGCATTCGTCTATTGCCAGCACGCAAATCTACGCCCAAATCACCGACCAAAAGATTGCAAAGGACATGGACAGGTTGATACGATAATAGAAAGGATAAGGCTAAACAAAAAGAACTTACTCCATTTTTGTGAAATAAGTTCTTTTTAGGTTTATTGTATGTGAATTTGATTTATCCAAACTTGAATTCTATCTTGGCTTGTATTGAATCTCTGCAACATAAAATCCGTGTCATATTCAATCCGCTTATTAAAACACAATTTCCCATTTAGATATATCCGTACATTCTTTTCTGTATCTATCATTTCTGGAGATATGTTCACCGAGAAAGATTTTATACAAGAGGTTTCTATTCTGAAGACATTATCATTATACTTTGCTATTATCTTGCCTGATTTACGAGGGAAATCAAAAGCCATTTTATTCACATCTCTAACAACAAGACTATCCTTTTCGTTATATCCTAACCAATGATTGATTTTGAAGTTCTTTACTATATGCCAGTCTTTTTTCACTGCTAACGTATCGAGCTTAATATTTGAAAGCCAATCAATCTCTCCGTAACATTCATCGTCAAACTCCCAAGATATTTCTTTGGGAAAAGGATTTCTTTGTCGCTCAAGAAGGTCCGCAAATATAATTTCATAGGCAGACTCTGATTCATCGAATTGAGGAAATTGGTGTGGAAACCCATTGTAGCGATATTCTTTGTAATCGGCATTGATACTATTCATCAGTTGAGTGAAATCGTCATTTGCATTAGGTGGATAGTAGTAATCCTCATCTGTTGAGATATTGATAAATGAACGATTTTTAATATTCTCTACAAAAGTTCCTCCTGTAAAGACTTTAGGATAAGTATTGAAGCCGTAGAACCCTGCAAATAAAGTTGGCTGTTTCATTAAATACGAGAAAGAACCTGTTGCCCCATTAGAATGTCCTGAAATAAACACTTTATCATCATCTACATTGAGTGCCTTTTTGACCAGTGTAACTATCTTAGGAATTATAAAGAAGCCGTTATCGGGAGTCATCCAATTGAAGTCTCTACTACCTTTTGGAAAGACCAATATTACATCATTCCTTTCAGCGTACTTCGTGTAATATCTATTCCAATCATACAGCACCCAAGAAGCAAGTTGATAATCAGACAACCGATTATATCTAACTGCTCCATGTAAAAAGAATAGCAGAGGATAGCTCTTGTTAGGGTTGTATTTTGGGGGAAGATGTACAAAAAATGAAGTTTTGACCGAATCATTTATTGCAAATGAAATAGAGTAATTCTGGCTTTTCTTGGGTAAATATCCATCTTTCTTTCTGATTTCTTCATATAGAGTTTTCCCATCTTTCCCTTTTTGTGGCGGAACATTATTGGAAGCATAAAATTCCTCTTCATTTACGCTCAGTTCTTTATAAAATGTTTGTTTGGCTTCCAGGGCTTTTTGTCTCAAATCATTCCACCTTACATCTGAGAGCAAATTCTTATACTCATTTTCAGACGCATCTCCAAGGATATAACTCCAGTTCGGTTCCAAAGGAAGAGTAGGCTTTAGCTCAAATAAAAGAGTTAGATACTTGAAAGCCTTGTCATACTCTTTTAGGTCGGATGAAAGAACTGAAGCCTTGTACAATCCAACTTCATCTATACTGTCAGGAAAAAGAAAAAAGGCATGCTCGTACATATCAAGAGATTTTTTGTAGCCTACGGCATCTTTCGCCTGCCACATAGCTTCCAAAGCCTCTTCCGTTAGTTTGGAATAATTCTCTTGCCCATGTAAAGGAATACATACAAACACATAAAAAAGGATGATATACTTTAGTTTTCGTTGTTTCATATTGAGTCTTCTTCCTCCTTTGTTTTCTCTTCCGAAGTCGGAGGATTTCGCTTGCGGAAGATGTTGCTTTGTCCTGATAACGCAAATGTACTCGATTTATTTCAAAAGAGATACCGAGCGATTGCGAGACGTAGATTCAAGGACGAAGTGCAACAGGGA
>NZ_KV793749.1 GCF_001808555.1 Porphyromonas sp. HMSC065F10
CCCTAACGGGGTCGCAGGTGTCGGGTAGGTCATCGGTAACCCGGAGTCTTCGGGGCTTCGCCCCTCGACATCCGGGCTAAACAGCGAGCACCCCTGCCGGGGTGCCATCCGCCGCGCATCCGACCACTGGGTAAAAATGGACACACCCCTGCCGGTATGCCACTTGACCGACTGGATCATTCTGGATAACTTTGGTGATCTAACCCTCTGACCATTATGAATAGAGACACTTACTTTACCTTATTTTTCCATCTTACCTTTTCAACAAAACAGCGGATGAGACTTTTAACGCCTCCGATACAGTTACGTCTGCAACAGTATATGATCACGTTTTGCAAGAACAACGGGGTAGTACCGCTTATCATTAATGGCGTGCGTGACCATATGCACCTGCTCTTCTACGTATGCAGCCCATCCTTTAGTATCTCTGACTTCGTGAGAGAGTTGAAGAAGTGTACCAATAAGCTGTGCAACGAAAGTCTTGGGTACAATGGACTTTTCTCGTGGCAGCAAGGCTACTTCGCCCAAGCGATCAGTCGCGATCGAGTCCCTGGATGCTACGAATACATTAAGAACCAGCAGAAACACCATATCGGTATGACCTTTAGCGAGGAGTGGGAGAAGATGAAGGCAGCCTATGAGAAGGACGGAGATATTGTAAATAAGTATAAGAAATAGAGTGGGGTACCATCTCGCCTTCCGATCCCGCAGGGGCGAAG
>NZ_KV793750.1 GCF_001808555.1 Porphyromonas sp. HMSC065F10
CGGTTAGAGCAGAGTGGTGAGCTAGAGAAGATGCTCAATTGGCAGAAGAGCAACCTCGTGACCATAGCCATCCCCATTGGAGATACAACTATCTACACAGAGGCTCGCCTTGCCTTCCGCACAGATAATGAGGGCAATATCGGGTTAGCCATACACGCTATGCGTAAAGAGCCACAACTCGACTATCCCTATATGGGCTACAAGTTCTCCCCCGAAGAGAAGGA
>NZ_KV793751.1 GCF_001808555.1 Porphyromonas sp. HMSC065F10
TTATGCGGTCTGATATTGTTGAGCTACTTTGACGTGGTGGTCGGGGTCATATAAGGTGTCGTTCTTCACCATTGCCCATATTATAGTGATCAGCTTATTCTTAATGTTATTGATGATGACGAGCTTCGGCTTGCCCTTTTTGAGCAGTCTTTCCCTGTAGAGGGCGATCTCAGGATTCCAATTCATAGCTGAGACAGCGACCATATACAGAAGTCCCGAGTAGTAGGA
>NZ_KV793752.1:0-2373 GCF_001808555.1 Porphyromonas sp. HMSC065F10
CTGTCGCACCCACCATTTTGACCTATAAGTCAGCTCTTTATGATACTATTGCGTTTCATTCTTTTATGCTCACTATGTTACTTGGTGGCGTTCGCCTTCTTGTTGTTTTCTATGATCTCCATGATGGCGATCTCGGGGTCATGCTCATTGTACTCCGTCACCTGGGAGAGCCACAGCTCTGCCATATGGAAGTATCTGTCACCGCCACCTGTACCAAGTAGGCTGATGAGATCGGTGCCATCGTAGCGGGAGGTCGGCTCCAGTCTGATGTAGCGAGTGCCTGCAGGCACGCTGAAGTACTCGCAATTGACTCTCACGCCACTCTCCTTGGGCATATCAAAGGTGACTGAGATCGGTGCTGACCAGCTGTTCCCGTCCTTGCTGAAGGAGACTCTAGCATCCTTGACAGAGTCACCCTCCTTCCCGGGGCGGGGTGCGTAGCCAAGGATCATATCCTGAGCCGTGACGCCGTTCTTGAGGTCGATGATGATGTTGTGGAGTTGGTTTACGTCCACCCAGCCATGCCAGTCAGAGTGGAAGTAGTTACCCAGATCTCCATCGGTAAGGTTCTCAATAGGGCCCTCAGACTCCTCCTGAGCATTTGTGCTGAGTTGATCGGCGCTCAGGGGGATATCCTTCCACGCCTTGGTGGTGTAAGTCATCGCCATATGCCGGCTGACGGCAGAGGTGGTCATAGATGCTGAGGCATCACCGGTACTACTGTAGGAGGTTACGGTGAAGTCAATCGTCCCGGCACACTCGGCTAGGCCGGAGGCGACCACCGATCCCTGCTCGGGCTTACCACCGAGCAGTACTTTGTGATTTAGGATTGGGTCAAAGTAAGAAACCATCACTCCGATGCAGTCGCTGTTCTCTTTCTTACCTGACATAGCCCACGAGATGGTGACCTGGCCGGGTCCCTCCGACTTAGCGGAGACCTTCTCCAGAGGTATGGCACTTTGTGGCGCTGAAAGCTCGTTCTTATTGGTGTCGCAGCTGATTGTCATCAGTCCTACCGCCAGTGTGAAGAGCAAGGTTTTTGTTCCTTTCATATCCTATATTGATTAAGTAAAATAAAGTTCGCTTCCTTAAGTATGTAGTGCTTTAGAAAATAAGCTACAATATCATACTGTATGAAATCGTTCCAAAGGTAGTGGTTTGATGTGGCAAATCGAATGCATTTTGACGACATTAATGTTACAGTCTTTCTTTTACGCAATCCCTAATTTTGATGAGTGGGTTAGAGACTCTGTGTTAATATTATGGTAATAAGATGAATGTGATGCTGTTTTAACGTCTCAATGGCGCAGGACGTTATTACGGAAAGTTGTCCTCTTTTTGCGTCAAGTCTTGTATGACGGTGTTTTAACCATACCACTACTTCCTCAGTTGGTGATCATCCGGAACCGCTATTTCGGGCGACCATTACGCCCCACACAATCAAGTACTACGCATTCATCTTTTGTGGTATCTTAGATAAGAACACAGATAGAGGAAGAAATGAATAACAAGAAGGAGGCGAAAAAGTCGGGAGAGACCCCTCGGAAGAGCCGGTAAGCGGGTCTGAAACAGAGGAGCTACAAAGAAAAGTTTAAACTAAAAGTCTAGTGCGAAATGGTGTGTGCTTGCGAGACTCTCGCTACACTAAGTATGCGTCACAATGTACCGATTACAACCATTGCCAGCTGAATCAGTACCTTTGGTGTCACAACCCAAAACAAATCACAGAGCAGGTTATGAGTAAGAATATCAGCGATATTGAGCGTAAGCTTATCGAGAAAGAGCGTGAGTGTGAAGAACTCAAGGTGAGGCTTCGAGAGTCACTGATCGAGTACGAGATCAAAAAAGCGTCCTTGGACTACCTGGCCTCCAAGTATCATATTGATCTAAAAAAGGACGGTTTAGACTAGTGGGCGAGAAGAAAGAGAAGAATATTAGCGGTCGTGCAATCGGCGTACATAAGTATTGCAAATATCTATGCGTCGCAGGAAAGGCTACTACAACAGGGTGAAGGCTCAGGCAGCTCATTGCACCGCAGAGGGCTGCGATGAGTCCACGAGAGCGAGCGCAGTACTCTCCTTATGCCGACGACAACAAGGGAAGCTGCCCAGGGCGGGTGTGACCATACTCCATAAGCTGTCAAATGAATACTTCCGTGACATCATCGCAGTGGGTTGAGATTGTTTGTATGCTTGTTGGTACCTAACCTATTCCGGGTGAGTAGACTCTCATGTCTTAATCCAATGACCGGTATACAGTCCTAGTAATACTTAATCAGCTGTGTACTTTTTCTGGAATCGCATACCCTCTGGAGTAATTCTTTTACCGATATTAGTGCGCTCTAATATCGGTAAAAGAATTCTCTAATATCGG
>NZ_KV793752.1:2473-127833 GCF_001808555.1 Porphyromonas sp. HMSC065F10
CGGTAAAAGAATTCTCTAATATCGGTATTAGATAAAGGGGAGATCCTGGTCGCTCCGGGGGATGATTTCGTGGCGATGTGAAAGGTGGTGAGAGAAAAAAAGGTACATTTGTGACTGTAAGGTCACACCTTGTAGATGGGTGTGGACCTTGACGTGTGAATAAAATAATTGGTAACCAGATATATAATCAAGCTATGGCAGTATCAGAAAGCTTAATCGCCTCTGCACGTGAGAGAGCCCGCAAGTGGCTCTCTGAGGACTATGATGAGGAGACTCGCCGTCAGGTGCAGCAACTCTTAGACGCTGAGGATCCTTCGGCGTTGGTCGATGCCTTCTACAGGGATCTGGAGTTTGGCACCGGAGGTATGCGTGGCATCATGGGTGCCGGGACCAATCGTATGAATAAATACAATATCGGTGCTGCCACTCAAGGGCTCTCCAATTACATGATCAAGGAGTTTGGCGAGGACGCTGACCTTAAGGTGGTCGTAGGCTATGACGGACGTCACAATAGTACGGCCTTTGCGCGTATCGTGGCAGATGTCTTTACTGCCAATGGCATCCGGGTCTACCTTTTCAAGAGTCTTCGCCCCACGCCGATGATCTCCTATGCGATCCGCCACTTCGGCTGTCAGAGCGGAGGGATGGTAACCGCCTCACACAATCCGCGTGAGTACAATGGATTTAAGGTCTACTGGGAGGATGGCGCTCAGATCATTGCTCCTCATGACAAGAATATCATCGGTGAGGTCAATAAGATCCGCTCCGTACGTGACATCAAGTTTGAGGGACGAGAGGACCTGATCACACTCATTGACGAGAGCTTTGATGAGCAGTATATCAATGATCTGCTGACGACCCGCCTGACTCCTGAGGCGATCAAGGCTCACCACGACCTCTGCATCGTCTATACACCGCTCCACGGTACCGGTAGTCAGATCAATGTCCGCGCCATGGAGGATGCAGGATTTGACAACATCCATCCGGTCAAGGAGCAGATGGTCGTTGATGGGGACTTCCCTACGGTGGACTCTCCCAATCCGGAAAACCCTGAGGCAATGAAGATGGCGCTTGACCTTGCTCATAAGGTGGATGCCGATCTTGTCCTCGCCTCGGATCCCGATGCGGATCGTCTCGCTGTGGGGTGTAAGGATAATGAGGGGAAGTATGTCCTACTCACCGGTAACCAGACCTGCCTCCTCTATGCTTACTATGCGATCAAGCGGCATCAGGAGATTGGTGACCTTTCGGAGAGTGACTACCTTGTCAAGACCATCGTGACCACCGACCTGATCCGTAATGTGGCTGAGGCCGGTCACGTTGAGCTCTACGACTGCTACACAGGCTTCAAGTGGATTGCCAGCGTGATGCGCCAAAACGAAGGCACCCGTCGCTACCTCGGTGGTGGTGAGGAGAGTATCGGCTACCTATGGGAGGACTTTGTCCGCGACAAGGACTCTGTCTCGGCTTGTATCATCATGGGTGAGATCTTTGCCTGGGCTCTGGAGCAGGGCATGACTCTCTATCAGCTTCTTGATAAGATCTACCTCGAGTATGGCTACTCCGTCGAGAAGACCATCAGTGTGGTACGTCCCGGCGTGACCGGCGCTCAGGAGATCGAGGATATGATGAAAAACTTCCGTCACCACCCTCTCAAGGAGCTTGCAGGTGAGCAGGTGACCGAGGTGCTGGACTACTCCACGCTTGAGGGCAGAGATCAGGTGAGCGGCGAGACCTATACCCTCGACTTCCCCACCACTTCCAACGTCCTTCAGTTCTTTACCGCCAGTGGCACCAAGCTCTCTGTCCGTCCCTCGGGTACGGAGCCGAAGATCAAGTTTTACATGGAGGTGCATGCCTCCCCTAAGGATCCCGCTCAACTGGCTGAGGCACGTCGCTCCTGCGATGAGCGTGTAGAGGCGATCCGTAAGCAGCTCGATATCTGAGTAATTAGATCAAGTTAATATTATAGTCAAGGGATGGGAGAGCGGTATGGAGCTGTCTCTCCCACCCCTTTCTGTATAACGGATGAAAGTCTGTATTGCTGAGAAACCCTCCGTTGCTCGCTCCATTGCTGCTGTCCTGGGTGCCGGCGAGGCACACGATGGCTATATGGAGGGCAATGGATATAGAGTCACCTGGACCTTTGGTCACCTCTGTGAGCTGAAGGAGCCGGCGGAGTATGCCACACGGTGGCAGCGGTGGAGTCTCGTCCATCTGCCGATAGTGCCGGAGCGCTTCGGGATCAAGCTTAAGGAGGACAGCGGCATCAAGCACCAGTTTGACGTCATCCGCAGACTGGTATCGGAGGCCGATGAGGTGATCAACTGTGGTGATGCCGGTCAGGAGGGAGAGCTGATCCAGCGCTGGGTACTTCAGCTGGCAGACTGCAGGGTCCCGATCCGGCGTCTCTGGCTCTCCTCTATGACTGAGGAGGCTATCCGAGAGGGCTTCGATCACCTGCACGACTCTGCCGAGTATGAGCGACTCTACTATGCCGGCATGACGCGAGCGATCGGAGACTGGCTCCTTGGGATCAATGCGACTCGCCTCTATACCCTTAAGTATCGGTCGGGAGACTCTCGCCGCTTACTCTCTGTGGGACGTGTGCAGACGCCTACTTTGGCCCTCATCGTCGAGAGGGCGGAGGAGATAGAGCACTTTGTCCCCGAGCCCTATTGGGAGATCAAGACGATCTACAGGGAGACCGCCTTTGCTACCACCGCAGGGCGATATAGCACGGTCGATAAGGCGCAGAAGATATTGGATAAGATCACGGGTAAGCCCTTCTCTGTCACAAAGGTGACGAAGAAGAAGGGGAAAGAGGCTCCTCCGCATCTCTTTGACCTTACCTCTCTCCAGATCGAGGCGAATAAGAAACTGGGACTCTCAGCCGATGAGACTCTCAGTACGATCCAGGCACTCTATGAGCGAAAGTTGGTTACCTATCCACGTGTAGATACCACGTATATTACTGAGGATGTCTATGCAAAGTGTCCTGAGATCCTTAATAACCTCTACCAGAGGTATCAAGTACTAAGAGACCTTATTGCCCCGCTGGGGCACAAGAAGCTACGTAAGCTAAAAAGTGTCGTCGACAATAGTAAGGTGACAGACCACCATGCGATCATACCGACCGGTGAGGGTGGGGTGTTTACCGGCAACGAGGAGCAACAGATCTACGACCTCATCTCGAGACGATTCCTCGCTGCCTTTTATCCCGACATGCAGTATGAGCAGACGACGGTCCAGGGAGCAGTCGAGGGCGTACGCTTTCGTGCCGGCGGGCGGGTGATTACCGACCCTGGGTGGCAGGCGGTGGTGAAGCCCGATGAGGATAAGGAGTCTCAGGACGAAGAGTCGACGACTGCTGTGATGCCTTCTTTTGTTGAGGGGGAGCAGGGACCACACCGACCGGAGCTGCAGGAGAAGCAGACCCGCCCACCCAGAGCCTACACTGAGGCAACCCTCCTCAGGGCTATGGAGACTGCCGGTAAACTGGTGGAGAGTGAGGAGATGAAGGAGGCGCTGAAGCAGAATGGCATCGGCCGCCCATCCACTCGTGCTGCCATCATAGAGACGCTCCTCAGTCGCGGATATATCCGCAAGCAGCGTAAGACCTTGCTCCCGACTCCCGTTGGGCGGGAGCTGATCCATATCATCCGGGACGATATGCTCAAGAGTGTGGAGCTGACCGGTCAGTGGGAGAGGAAGCTACGCCAGATAGAGAGTGGCGAGTATGATGCTCGGCAGTTCATCTCCGACCTTACTCAGAAGGTTACCAGGATGGTCACTGAGGTGATCCGGGATCCTCGCACCATGAGTGCTCTGATCGAGGAGGAGAAAACCGCTGTGTCGGAGAAAGGAGAGGAAAAAGAAAAGAAGAAACGGCAACGCCGCTCCTCCTCTCAGTCTCGTAAGCCGGCAGATGCTCCTCTCGGCGAGGGAGACCTCTGCCCAAAGTGTCGTAAGGGACATCTGCTTCGTGGGCGGACAGCCCTTGGTTGCTCGAGGTATGCGGAGGGGTGTGACTACCGACTTCCCCTTCCCGAGGAGTGACTCTAGACCAAGCCGTACTCTACCTCTGTACAAACGCGCTCGATCATAGCGTCCCGTCCATAAGGGTCGTAGTCAGCCTTTAGAGAAGCGCCAAAGAACTTGGCAAACATATTCCAAAATCCTGCTGCAAAGCCACCGAGGAAAGAGTCGATCAGCTCGTAAGACGTGCTATTTGTCTCCCTCGTGATGAGCTTAAGTAGGAGCTTACCCTGGCGGAGAGTGAGCTTTTTCATCTCCGGCTTATATTGCTCGTAGAGCTCCTTCTGCATCCGCTTGAGGTGTGCCTCGCGAGCCTTATCATTTGGCAGCGTCTGGAGGTACTCATACGTCTCCATCATTGTCTCGCTCACCATCTTGGCGTAGGGGAGGGTGATCTTGACGTCTCTCACGAGACGATTATAAGCCCTGCGCTCCTCGGGCGTTGCATACTTCATCTCTCGATAGATAGAGACCGGACCGAGGTCCACAGTCGGGAGAGTCTCGCCGTACTCCGTCCGGACCGGTACCAAGAATCCCTGCACCTTTTTCCCCTCCTTTGAGATCTGCTTCAGCTCCTCTCGGAGAGACTCCTGAGCCTCTCCCAGCGCTGAGGTCAGCACCAGGGTGAGGAGTGATAGGAGGACCCGATAGGCGGCACGAAGCCTAAGAGGATGCACAAGTAAATAGTTCATAGTCATTAAGTCGAGGACGTGTGGTACGCCCCCTTATCTACGGCACAAATATACGCAAAAAGCCCCCTCTTGATTCGCTCAAAGGCTGATTATAAGGGAGATTTAGGAAAAAGGAGAAAGTATAGTCTTTTTTACAATATCAGGAGTGTCCCTGCCATCACCGCCATACCTGAGATCACGCCGAGTATAGCTTGGTGGTGCTTCCCATACCGCTCTGCTGCAGGGAGCAGCTCGTCGAGAGAGATGTAGATCATCACGCCGGCGATGACCGCATTAGTGGTATGGAGTAGGGCGGGTGTCAGGTAGGGCTGTAGGAAAAGGTATCCCACCAATGCACCGACCGGCTCAGCCAGTCCGGAGAGGACACCTAAGAGCAGCGCTCGTGAGCGGCTCCCGGTGGCGTAGTAGATCAGGACCGAGACAGAGATGCCCTCAGGGATATTGTGGATCATGATTGCCAGCATGATCGGCAGAGCGGTAGTGGGGGAGGATAGCGCGGAGAGGAAGGTGACCATTCCCTCAGGGAAGTTATGTAGCGTAATGATGAGACCGCTCATCAGCCCGATCCTCCTCAGCCCCTCCAGAGAGTGCTCCTCACCGATCCGCATCTCCTCCACCCCGTGGATCTCATGAGGATTTTCCGTCTCAGGGATTGCTAAGTCAATCAGCAGTGTTGCCACTATGCCGCCAAAAAATGCCAGCACCGCATATAGCTCCCCTATGGGGCCCCATGTCTCCACGAGAGAGACCCGCGCCTGAGACAGCAGCTCCACAAAGGAGATATAGATCATCACCCCAGCGGAGAGTCCCAGTCCAATGCAGAGGAGCGACCTGTTGGTTCGCTTGGAGAGAACTGCGATCACGGCACCGATGCCGGTGGAGAGCCCTGCCAGCAGGGTCATCATCAGGGCGATGGTAAAATTGCCTTCCATAAATAATCAGTGGTGTATCAGTGTCATCGTCAGTCCCATAACGAGCAGTCCCATGAGGATCCCAAGGAGAGAGGCATGGCGCCTGTCGTAGCTGTAGGAGGCGGGGATCAGCTCGTCGAATGAGACGTAGACCATAATGCCGGCAACAAGGGCGAGCATCAGCCCGAGGGAGAGAGGCGACTCCATTGGTCCGGATAGGAAAGCTCCGAGGACAGCCCCGATAAGCTCCATCGCACCCGAGAGAAGGCAGACCAGCAGTGCCCTCATACGCCCATATCCGGCATAGTATATAGGTATGGCGATCGAGAGCCCTATCGGGATATTGTGCATACCGACGGCCAGCATGACAGGGATCCCCTCCATGGGTGCCTCCGTCGCTGTCAGGTAGAGCATCATCCCCTCGGGTATGTTGTGTATTGAGATGGCAACCGCTGCCACCAGTGCGGAGATGAGGAGGGAGCGCTTCTCCTCAGTATCCTCCTTCATCATCCTCCCATCGCCGTGATGGGTATGGTGCGCACTCCCGGGCAATAGTCTGTCAAGTAGAGCCATCGCTGCCATCCCGCCGGCGAAGCCCCCGAGAGCCAAGAGGTGCCCCCGCTCTCCATAGAGCGAGGCCAACTCCTCGCACGCCTCAGGGAGTAGACCCTGTAGAGCCAAGAATAGGAGGACGCCCCCTGCGAGCCCCATCCCTAAAGCGAGGAGCCGATCCTCGTGGGAGCCCCTTCTGCCGATGAGTGCCAAGGCGCCACCGAGGGGTGTCGCCATACCGGCTCCCAGGGTCAGCAGCAGTGCGTAGAGGTCAATGCTCATAGATCAGTATCTGAACTTCGATGTCGGGAGGGTATATGTGTCGGAGCCGGATACCCCCTCGTCAGCCTTCATTGACAGAGTGTCCTTGAGCCTGTCAAGCCCGATCCTATGCGACCCCTTGAGCAGCCATACACTCTCATCCGGCACCTCGATCACCTCCAGAAACGACCTAAGCCCCTCGATGTCTCGGAAGGCCATTGTCTCCGGTGAGGCGAGACGGTAGAAGGATTCGCCCACATAGAGCGTTGTGATCTCCGGCTCACTCTCCATCAGTCTCATAATCTCCAGATGCTCCTCGTCCGAGACATCGCCCAGCTCCAGCATATCACCGAGGATGGCAAACTTTGCCGGCTCCGGTGCGGTAAATAGATTTTCAATGGCTGCTCGCATTGAGGATGGATTGGCATTGTAGGCATCCATGATCAGTGATATGTGGCGCGGAAGCCTGACCACCTGAGAGCGGTCATTGGTCGGCGTGTAGGACTCAATCGCATTGGCAATCGTCGGCATGGTGAGCCCAAAGGTCACCCCGACTGCAAAGGCTGCGAGGACGTTGTGGTAATTGTATCGCCCCACGAGATGGGTAGCGATATCCTGCTCGCCAAGGCTGCAGCTGATCCGGAGGGAGAGGTAGGGCTGCTCCCTTAGGATCGTTGCCTTGAAGTCCGGCTCCCTGTCGTATGAACCGTCTGCGAGACCATAGGTCACCTGAGCCTCATCGGACCACCGCTCGCGCAGGAGTGGGTCATCGAGATTGAGGAAAACGACTCCCCCGCTCTCGTAGGCTCTCTCAGCGAGGATGCTCTTCTCTCTCAGCGTCCCCTCCAGTGAGCCAAAGCCCTCAAGGTGCGCCTTTCCGATACCGGTGATCAGGGCGTGGGTCGGGCGTGCAATGTCGGCGAGTGGAGCCATCTCGCCCGGGTGATTGATCCCGATCTCCACTACCGCTATCTCGTGCTCGTCATTGAGGCGTAGGAGTGTGAGCGGCATACCGAGGTGGTTGTTGAAGTTGCCCTCCGTGTAGAGGACCTTGTACCTCTGAGAGAGGACGACAGCGCAGAGCTCCTTCGTTGTTGTCTTGCCGTTGCTCCCGGTGATGGCGATGAGGGGGATCTTGAAGCTTTCTCGGTGTCTCTTAGCAAGCTGCTGCAGAGCGAGTAATGTGTCCTCGGTGTAGATGCAGCGCTCGTCCCGCTCGGCGAGAGAGGGATCTGAGACCAGCGCCACGGCAGCGCCGCGCTCCAGTGCAGCCTCTGCAAAGGTATTTCCGTCCACACGCTCCCCGGGGAGGGCGACAAAGAAGTCTCCCTGCTCTACCTGCCTGGAGTCGGTGCAGATAGACGGGTGCTCTAAGAAGACCTTGTAGAGCGACTCTATATCTTGATTATTCATATCCTTTTATCTCTAATTCTTGACAAAATTAGTCTAAAAGAGGTCCACCCGCAAGTATAGCTCCTATTTCCTCAGGGGTGACGCATTTGAGTTTCTCGGCTAAGCAAACCGGACCCATAGGGGTCCTCTACTGGTTAGCCTCTCGTGAGATAACGCTCCTCGACAAAGGACACCCGAAAGGGATTCTTCGTTTTCCACTCTTCACAATGAGTTGAATGCCTTCTGCAGAGCTAAAATGCGTCTCCGCCCGGAGCCTTCTCCTCACGGGACTGCAGTGCCACCCCTATGGGACCGCAGTGCCACCCCTACGGGACTGCAGTGCCACGCCTACGGGACTGCAGTGCCATCCCCACGGGACTGCAGTGCCATCCCTACGGGACTGCAGCCTCTCCCACAAGAGAGAAGGATCACCCGGCTGCGTGGCACCTCGGCAGGGGTGTTTTCTTCTTAGTTGTAAAGCTCAAATGCGTCACCTCTGCCTATTCCCTTACCATATGTTGGGGTGTGTCACGAGAGTTCGCCCCGGTCGGCAATCCTGAGGAGGTCGCCAAAGACACCGAGCGCAGTCACCTCGGCACCCGCTCCCGCCCCGCGGATGACAAAGGGTAAGTCACCATAGCTTTCGGTGTAGATCTCGAAGCAGGAGTCCGCACCACTGACCGAGCCGAGGGCGCTCTCGGCAGGAAGGCTTCTGAGACCGCAGGAGAGGTGGGTGGCATCGGTGCCGTCCCCGATAGTCAGTTCTCCGACATATCTTAGCACTTCCCCTTGAGAGGTGCTCGAGAGACTCTCGAAGTAGGACTGAGCCTCGTCCAGCCGCTTCATAAAGTCGTCTGCTGAGCAGTCCCTGAGAGACGATGGAACCAAATTCTCTACTTCAATGTCTGACATCTCTGCCGCGATGCCCACCTCACGTGCGAGGATAAGGAGCTTGCGTGCCACATCGAGACCATTGAGGTCCTGCCGTGGGTCCGGCTCAGAGTAGCCGAGACGGGCAGCGGAGCGTATCGCCTCCGCATAGGAGGTGCTGTCGCTGAGTGAGGAGAGGATGTAGCCGAGGGTGCCACTGAAGAGGCCCCTGATGCGGGTGATGCGGTCGCCGGAGAGGTGCAGGAGCCGGAGGTTGTCGATCAGGGGTAGTCCGGCTCCCACATTGGTCTCATACCTATAAGTCCGCCGGTGATCCCGCAAGATCTCACGCAGCCGGAGGTAGTCGGAGTAGGGACCGGTATTAGAGATCTTATTGGAGGAGACGAGATCATAGCCCTGCTCGGCGAGCTCGCAGTAGCGAGCAGCGATGGCAGGCGAAGCGGTGTTGTCGATGACGACTACATTCTCTAAGTAATTCTCGTCCGCATAGCGGATGATCTCGCGGATCGGGTCGTCGGAGGCGGGGGCGGCAGCCTTTCGCTTCCTCCAGTCGGTACCGATGCTCTCCTTGTCGAGGAGGAGCTGCCGGCTACTGGCTATGGCGAAGAGACGGAGGTCGACGGCTTTGTCGGAGAGGATCCGCGCCCGCTCTTCGGTCACCCGGTCGAGGAAGGCGCCCCCGACGGTGCCGTGACCGACACAGGCGATATGGATCCGCTTGGCGTGGGCAAACATCTCCCCGTGGATCACATTGAGTGCCTTCGGTACCTCTTCGTCACGGACGAGGAGGAAGAGGGTGTCACCGGTGACGGCATTATTGACCAGTAGGGGTGTGATGCCGTTTCGGATAAGGGCGGAGTAGGGATGGTCAAAGCCGGAGAGGCTGACACCGATGAGGGCAATGACGGAGAGCCCCTTCGTTGCCTCAATCGTGGGGCGGTGGACGTCCCGCTCAAACTCTCGCCTCAGTGCTGCCACGGCGTGGTCCGCTTCGCTCTCCGCCACGACGAAGCCGACACCGCGCTCCGTCGATCCCTGGGAGATGATCCCGGTGCTGATGCCCTCGTCCTTGAGGACGGAGAAGATCCTGGCATCAAAGCCGGGGAGCCCCTTCATCTCGTGCCGCTCAAAGTGGATCAGAGCCTTGCCGGAGAGGGCAGCGATGGCTCTCGCCTGCCGGGAGGCTGGAAGGAGATGGACGAGCGTCCCCTCTTGTCGGCATCCCTCGGGGCTAAAGGAGTCGAGTATGCGGAGGGGGATCTGCTTGGCAGCAAGAGGGTCGATCGTCTTGTAGTGGAGGATCTCCGCGCCCAGCTGGGAGAGCTCAGCAGCCTCGGTGTAGGAGAGCTCGGGGATCTTGTGCGCTGAGAGGACGATGTCGGGGTGAGCGGAGTAGATGCCGTCGATATTGCTGTAGTTGTCAAGCTGAGAGGCATCAAGGAAGTTAGCGAGTAGAGCAGCTGTGTAGTTGCTTCCATTTCTTCCGAGGGTTGTCCGCACCCCCTCGTTGCTTCGGGCGATGAAGCCGGTCACGATCGGGAGGGTGTCGGCGGGGAGGTGGGCAAAGTAGCTGCGCGTCTTATCCTCCGACTCCTTGAGCTCCACATTTGCCTCACCATAGGAGTCGTCGGTGACGATGAGTTCGCCGGCGTCGATCGGCAGTGCGTGAGGTAAGAGACGGGCAATGTGGTGGGCGGAGAAGATTTCCCCAAAGGAGAGGACCTCATCCAGTGTCTTGGCACTGCACTCTCCAAGGAGTTCGATCCCCTCGAGGAGCCTGGTAAGTCGATCTGAGAGTCCTTCGGTCCCCTCTCCTTGGTCAGCAAGGAGCCGGTGAAGGCTCTCCCGCCAGGGTTTCCCGGCTTCGGCGAGGTGAGCCAGCCCAAGGAGACGATCCGTAGTCTTGCCTCGAGCGGAGACGACGACTAAGGGAGGAGTGTCGTCAGCCTCGGCAATTTCTTGGATGATATTGAGGGAGAGACGGAGTGGCTCTCCATTAGCGAGGGACTTGCCCCCAAACTTTAGTACACGCATACTATACTATTGTCATACTTGGATTAAGGGAAGAAGGGACTCATGATCCGGCAGAGCTGGTCATACTCGATGAGGAAGGCGTCGTGACCATGGTCGGAGGCGATGGTGTGGAGCTCAGCTCGCTCTTTGCCGAAGTGCTTGAGTCCCTCGACAGTCTCTTGAGCAACGAAGTAGGGGAAAAGTCGGTCGCTGTCAATGGCGACGAGGTGGATGTCTGAGGCGATCCGTGACAGCTCTTCCTCGCTCTCCGCTGCATGGATCGTGGAGGTGAGGAAGGTCATCACCCTGTAGGCACTCAGGCTGAAGCGCCCCTCCAGTGTACGACCATGGTAGTCGAGCCAATCAATCACCTTGGGGAGTCTACTATCCTCCACCTTTTTTCCCTCAAAGCGTCCGATGAGGGACTTCGGTGTACGGTAGGTGAGCATGGCGTGGACCCGCGCATCGTGGATGGGGCGGTCGGAGTGCTCCAGTATCAGTCGCTGTACTTCGGTCTGAGCGAGGAGCCAGTCGGAGGCCTTGTAGTCCGTGGCGATGGGGAAGAGAAGGTCCGCCAGCGTGGGCTCGAGGGTGGCGATCTGCCAAGCGAGACCACCACCGAGACTGGGCCCGATGAGTGCGTAGAGGTGATCGACACGGAGCTCCCTCAGCACGAGCAGCCAGAGGCGAGCCACGTCCTTCACATTGAGTAGACGGGGATCATCCAGTGGAGCAGAACCGGCATATTCATTTCCCGGGATGTCGATCGAGAGGATGGTGTAGTGGGCAGTGTCGATCGTCTGTCCGAGTCCGATGAGTTTTGCCCACCAGCCCTCCGGACCGGAGACAGCGGAGTTGCCGGTAAGGGCGTGACAGACAAGCACGATGGGAGTACTGCCGAGGGAGGGTCCCTCCACTTGGTAGGTGAGGGTGATGGAGGGGATACTCTCGCCTCGCCAATTGGTGAAGTCCGAGAAGGTTACTTGTCCGAGCATATCTGATCGAGTGCGCTTTGTAGATCCTTTTTTAGGTCCTCGATGCTCTCCAGACCGATGGAGAGACGTATGAGATCGTCTGAGATGCCGGCCTGGCTGAGCTCGTCCTCGGTCATCTGGCTGTGGGTAGTGCCGGCGGGGTGGGTGATGAGTGACTTGCTGTCACCGAGATTGGCAACGAGGGTGAAGAGTTGAGTACTCTCGGTCACCCTGCGAGCTGCGTGATACCCGCCCTTGGGTGCAAAGGTGAGGATACCGCCACCAAAACCATGAAGCGAAGTGGTGCAGAGATCATTCTGCTCGTGGGAGGGAAGAGCGGGGTAGCGGACCCAGGCGACCTTAGGATTTGCCTCAAGCCACTCAGCCAGCTCACGAGTGTGATCACTGATGGCGTGTGCCCTCAGCTCAAGCGTCTCCAGCCCCTTGATCATCTCGTAGGCGTTGAGGGGGCTGAGCCCGGTGCCGAGATCCCTGAGACCGATGGCTCGAAGTGCCGTGATGAGTGCCTGGGAACCAAAAGTCTCTGTGAAGGAAATGTTATTATAAGTCGGGCAGGGCTCAGAGAGCTCAGGGAAGCGACCGCTGCCCCAGTCGTACCGACCGGAGTCGATGATCGCACCACCGAGTGTCGTGCCATTGCCGCAGACGATCTTGGTGAGAGCAGAGGTGAGGACATCGGCTCCCTCGCTGATGGCGTGGCTGATCCCCTCGGTGAGAGTGATGTCAGCCACGAGGGGCAGTCCATGGCGGTGAGCGACCTCAGATACCACGGGGATATTGGTGATGGTGAGCCGTGGGTTGCTGAGCGTCTCGCAGAATACCAGCTTCGTGCTCTCGGTGATGGCGGCCTCCACTTCTTCCACATTATTAATGTCTACAAAGGTGGTGGTGATGCCGAAGCGGGGGAGGGTAGACTCCAATAGGTTGAAGGTCCCACCGTAGATGCTATTGGAGGCGACAACGTGGTCCCCGGATCGGAGCAGGGTGAGGAAGAGTGTGCTGTGGGCACTCTGTCCGGTGGCGGTAACTACTGTACCGACGCCGCCCTCGTATGCAGCGAGCCGCCTCTCGAGGACATCCACGGTGGGGCTTCCGAGACGGGAGTAGAGGAAGCCCTCCTTGCGGAGTGCAAAAATGTCGATCGCCTCCTGCGAGTCAGCGAAGGCGTATGCGGTCGAGGCTACCAACGGGACGGACACCGCATGGTGACCCGTGGCAAGAGGATCGTAGCCGTAGTGAAGTGCAATAGTCTCCGGAGAGTACTTTGGCTGGATAGTGTGTGACATAATGATAGGGTGTAGTGTATGTGATGATAAAAGTGAAGCGAAACCTAACTGAGCTGTTGGCTCGTCGGTTTCGCCTCGTGTGTATGAATGTTGACTTCCGAAATTGTTATGAGATCAATTGTGGACACGACAGAGCCGACGAGTGTACGCTGTACATTCGCATCATCATCAGGGGCAGCATGCTGCTTGGGGATATGATATAGCTCTTTTGTCTCATAACACTTGACTTAACAGTGCGACAAAGTTACGAAAATACTTTTATGTAGCAAATTTATTTGCGTCTTATTTTTAATGCGGAATAAAATTATATCGTTTTGGTGATTTTTCGGAATATGTTTGTATTGTCTTTGAGGGGGGAATGTCTTGCTCAAGGTAGAGAAAAATGAGTTACCTTTGGATGCTGGTAATATAACTCACGAAATAACACCCTATGTTTACCTCAATAACCGTAGCTGAGAAGATTGCTAAGCTCCTTTTGGATGCTCATGCAGTGTCGCTTAATCCTGAGCACCCTTACACCTGGGCCTCTGGCTGGCATAGTCCCATCTATTGTGATAATAGAGTGACGCTCTCCTCGACGGAGATCCGGACACAGATTGCTGATGCACTGGTGGCTCTGATCAGGGAGAAATTCCCTCAGGTCACAGCTGTCTCAGGTGTTGCCACGGGTGGCATTCCACAAGCGGCTCTTGTCGCTGATCGCATGCGCCTACCGCTCTCCTATATCCGCGCAAAGGCTAAGGACCATGGTATGCAAAATCAGATAGAGGGGGCTATAGATAAGGATGCCAAGGTGGTGGTTATCGAGGATCTTATCTCTACAGGCGGTAGTAGCCTCGCAGCAGCGAAGGCGCTACAGGCAGCTGGGTATGAGGTGCTCGGACTGGTCGCCACCTACTCTCATGGCTTTGCCGTTGCAGAGGAGGCCTTTGCTGAGGCCTCTATCCCGATGTTCACCCTCAGCGACTACGATCATGTGGTTGCAGAGGCAGAGAGGAGAGGATTTATCCACAGCGATCAAGTGGAGACCCTTAAGGAGTGGCGAAAGGATCCGGCTAACTGGGGTAAGTGATAGACTTAGAATAGAAGATAGTAATGCAGGTAATCAATAGCAGACCATTTACCATCAAGAAGGATATAGACACCGTGTTTGATCTGGCTGGGGAGCCTGAGTCAGCTCGTCACTTCTTGAGCAAGGTGGGGGACAAGCCGATGTTTAAGGATGTCTCTGTGGCAGATGACGCCATCAGTGCCAAGCTTCCTCTCGTAGGTGACATTACCCTCCGTCGCCATCGTATGGAGAAGCCCTCTCTCGTCAGCTACAAGGCTGAGGGTGCCCCTGTACCGGTGGAGCTGGTGCTCAACTTCCAGCCCGAGGGCGACAATACCCAGGCTCAAGTCTCTCTCGAAGTAGAGGCTCCCTCCTTCGTTGCCGGCATGGTGAAGACCAAGATCCAGCCCCTGCTGGACAAGATGGCCGATAGTCTCGAACACTTGGACGTGGATCGCTTCCTTGGGAAGAAGTAAGTCAGTAGTACCTTACAGCCTATTCACTATAGCCACAACTCTGATACTGGCTGTGAGCGTGCTCTCTTGCGGACATCTCAGCTCAGACACTCAGATACCGGATACGTTGCCGGACCTTCCTGTAGCGTACACCATTGACCTTATGTCCGCTGAGGGGAGGTCCATTGCTTCCCCCCAGACTGCTATCCTTATCCGCACTCCTCGACAGCAGAGTGATTTGCTTGGTGTGGGAGGGCTGATAGTTTGCCACGGACTTCCGGGTGAGGTGGAGGGCGGAGGCTATGCGGCCTACGATGCCCAGTGCCCCCTCTGCTATCCCACAGTAGGGATAGTCATACCGGATCAGACTCCGGCTGAGGAGACGCTGATGTCTGCTACCTGCGACCACTGCTTAGCCGTCTACGATCTCTCACTCGGTGTGGGACAGCAGATCCGCAGGGAGCTACCGCCGGCTGTGCTAAAGCGCTATCCGACCCTGCTGAGGGGGAGAAACTTGCTGATTGGCAACTAAGATGAAGAAGAGATCACGATGAAAGGTCTGCTGGTGAAGCGGGTGAAAAAGGCAATTGCTGACGATAAACTGAGGTAGACCATGACTGAGAAACAGAAGACTCAGTGGGTGCTTAGGCTTTGGCGCCGACTGGGGAGGATCCCCCTTAGGAGACTATACAAGCTGTCTGATTTCTTGGCTTGGGTGGTCAGGGATGTAGTCCGGTATCGTAGAGAGGTAGTGGATCACAATCTTCAGATAGCCTTCCCAGAGCTTACTAAGGAGGAGAGACGAAAAATTGCGAAGGACTTCTACAGCTACTTCTGCGACCTGATACTGGAGGCTCCGAGGATGATGACTTGGTCAGAGGAGGAGATGAAGGAGCACATCACCTTTGAGGGCATAGAGCAGATCTTGGAGGATGCAGCTGGTGGACGCAATTTCACTCTGTACATCGGGCACTATGGTCAGTGGGAGTGGATCCCGTCCATAGCTCTCTGGCTCCCAGGGGTCACTTGCGCTCAGATCTACTCTCAGCTCCACGACCCAGTCTCTGACAAGGTCATCCTCGCCAATCGGCAAGCTCATGGCAGTAAGTCGGTCGAGATGAGGGATACGCTGCGGTATGTGCTCTCAGCAAGACAGTCAGGAAAGCCCTTCGGGGTGGGGTATGTGGCTGACCAGTCTCCTTCATCAGACAAGCTTCATCACTATATCGACTTCTTTGGTCGGCAGGTGCCTACGCACGTCGGGGCAGAGAAGATCACAAGGAGGCTGGGGCTGAGTGCTTACTTCCTCGATATGCATCGCGAGCGGAGAGGTTATTGGCGGGTAAGAGTCGTCGAGATGCCCTATGACATGGAGGACGACCAGGGGGACTTCTCTCTCACGCAGCAGTTTTACGTCCTCTTAGAGGAAATGATAAGGAGGGAGCCAGCTTATTATCTATGGAGTCATAAGCGCTTCAAGTACGAAAAACGCTGAAATGACGAAAGGAAAAAGCAGGACGCAAAGCACTAAGGTTTTGCGTCCTGCTTTTGATTTGATAGAGATATTAGCCCAGTCGCTCAATAGCGTACCGGACTCTTTGCTTGGTTTCCTTGACACCGATGAAGTCGATGATGTCGTAGATGTAGAGCCCTATCGCTTCTCCTACGAGTGCCACTCTGAGGGCGTTCATCACCACTCCTATCTTATAGCCTTTCTCCTCAAGCCAGCCGTGAGTCTTCTCATCGAGTAGCTTCACATCGAGAGGTTTAGGGAAGGTGTCAATATACTCCATGTACTCTGTGAGCTGCTTAGCGCTATCTTCCTTCCACCGCTTCTTGACAGACTTCTCATCAAAGTCAGTCGGAGCTTGGAGGAGGTAGCCTGTCTGCTCGACGACATCCGGAAGGAGGGTCAGTCGCTCTCGTGTCAGATCAAGGGCACAGACCAGCCTATGGTGGTCACAAGTGATGCCGGCCTGCTCAAGGTACGGCATACAGAGGTCGGCTAAGCGGTCAAGGTCGCAGATCCGGATGTACTGCTGATTGAACCACTTTCCCTTCTCGTAGTCGAAGCGGGCGCCACTCTTATTGACACTGCTGAGGTCAAATCGACGGATGAGGACATTCATCGGCATAAGCTCTATGTCATCTCCTGGATTCCACCCTAGGAGAGCGAGAAAATTAACCACTGCCTCAGGCAGGTAGCCGCTCTCGCGATATCCCGGACTCACAGCGCCGTCCTCGGGTGACTCCCAGAGAAGGGGGAAGACCGGGAAGCCAAACTTGTCCCCATCTCTCTTGCTGAGCTTGCCACTGCCCTCCGGCTTAAGCAAGAGAGGCAGGTGCGCAAAGTGAGGCATCTCCGCCTCCCAGCCAAAGGCACGATATAGCAAGACATGGAGAGGTGTGGAGGTTACCCACTCCTCACCGCGTATGACGTGAGAGATCTTCATCAGGTGGTCATCCACAACGTTGGCTAGGTGGTAGGTAGGCAGATCATCGCTCTGCTTGTAGAGTACCTTGTCGTCAAGTTCCGATGAATTGATGGTCACTTCACCACGTACCATATCGGTGAAGCTGATCGCCTCTCCCGGCTCTATCCGAAGTCGCACAACGTAAGGCACACCCGCTTGCTCCAGCTCATCGCACTCGCTCTCGGTCAGTGCGAGGGAGTTGCGCATTCGCATGCGGGTCGATGCATCATACTGAAAGTTCTTAGTACTCTCACGAGCCTGCTCCAGCTCCTCAGGGGTGTCATACGCCTTGTAGGCCTGACCGCTATCCAATAGCTCACGGACATACTTACGATAGATGTCCCTGCGCTCACTCTGGCGGTAGGGGCCGTACTCACCTCCCACACCTACACCCTCGTCTATATGGATGCCAAGCCACTTAAGGGACTCGATGATGTAGTCCTCTGCTCCGGGGACAAACCGACGTGAGTCGGTATCCTCGATCCTCAGGAGCATTTTCCCCCCTTGATTTTTAGCAAAGAGGTAATTGTATAGAGCCGTTCGTACCCCTCCGATATGGAGTGGCCCTGTAGGGCTGGGAGCAAATCGCACTCTTACCTGTGATGGAGTAGTATCAATCATGTCTGTATTCTTATCTTTCGTTCGTTCGCTCAGCATCGTATGGGGTGATCAGTAGGGATCTTCGTCGTGCATTCTCCCTCCGGCATCGCTCTCCGGCTCCTCATCAGTATCGAAGGACTCCTCAGTATCATCTTCGCTCTCATCAAGCTCGACCCCCTGTAGGGTGCGATTGAGATTCTGCTCCACGAGGGGAGAGACTGCCTCAAAGTTGTTGATCGTAATGCTCTTCCAGATCAAGTCCTTGAGCTCTGCTACTCCCTCTCCGGTGACGGAGGAGAAGAAGCAGACCGGCACTCCGTCAGGAAGGGTTGCGCTGATCATCTCCTTGAGATCCTCATCGATGAGGTCAGACTTTGAGATACCCAAGACCCTATTCTTATCCAGCAGCGAGGGGTTGTACTTCTCCAGCTCTCCCAGCAGTATCTCATACTCCTCTGATATATTGTCAGCATTGGAGGGAATGAGGAAGAGTAGGGCGGCATTGCGCTCGATATGGCGGAGGAAGCGGAGCCCCAGCCCCTTACCCTCAGCAGCACCCTCAATGATTCCGGGGATGTCTGCCATCACGAAGGAGCGACCATCGCGGTACTTCACGATGCCGAGGTTGGGTACCAGTGTTGTGAAGGGGTAGTTGGCCACCTTGGGCTTGGAGGTGGTGATGGCAGATAGGAGGGTTGACTTCCCTGCATTAGGGAAGCCTACCAGTCCCACGTCAGCCAGTAACTTCAGCTGGAGTATCACCTCCCGCTCCTCGCGCGCCTCACCTGGCTGGGCAAAGCGGGGTGCCTGATTGGTCGAGGTGGCAAAGCGGGTGTTTCCCTGTCCTCCACGGCCTCCCTTGAGGATACGGATCTCCTCTCCGTGCTCTCTCACCTCGGTGATATAGTCTCCGGTGTCAGCATCGTAGCAGGCGGTCCCGAGTGGGACATCGATGTAGATATCTTCTCCATCGGCACCGGTACGATTGTTCTCACCACCGCTCTTGCCATTCCCTGCAAAGATGTGACGATTGTAGCGGAGGTGAAGTAGCGTCCAGTAGTTCCGGTCGCCCCTGAGATAGACATCCCCTCCACGACCGCCATCCCCTCCGTCAGGTCCGCCCTTAGGACTCCGCTTGGATCTGTAGAAGTGGACACATCCCTGACCTCCCTTGCCACTCCGGCAATAGATCTTTACGTAGTCGACAAATCCTGACTCAGCCATAGCACTTATTATTCTTTAGAGGATGTTTCTTCTCATTACGAGAGAGCGATCTGTTGCTCTCTCGGATTAGGCAACGTGGCTATCAATCGCCTTGATGATCCGCTCTGTGATCTCATCGATGCTACCCTCACCCTCTACGGCAACGTACTTGCCTTGCTTGGAGTAGAAGCTGCGGACCGGCTCAGTCTCGCTATGGTAGACCTTAAGTCGCTCACGTGCTGACTCCTCGTTGTCATCAGCACGGCCGGACACTTTCCCTCGCTCCAGGATACGACTGATCAGCTCCTCTTCGCTGACCTGTAGCTCCAGCAGGAGGGTGACGCTCTCACCATGAGTCCTCAGCATTGTGTCCAGCGCCTCAGCCTGAGCTACAGTGCGTGGAAAGCCATCGAAGATGATGCCTGCATACTCACCGGGATCCTTGATATGCCCCTCCATGATACTCACGATGGTCTCATCGGGTACGAGGTGTCCCTCGCTGATGAGCCCCTCCACCTTCTTCCCCAGGGGAGTTCCCTTCTTGATCTCTGCACGCAGGAGATCCCCTGTGGAGATGTGATTGAGGTTGTAGTGCTCCTTGATGTGTGCACTCTGAGTACCTTTGCCGGAGCCGGGAGCCCCGAATATGATGATATTTAGCATGATATTATATATTGAGTGATTGATTCTTCTTCCGGAGGGACTCCTCATCAACTACGAAGATGTCATTGAGCATCCGTCCGAAGCCATTGTAGTCCAGTCCGTGACCCACGATAAAGTCATCCGGGATCTCCTTCCCCACATAGTCCAGTACCAGGGATGCATCCTTGTGTGCATTGGGCTTATCCAGCATAACAGCGATGCGCACCTCCTCAGCACCTCGGGAGAGGTAGAGTTTCTTAATCTCTGTCAGGGTAAACCCGGTGTCCACGAGATCTTCCAGCACCACCACTACGCGTCCCATGACATCGATCTGTGGAGCCATTACCTCCGTGAGCCGCCCCGTGGAGTGCATGCCCGAGTAAGAGCTGTACTTCGCAAAGGTCATCTCATAAGGCTTGTCCAGCAGGTGAGCAATGTCAGAGCCAAACATAAATGCCCCATTGAGGATACAGACAAAGAGAGGATCTCTGTCTCCCACATCTGCGATGATCTCCTTAGCAACTCTCGCAATGTGAGGGTGCAGCTCCTCCTGTGACAGATAGGGCTTAAAGGTCAGCCCATCCACCTCTATTGACTTCATGATCTACGTTCCTGAGATTAAAAAACAAATTTACCATAAAGTATGTGCTTATGCCACCCCTTTGGTCAAAAGATCGTCAGAAAGTCTCGCATCAAGCCTGCATAGCGGACGCTATAACCAGCCCCTGTGGAGATGGTCAGTAGCTCCTCCGTGCAGTCGCTATGCCCTCCACCGGTCCACAGTCCGATGACTCGCTTGCAAGCCTTACCTGCTATGGTCTGTATGAGACAGCGGTGAACCATCTCCAGCCCGCAGGATAATGCTGCACGATCGTAGAGGGGTAGTACGCTTGTCGGGAGGACCACCGCGATGTATCCACTCGGCGATAGCAGCTCTGTGGAGGTCCCGAAGAGCACCTCCGGAGGCAAAGTCCCGCTATGTCGGGCGATCTGACGCTGCTCATCCCCGGGGAGGTAGCTCCCATTGTGATAGGGCGGGTTGCTAACGATCAGATCGTACTCACGAGGTGAGGTCCCAGAGCTTACTGAGCTGTAGTCCCCCTCCGTGAGGCTGAGTCGGGATGCGAATGGAGAGCGAGAGAAATTTCGCCTCGCAGTCTCTGCAGCCCCATGGTCAATCTCAATGGCAGCAACCTCTGCGGAGGGAAACATCTGAGCCATCATAAGTGCAATGACTCCCGTCCCGGTCCCCACATCGAGTATCCGCTGAGGCCGGATAAGACTCTTCCTCAGCCACTCGATGGTGTATGCGCCCAGCAAGGTGCCATCGGTACCCACCTTCATAGCTGCTTTGCCCTGCTCAAGGTCAAAGCCCTTCATGCGGAAGACGGACATAAGTCTTTCTCCTGAAAGAAAATCAGAAGTGAAATGCCTCTCGGATCTTATCTACGAGATCCGTTTTCTCCCAGGCAAAGAGCTCCACCTCCTTAGTCAGCGTCCGGCCATTTCCGTCCGTGAAGGACTTTGTGGCTACTCGTGGTGTGCGACCGATATGCCCATAGGCAGAGCTCTCCCGATAGATCGGTGCCTCCAAGTGAAGTGATTTGATGATGTGGTAGGGCCTGAGGTCAAAGAGAGAGGACAGCATCGAGGCGATCTCGCCATCCGTCTCGCGTACCCTGCTCCTGCCGTAGGTATCTACATAGATGCTCACCGGATCAGCCTGACCGATGGCATAGGCGACCTGGATCTTGATTTCGTCGCTCACACCAGCGGCTACCAAGTTCTTGGCGAGGTACCGAGCCGCATAGGTGGCTGACCGATCCACCTTGCTTGGGTCCTTGCCACTGAAGGCTCCGCCACCATGGGCAGCCCGACCGCCATAGGTATCTACGATGATCTTGCGCCCTGTCAGGCCGGTATCTCCGGCAGGACCCCCGAGGACAAAGCGTCCCGTAGGATTGATCAGGTACTTCACCTGATCGTCGAGGAGGTTCTGGACCTTAGAGCTGTACTTCTCGATCAGCCTCGGGATCACAATACGCTGGACATCCTCCGAGATCTTCTCCTGCATCAGTCGATCAGCCTCTGCCTGGCTCATCCCATCGTGTGGCTTCACGAAGTCATCGTGCTGTGTGCTGAGGACAATAGTATTGACTCGCTTGGGTGTGCGATCGATATTGTACTCTAGAGTCACCTGTCCCTTGGCATCCGGGCGGAGGTAGGGCATCAGCTCCGGCTCCTCCTTGCGGATCTGTGAGAGGATCTGCAGCATCGAGTGAGCCAACTCGATCGGTAGAGGCATATAGTTGTCACTCTCGCAGGATGCGTAGCCAAACATAATCCCCTGATCGCCGGCACCCTGATCCTCATCTGCCTCGCGCACAACCCCCATATGGATGTCCGGGCTCTGCTCGTGTATGGCGCTGAGGATGCCGACAGACTGGGCGTCGAAGCCGTACACTCCCTTGGTGTAGCCGATGTCAGCGATCACTCCTCTCACGACAGACTGTAGGTCTACGTACGCATCAGAGGTGATCTCGCCTGCTATGAGTACCTGACCTGCAGTCACCAGTGTCTCGCAAGCGACCTTACTCTTGGGATCCTGGGCAAGGAAGTTGTCCAGGAGGGCGTCGGAGATCTGGTCGGCCACCTTATCGGGGTGTCCGTCGCTCACTGACTCGGAGCTGAAGAGATAGGTATCGGATGTTTTCATATATCAATGAACCTAATAGATAGTATAGTGTCTGTAATCCGAGAAGAGACCTCACTCTGTCAGCACCCAATGCTCGAAGCCTCTCTCGGTCAGGCGCCACGGCTCGGGAGCGAGAGCTCCGACCATATGGTTTATTGACTCAAGAGTGCCTTTTAGCATTGTTTTAGCGTGGTTGCAAGCAGACACAAATCTCTCCACGTGATCTAATATCGGTGCAAAGGTACGATATATTCTTGGCACAAATAGGCTACTCGGCGCATCTGTGTCCGAGATCCGGGAGAAATACGCGTTTCGATCGTCGTTTTGAGCCCTCACTTCGGATCCAGTGACAAGCTCAAACTAATATCGGTATTAGAGAAATCTATTACCGGTAATAGAGACGACTAATATCGGTATTAGATAAAACTCTTCAGTAGGATACTTTTGCCATGATCCTCGAGCAACTTTCTGATGAGTTAGGGACAGTGTGAGAGTAGGGTGTTACCTTTTTTGTTATCTTTGTGGCGTTTTTGACTATGCCAATTAATAACTATAACTCTACCAATGGATAAAGTAAGTTACTCGCTCGGACTGAGTCTCGGCAATAATCTCGTCAGCAGTGGCATCAAGGACCTCAATGTAGAGGACTTTGTGCGCGGACTCACCTGCGTCCTTGAGAGCGCTGAGCCTGAGATCACCTATGAGGAAGCTGAGGAGGAGCTGAAGAACTACTTCACCCGTCAGCAGGAGGAGCAGTTCCATAACAATAAGGCTGCCGGTCAGACCTACCTGGCTGAGAATGGAGCACGCGAGGGGGTGGTAACTCTCCCCTCAGGTGTCCAGTACGAGGTGCTTGTGGAGGGCAATGGCCCTAAGCCATCACCCACGGATACCGTTCGGTGCCACTACGAGGGATCTCGCATTGATGGCCAGATCTTCGATAGCTCTATTCGTCGAGGCGAGCCCGCGACCTTTCCGGTCAATGGCGTTATCAAGGGCTGGCAGGAGGTCCTGCCGATGATGCCTGTAGGCTCTAAGTGGAGAGTCGTGATCCCTGAGGAGCATGCCTACGGGAGCCACGGTGCCGGTCAACTCATCGAGCCATATATGGCGCTTATCTTTGAGATTGAGCTACTCGGTATAGAGGGGAAGTAAGTCCCTATGGAGCTCTTTTATTGAGAAATAATTCAACTACACTTATTTATACACACAATCAACATGAAAAAGACCGTAGTAACGCTCCTCGTCGGCACGATTGCCGCTATGGGAGTGATGACGGGATGTGGCAATGGTCAGGGGACCGCAAAGCTCGTGACCCCTCAGGACTCTGCTGCATACTTCTTAGGTCTCTCGCAGACTATGCCTCTGCACGAGCAGTGGGATCAGTATCAGTATCAGGTGCCTGGTGACTCTGCGTCCAAGAAGGACCAGTTCATCAAGGGTTTCCGTGATGCGCTCACCTCAGGCAGTGCCAAGGCAGCCTACTCCAATGGCTACCTAATGGGCTTCCAGCTCATTGACTCTTGGGAGGGCTTTAATGCCCGTATCCCCGGTGACTCTCTCGATAAGCAGAAGTTTATCGATGGTCTCATCGCCGGTCTCTCCGGCAAGGTAGATACGACCCTGACGATGGATGCCATCAATAACTATATGCAGGAGTACTTTGCCAATGCGCAGAAGATCGTAGAGGATAAGAATAAGAAGGCCGGTGCCGACTTCCTCGCTGCTAATAAGTCTAAGGAGGGTGTTGTGGAGCTGCCCAGCGGCCTGCAGTACCGTATTGACAAGCTCGGAGATGGCATCAAGCCTGCTGCTGAGGATACTGTAGTCGTCCACTACAAGGGGACCAAGCTCGATGGTACCGTCTTTGACTCCTCTTATGATCGCGGTGAGCCTGCAACCTTCCCCCTTACGGGAGTCATCCAGGGCTTCAGCGAGGGACTCCAGCAGGTGCCTGCCGGATCCAAGGTGACGCTCTGGATCCCCGGTGATCTTGCCTATGGTCAGCGTGGCTCGGGTGATCAGATCGGTCCGTTCGAGATGCTTACATTCGAGATGGAGCTTCAGGAGGTACGTCCCGCAGCTAAGAAGTAAGCCGGGCATTGTGCCTTACTGATAAGGCATTGTGTCCTTGATAAAAAGGAGTGTGTCGAGTCTTCTCGGCACACTCCTTTTGCATTGTTAGTTTTTCTTTACATTTGTGACGTGGTTATTGAGTTGCAATATACGTTGTATAGATAGCCGATTACCTATCCTATTAGTTTCGTTAGTATTATGAAACAGGTATATAACTTATCAATCCTGCTGATCGGGCTTATGATGCTTCTATCAGGCTGCAGCTTGATGAAGCTCTTCACCTCGGAGCCAAGGGACGTCTGCAAGGCGCAATTGGAGACCAAGGAAGGGGCTACCTACACCGGGTATCTCAGGATGCCTATGTCGGGGGACAAGGAGCTCAAACTCTTTGATGACCTCGCCCTCACCCAGTCAGCCGGCACCTTCAAGTCGGAGGACCTAAAAGGCATCGAGCTAAGCAACCCCAAGAAGCCGGACTTGAGCTATCGCTTTGAGTACAAAAAGTTCTCCGCCTTCTTGCAAAGCAATACCGCATGGATGGCCCTCGTAGATAAGGGGCCTGAGCTTACGGCCTACCTCCTTGCCTCTTCGTACAAGATTGACGAGAATGGGGACATCTTCTTCATCGGTTACGAGCAGAGGACCATACGTAGTGGAGGAAGTATGTCTGTGGTAAAGCCCAGCTTCCCGCTATTCTTGGAGAAGCGTGGAGGCACCTTGAAAAAGGTCGCTCTGGTACACGGAGTCAACTATGAGGGGTCTCAGTTTAGAGGCGGAGTGGTTAGGTTCCTTGCCGATGATCCGGAACTCTGTAGCTATGTAAGGGGACTGAAGTGGGAGTTTGAGGACATTGATAAGGTGGTGAAGTACTACGATCCTCACCGTAAGGGTGAGCTGGTCATCAAGGATGACCAGGGTCAAGTCATCACTCTGCCACCATATAAGATGGTTACCGATGCGCTGTCGGGCGAGCTTATCTATACTGCGGATTTGGCTAAAAACCTAACGCCCCACTTTGGGATGGCCTCCTACCTCGGGCTCCGCTCATCACTCGGGACGTACTTCACCTATGGCGGGGCTGTAGGGGTCAATCAGCCCTGCCTCGTGGATGATACGGCGCTGATAACGGAGGATCCGAGCTTCTTGATGAAAGATCGCAAGGAAGTGGAGGTGCCTAAGGAGTTCATCAAGCGAGTGACCCTTTTTAGCTTCAATGCTTTTGCGGGTCTACAGGTACCGCTTGACCTGAAGTCTGTCTATGTCATACCTTCTCTGAGTGGATGTGTTACCGGTGACCTTCACTCCGACTACAGCTTGATCAGTGTTGGACCACTCGTAAGGTGCGACTTTGGCATCCCCTTGAAGTATGGGAGTATGCTCTTCCTTGGCGCCGGATACAAGTATGGCTTCCCCATCAAGGATGCAGACGAGATGGCAGCGGACAATTACAAGAATGTGACCCCTTATGGTCAGTCTCATACTGTCTTCCTGACCATCGGCTATATGTACTGATCCATAGATCTTAATTAATAAGGGCGCAAAAGAGAAGTCTCTTTTGCGCCCTTATTATTCCTGATGACACTGGCTATTGACGACGGATAGTGGCCCGATAAATCATAGCTCCGGTCTGATGGGCTGTCGGGTCCAGACCCTGTAGAGTCTTAGGAAGAGTCTCTACCCAGTCAATCAGGGGCGCAATCCCCTCCTCTGTATAGCTCTCTCGCAACCAGTCGGTAGCTCCGCTGTGGAGTAGGGTGATCATATCTCGTCTCAGCTCCTCTCGCACGCCATTGAGTCCCTCCACGACTAACCAGGCTGCTCCCTCGACAGTACCATTCTCTAAGTCGGTAAATCGAGTAAAGGTGCCTATCCTGAGTCTTGGTTGTCGGTCAGGTGACTGAGCCAAGCCTGCTTCTGTGATGAGGTCCGAGTAGAGTCGGTCTGCCTCATCGTGCGCATAAGTTACCATCGGAAAGGACTCGCTGTAGCCCTTATGCCGGAAGAACTCTTCCCAGTCAGCTCGATTAAGCAGCCGTGCTGCCGATACATTGTTAGCTGTCAGCTGGGTGTCTCCCCATTTGTCGTCTATATCTATCATAATTGTTACTTCTCTTGGTGAGGAGACAATATACTTTAATTTGTGGAACTGCGCAGTAGGGCAAGGTGATCTTTATATGAAAAAAGGTCCCTAACGCTGTGTTAGAGACCTTTCTTTAGAGAGGTGCCTGGCGGATTCGAACCGCCGTGAACGGATTTGCAGTCCGGTGCATAACCACTTTGCTAAGGCACCTTGTTGTTGATTGTGGTGCAAAGGTCACGAAAAAGAATGACATAGGCAAGTCGTTGGCTCGGATGGGATGTCCCTCGAGGACTTGGGGAAGTGAGAGTAAAGGGGTAACTTTGACGAGGAAGAGACCTACTATCACTAAGCTTAACCGATCGGTCTCACTCATTACTCACCTATATTAAGTGTATGAAATACGGATACATCAAGGTGGCTGCTGCCGCTCCCTTTGTGCGTGTCGCTGACTGCTTCTACAATATTGATCGGATCGAAGCTCTCGTCAGACGTGCTGTGGATCAAAAGGTGGAGGTCCTTGGCTTCCCCGAGTTGTCGATCACCGGCTACACGGCCGGCGACCTTCTGCTACAACCCTTCTTGCTGGAGCAGGCAGAGAAGGCGGTGCTGGAGCTTGCCAATCGCACCGCCGACACCGACATCCTTTTCTTTGTCGGTATGCCTCTGAGGGCAGAGGAGAAGCTCTACAACGCTGCCGTCGGTATACAGGGAGGGCGTATCTTAGGTGCCATCCCGAAGACTTTCTTGCCTAATTATAGGGAGTTTCAGGAGAAGCGCTGGTTCTCCAGCTCCTATGAGCTCGCCTATTCGACTATTGAGATCGGGGACCAAGAGGTGCCTATAGGTCATGATCTGATCTTCCGTCATAAGGACGTCGGTATCGGAGTGGAGATCTGTGAGGATATGTGGGCACCGATCACTCCTGGAGTCCGTCTGTCGCTCCATGGGGCTCACATCATCTTTAATCTCTCGGCAAGTAATGAGAATGCCGGTAAGAACTCCTACCTCCGTGCGCTGATCTCAGGGCTCTCCTCTCAGGCGATCAATGGATATGTCTACAGTAGCTGTGGTCATGGTGAGAGCTCGACAGATCTGGTCTACACCGGTAAGGCGTTTATTGCGGAGAATGGTACGATCCTGAAGGAGATGGAGCGCTTTGACCTGAGTGAGAAGCTGATCGTCAGCGATATTGACATCGCTCGCATCAGGACTGAGCGGATGCTCAATAGTACCTTCCGCACTGCGGCTACGAAGTATGCAACAGAGAAGCTCATTGTCGTCCCCTTTGACCTCTCAGAGCAGGATGACGACTATGTGATGACACGTCCGGTGGAGCGCAATCCTTTCATGCCGGGCACAGTGGACCTTGAGGAGCGGAGTGATGAGATATTTAAGATCCAGGTGACCGGTCTCATGCAGCGTCTTCGCCACCTAGGTAACCCCAAGATGGTCATCGGTGTGAGTGGTGGATTGGATAGTACCCTGGCGCTACTCGTCTGCCGTCATGCCTGCAAGGTACTTGGGCTCGCGACTCGTCAGATCATCGGCGTGACGATGCCTGCTGAGGCAACGAGCGATCGTACAAAGTCCAATGCGGACAAGCTGATGGAGCTCTTGGATATTGATAGTCGAGAGATTCCTATCAGTGCAGCAGCTATGGATCACCTGCGGATGATCGGTCATAATGCAACGACACAGGACACGACCTACGAAAATGCTCAGGCGCGCGAGCGGACTCAGATACTGATGGATCTGGCAAATATGGAGGGCGGCATCGTCATCGGTACCGGAGATCTCTCGGAGTTGGCCCTTGGCTGGTGTACCTACAATGGCGACCATATGAGTATGTATGGTGTCAACGCTTCGATCCCCAAGACCAGCGTACAGATGATCGTCACTCGCCTCGCCGGGCAACCGGATGTGTCCCCGGAGCTCAAGAAAGTCTTGCTTGATATTGTGGCAACTCCGGTATCTCCTGAGCTTACCTCCACCTCCCCCGAGGAGGGGCGGATCACTCAGCGTACCGAGGATCTGATAGGGCCATACGAGGTGCACGACTTCTTTATCTTCCATATGATCTACAGCGCTTACTCTCCTGCTAAGATCCTATACCTTGCTCAGAATGCCTTTGGTGATGACTACACGAAGGAGCAGCTCAAGGAGTGGATGAAGATCTTCGTGAAGCGCTTCATCTCTCAGCAATTCAAGCGCAACTGTAGCCCCGATGGACCAAAGGTGGGGGCTGTCTCTCTCTCCTCGAGAGGCTGCTGGCGTATGCCGAGCGATGCCTCTGCTGATATGTGGCTGAATGAAATAGACAAATTTTGATACCTTTGTCGCCCACGTTTATTTTAGGATGATTAGGAATGATTGAAGTCAACGATCTCGCCATACAATTTGGAGGGAAGACCCTTTTTAAGGACGTTAATCTGAAATTCCTCCCGGGGAATTGCTATGGTGTTATCGGTGCCAATGGAGCAGGAAAGTCTACCCTGCTCCGTATGATCAGCGGAGAGCTGTCACCCACGAGAGGCACCATCACCTTTGGACCCAGTGAGCGACTCTCCGTACTGTCGCAGGATCACTTTGCCTTTGACGACGAGACGGTGCTCAATACCGTTATGCAGGGACATAGTACCCTCTGGGCGGTGAAGGAGGAGAAGGATGCACTCTATGCCAAGGAGGACTTCTCCGATGCGGACGGTATCCGTGCGGCAGAGCTAGAGGAGAAGTTTGCCCTAATGGAGGGGTGGAATGCGGAGAGTGACGCAGCTCAGCTGCTGAGTGGACTCGGCATCCCGGAGGAGCTCCACGGAGAGCTGATGGCCAACCTTAATGGTAAGCAGAAGGTGCGGGTGCTACTTGCTCGCGCCCTCTTTGGCAAGCCGGACAACCTGCTCCTTGATGAGCCGACCAACGACCTTGATATCGATACGGTGGCATGGCTGGAGGACTACCTCCAGGACATCGACAATACCGTCTTGATCGTTAGCCACGACCGACACTTCCTCAATGCAGTCTGCACCGACACCGTAGATATTGACTATGGCAAGGTGACTCTCTATCCGGGTAACTATGACTTCTGGTATGAGAGTAGTCAGCTGGCGCTGAAGCAGCTCCAGCAGCAGAATAAGAAGATGGAGGAGAAGAAGAAGGAGCTGGAGGAATTCATCCGTCGCTTCTCCGCCAACGTGGCCAAGAGTAAGCAGACCACCTCGCGTAAGAAGATGCTGGATAAGCTCAATGTCGAGGAGATCAAGCCCTCCACGAGACGCTACCCCGGGATCATCTTTACTCCTGATCGTGAGGTGGGGAATAAGATCCTGACCGTAGAGGATCTGGCGGTGAAGGCTCCGACGATCGATGGATCGGGCGAGGAGTTGCTCTTCTCCCGGGTGAGCTTCAATGTAGAGAAGGATGACAAGGTCATCTTCCTCTCCCGTGATCCGCGGGCGATGACCGCTTTCTTCGAGATCATCAATGGAAATCGCGAGCCCCTCGAGGGACACTACGAGTGGGGGCAGACGGTCACATCGGCCTACCTACCGCTAGAGAATGGTAAGTTCTTCGACTCCTCAATCAATCTTGTGGACTGGCTGGCACAATTCTCTGCGGACACCAATGCGGTCTATCTCAAGGGGTACCTCGGTCGTATGCTCTTCCGAGGAGAGGAGCTGGAGAAACAGGTGAAGGTCCTGAGCGGAGGAGAGAAGATGCGTTGCATGATCGCACGGATGATGCTCACCAATGCCAATGTCCTTGTCCTCGACTCTCCCACCAACCATCTGGACCTAGAGAGCATTCAGGCTTTCAATAACACGCTGATCAACTTCCCGGGAAATATCCTGATGGCGAGTCACGATCACCAGTTTATACAGACGGTTGCCAATCGTGTCATTGAGCTTGGCCCCAATGGCATCATCGATAAGCGGTCGGACTTTGATACCTATCTGCAAGACCCCGTAGTGGCGGAGCAGAGGACAAAAATCTATAACGAGAGCGAGGCATGATAAATGTAGGTATAGTAGGTAGCGAAGGGTATACCGTCGCAGAGTTGTACAGCCTCGTGATCAAGCATCCGGATGTAGATCTCCGGATGATCTACTCTCCATGGCGTAGTGGGATGAATGTCTCGGAGCTCTACCATGATCTCCACAGTATGCGGACGCTGCGCTTCACCGATGAGGCGGACTTTGAGGGGCTTGATGTCCTCTTTATCTGTCTGCCGAGTGGTATGTCGCGAGCATTCCTGGAGAGTCATCCCCTGCCGGAGGGCATCCGCGTGATTGACTTCGGTCATGAGCACCGCCACTCTGTTGATGCGGACAAAACCTTTGTCTACGGCTTGGTCGAGGCCTATAAGGACGAGATCATCGATGCGCAGTATGTCTCTGTCCCAGGCTCCTTTGCCGAGGCAGTGGAGCTTCCCCTCCTACCTCTGGCGCGGGAGGGTCTCCTCCAGAGTGACCTGCATATCCACTGCGTCTCCGGTAAGACTCAGGCGTTTGCTCGTCCGGAGAAAGACAAGGGGCTATCCTACGAGGCGATTTTTGACCAAATGCACGTCTACTCTCCTTTCTCTCATCACCAACAGGACGAGATCTATAGGACGCTGTCTGACCTACAAGAGGGTGGATTTCATAAGGAGATCAGTATGATCCCGATGCGGGGTGGCTTCAATAGAGGGATGTACTCAACGATATACATGAACTCCCCCCTCACTGCTGAGGAGGCGGAGAAAATGTATACCGACTTCTTTGACCCATCCGCCTTTGTCTACATTACGGACGAATACCCGGACGTGAGGGACACGCAAAATACGAATAATACCCTTATCCACCTCACCAAGCTGGATGACAAGTTGCTCATTGTCTCCTCAATGGACAATCTGATGAAGGGGGCTGCCGGGACGGCGATCCATATCATGAATACTATGTTTCGCCTCGTAGAGACGACCGGGCTGGAGCTGAAGTTTACCAGTTACTGATCCGTTAAAGTTTATCTCCAAAGGTCGTCCGGTAGGGGGGCAGCGTCGGAGAGCTCGCACATCAGCTCTTCTTCGTCTACTACGTAGGCCGTAAAGGCTCCGGAGACCGGGAATCGATTGAAGTAAGGGTTTCGGGTGCTGAAGAAACGGATCTCACTTATCTCGGGAGACTCTATGACGGCATCGTGGTAACGTCGGATACGCTGGGCGATCCGAGGCAATACCTTGACCATAGGACCTTGGGCGGTAGTTAGTACCGCAACTATATGCCACCGAGGACGGCGATCGATGTGATCGGTCGTTCCTCTCGGTAGATGGTGAGAGATACTTATGTGGCGACCGCCCTCCTTATTGATCCTCTCCATCATCTGCCTAAAGAGTGTCCCGTGGGGCGCATCATCACGCTTGCCTGATAGGTCGATCGCGTAGTGGATCATCTCGTGGAGCAGCGTGTCCTCATATACTTCGCGAGGAAGATCCATCCGGACATTGATCTTGATCTGACGGGTCACACCGGAGGTACGCCGACGATGCACATACATACCTGCGTAGCTCTTGACATCACTCAGCAGGATGGGAATAGGGGGTAGGGCGTCCCTGAAGAAGGTCTGATTGAACTCTCCAAATCTTTCCTCCAGAAAGTCAGCTGTAGGTCTCATACAGCAAAGTTAACCAAAGGATGACCATCTTGTGTTTTGTGCTATGCACTTGAGATTGGTATCATTTATTCGCTTATATTTGACCATTAGATAACCCTTCAAGACGATTGTTATGAAATCAATGACTTTACCCATTATGGCGGCGCTCGCTATGCTGCTAAGTACCCAACTGACGGTAGCCGAAACGCCAGACAAGATCGTGTCACTTGGCTTTTCTCCCTTAGAAATAGAGATTGAGGATGGTATCATCGCCCGGGTCGCTCGTGGAGATGACGAGCGTGTTGAGATCTACTGTGATGAGCCCGGTGAGATCATCTGCAAGAAGGACTCAAGGAGTGGCTCACTAGAGCTGAAGCGTAAGTCTCGGAAGATTACAAACTTCTTCCAAGATCTGCGTAAGCTAAAGTGTATCGCCATCATTGTGACCAAGGATCCCTCTGCCATCAGAGAGATCTCGTGTGACTCCGGAGCCTCTATCAAGATGGATGATAAGGGTCTTCGCTTCAGCTCGCTGTCGCTCTCTGCCGACTCGGGCGGCGAGATCCGTATCAAGGGCGACTGCCCCGTGATTGACATTGAGGCGGACAGCGGAGCCCGGATCAGCGTGTCGGGAGTCTTTGGTCACCTTGTAGCCTCGGCCGACTCCGGTGCCGGTGTGACTATCCGAGGTGATATGAAGCGAGGGAGCTTCAGTGTCGACTCCGGAGCTAGGATCAGCGCCAAGGGGCGTGCGAGCTTTGCTGAGGTGGAGTGCGACTCCGCAGGGGTCTTTGACGGCAAAGGTCTTATCGCAGATGAGGCGGACCTTGAGGCGGACTCCGGTGGTGTGATCCGGATCACCTGCCGAGGAGAGTACAGGAGCGAAAAGGACTCCGGTGGTGTGATCGAGGTATCACGTCCCAAGTGACTCCCTAATATCCCCCCCCAAAAAAAATACCCGAGGGGGTGTCGATTAGCTAAGATCGACACCCCCTCGGTTCTTATTATTGAGCTAGTATCAGCCGCACCTGGAGGTGCCGCAGTCCTTACAGATCAGGCACCCCTCCTGGTAGACTAGCTGATGGGAGCCGCAGTTGGGGCAGGTCTGACCATCTGCCACTGTCCCGGATGTGATGTACCTTCTGAGAGCTCGCTCGACACCATTCTTCCAGGTATTGATGCTCTCATTCCCGAGGTCAAGTCCGCGGACGAGATTGACCACCTGATCGATCGGCATACCATAGCGGAGGACGCTGGAGATGAACTTTGCATAGTTCCAGAACTCAGGATTGAACTTCTCATCCAGTCCGGCAACTGTGGTCCTCAGTCCCCGCTTATTGGAGAACTCGAAGTCGTAGTGCTTGGATCCGTCCGGCTCATAGATCTTGATGATCTTGCCTTGGGTAACACGCTTCGGAATGTAGAGACCCTCATCCTCATCATCGATACCGGTGAAGATCTCGTAGGGACGACCGTCGCGCATACCGATGAAGGCGATCCAGCGCTCCTTGTTGTTTTGGAAGCGAATGATGTCCGCCTCCAGCTCGTCAGGACGCTTTAAGGGCTCCTTGCCGTCTGCAGTGAATGAGAGTGTCTGCAGCTCGGGCTCCTTTTTCTCCTCCTTCTTCTTCGTGGAGAGAAGCACGCCGTCACGTGAGCCCTCACGGTAGATGGTGCAGCCCTTGCAGCCTGCTTCCCAGGCTGTGAGGTAGAGGGTATTGACAAGCTCCTCGTCTACATCGTTGGGGAGATTGACGGTGACGCTGATGGAGTGGTCCACCCACTTCTGCATCGCACCCTGCATCTTGACCTTGGAGACCCAGTCCACATCATTGGCGGTAGCCTTATGGTAGGGCGAGCGCTCAACGAGAGCATCGATCTCCTCCTGCGTGTACTCCTTGTCAGTGGGGATCCCGCTCGCTCTCATCCAGTCCCTAAACTTGGGATGATAGACGATAAACTCCTCAAAGACATCCCCCGTCTCGTCGGTAAAGGTGGGATGAGTGCTGTCCGCTACCTCATTGCTATTTACCTTGCGCCGACGCTTGTAGACCGGCATAAAGACCGGCTCGATGCCGGATGTAGTCTGGGTCATCAGGCTGGTGGATCCGGTCGGAGCGATGGTCAGGCAGGCGATGTTTCGGCGACCGTACTTGACCATATCCTCATAGAGCTTAGGGTCAGCCTCCTTGATGCGGAGGATAAAGGGATTCTCCTCCTCACGCTTGGGGTCATAGATCTCAAAGGCTCCACGCTCCTGTGCCATCGTGACGGAGCTGCGATAGGCGCTAAGCGCAAGCGTCTGCTGGACCTTAACGGCGAAGTCAGTCGCCTCCTTAGTACCATAGCGAAGGCCCAGAGCGGCCAGCATATCTCCTTCGCCTGTGATCCCAAGTCCGGTGCGGCGTCCCTTGAGCGTCTTCTCCCGGATCTTCTCCCAGAGGTGGTGCTCAACATACTTGATCTCGTCGCTCTCCGGGTCACTCTTGATCTTGGCGAGGATGGTGTCGATCTTCTCCTTCTCAAGGTCGATGATATCGTCCATCAGTCGCTGAGCGTAGCCGATATGTTCTCTGAAGAGGTCAAAGTCAAAGGAAGCGTGATCTGTAAATGGATCCTTGACGTACCCATAGAGATTGACTGCCAGCAGGCGGCAGCTGTCGTAAGGACAGAGCGGGATCTCTCCACAGGGATTGGTAGAGATGGTCTCAAAGCCAAGGTCCGCATAGCAGTCGGGGATTGACTCCTTGAGGATGGTGTCCCAGAAGAGGACACCTGGCTCGGCACTCTTCCACGCATTGTGGATGATCCTGCCCCAGAGCTCGCGCGCCCTGATGACCTTGGTGTACTTCGGATCTCCCTCGCTGTCGACCGGGAATCGGAGGGTGAAGTCCTTGTCGTCACGCACAGCCTCCATAAAGTCGTCCGTGATGCGGACAGAGACGTTGGCTCCTGTCACGGCTCCCTCCTCCATCTTGGCATCGATGAAGTCAGCGACATCAGGGTGCTTGATGGAGCAGGAGAGCATAAGAGCGCCACGACGACCATCCTGTGCTACCTCTCGGGTAGAGTTGGAGAAGCGCTTCATAAAGGGGACAAGCCCGGTGGAGGTGAGGGCGGAGTTGCGAACTAATGATCCCTTGGGGCGGATTCCGGACATATCATGTCCCACTCCGCCACGGCGCTTCATCAGCTGCACCTGCTCCTCATCGATCTTGAAGATCGCCCCATAGCTATCAGAGGGGCCGTCGAGACCGATCACAAAGCAATTGGAGAGAGAGGCTATCTGCAGATCGTTGCCGATGCCGGTCATAGGGCTGCCCTGCGGGACCAGGTATTGGAAGTGGTCCAGCAGATCTACCACCTGACTCTCGGTAAGTCCGTTGGGATACTGTGCCTCGATCCTCGCTATCTCCCGGGCGATTCGGTGGTGCATATCTATAGGAGACTTCTCGTAGAGATTGCCGTCGGCATCCTTTAGTGCGTACTTCGTGGTCCACACCTTGGCCGCCAGCTGATCTCCTCCAAAGTACTCCAGAGTAGCTTCGTACGCCTCATCGTACGAGTATGTTTTCTGAGTCATGAGTGAGACTTGACTTATAAGGTTGAGTGAAATTTTCCACACAAAGGTACTCTATTTTTTCTTCCGATGGGAGACTTTACTCCACAGTTTTGGATAACTTTTTACGTCACATTGCTACGAAAGTTTACCACTTCGTGGCACTCAGAGTCATAGCTTACTTCCTTAAAATAGTCATTCCGAGAGGGAGGAGTTTTTAGTACCTTTGTGCTGTTATAATATAGCTCTGATCATCCTATGTGTCATAATCATCCCACTGAGCATCTGAGCGATAATGCTCCTGCTCTGAAGTATATCCTTGAATCACTCCGAAGCGAGGCGAGGCTAATGTCAAGGCGACTCCTGCTTAGCGATGCTGAGTGCGAGGCCTCGCCTTCCTCTCCACAGGAGCCGCTCCCAGAGGGGGCGACCGGAGCTCTGCTCTCTGTCGCAGTGGAGTCTGGTAGGCTCCTGAGCTTGGTGGATGGGTCTCAGGACCCATACAATCTTCATCTCATCCCATACTCCTTCCGGAGTAGTGGCGATGCGACGCTCCGCTCAGCGCTCTCGTGTGCAGAGCTGATCGCTGCGATGGAGCAGGGAGAGCTTGATCCGAAGGACGAGGGAGCGATAAAGGAAGTGAAGGGCTCGCTGGATGCCCTTCGGGAGACAGTGGCGGTGGCTTCGATGACGGGGCTACCGATGCCGGTGATGTCAGCTGCACTGCACTTCTTCCTACAGATAGCGTACCGAGAAGAGAGACAGAAGTAAGGATGGGTATTTCACTGGATCTGCAGGCTCAGGACACAGGATCAGACGCACGTGCCGGGGTACTGCACACACCGCACGGAGACATACACACACCGATATTTATGCCGGTGGGTACGGTCGGCTCCGTCAAGGCGGTCCATATGCGGGAGCTTAGAGAGGAAGTGGGTGCGGAGATTATCCTCGGCAATACCTATCACCTCTACCTGAGGCCCGGGACGGAGGTGCTGAGAGCTGCAGGAGGTCTGCAGAAGTTTAATGGCTGGGGAGGACCGATACTGACGGATAGTGGAGGCTTCCAGGTCTTCTCGCTCACCGATACGAGGAAGATGACGGAGGAGGGCGTCACCTTCCGTAGCCACATTGACGGGAGCAAGCACCTCTTTACTCCCGAGCGGGTGATGGACATCGAGCGACTGATTGGGGGCGACATCATGATGGCCTTTGATGAGTGTCCTCCCGGGACTGCTGATCGTCGCTATGCCAAGGAGTCACTGGATCGCACTATGGGGTGGCTGGAGCGATGCTTCCGCCGCTTCCGGAGTACCGAGCCCCTCTATGGCTATGGACAGTCACTTTTCCCGATCGTGCAGGGAGTCGTCTATCCCGAGCTGAGACGCGAGGCGGCAGAGCGCGTGATTGAGTACGATGCTGATGGGTATGCCATCGGTGGGTTGAGCGTAGGAGAGTCCAAGGACGATATGCGCGCCATGATCGAGGTGGTCAATGGGGTACTCCCCAAGGATCGCCCTCGCTACCTGATGGGCGTAGGTACACCGCAGGACATCCTTGATGGCATCGAGCGGGGGATAGATATGATGGACTGTATTATGCCTACACGAGATGGTCGCAATGCAAGGCTCTACACCTGGAAGGGGACGATGAATATGCGTAATGCGAAGTGGAAGGAAGACTTCTCTCCCCTTGACCCCTATGGCACCTCTTCCGTGGATAGAGACTACACCAAGGCTTACGTTCGTCATCTCTTTGCAGCGGACGAGCTGCTGGCTCTGCAGATAGCGAGCATACACAACCTCGCCTTTTACCTCGATCTCGTACGGACAGCAAGGAAGCATATCTTGCAAGGGGACTTCAGCAGCTGGAAGTCGAGTGTCTACGAGGACTTAGATCGTCGGCTATAAGCATATATGGGACGCAAAACCCGTGACAAGAGTGCCTGGTACTCCTTCCTGTCCAGGATGGGGATCCTGAGGATTGATCGCTATATCATCTGGCGCTTCCTCTCTACCTTCCTCTTCACCCTCGCCCTCATCATGGCAATTATTGTAGTGGTGGACGTGCAGGAGAAGCTGGACAACTTTATGAATCCTCTCCTGAC
Source organism: Porphyromonas sp. HMSC065F10 (assembly GCF_001808555.1). Taxonomy (GTDB): domain Bacteria; phylum Bacteroidota; class Bacteroidia; order Bacteroidales; family Porphyromonadaceae; genus Porphyromonas_A. The sequence continues at coordinate 40,072 of NZ_KV793752.1, forward strand.
TATGCGCGAGATCATCGCCTACTACATTGCGCTGATCCCGTACTTCGCCATCCTACTGGCACCGCTATTCATCTTCATTGCGTGTGTCTTCGTGACGAGTAAGCTAGCAGCCCGGTCGGAGATCATTGCGATGTCATCGGCGGGGATGAGCTTTAATAGGCTGCTTCGTCCCTATATGATTGCGGCGGCCATTTTGTCGGCCTGCTTCTTTATCCTCTCCAGTGAGGTGATCCCCTATCTCAATAGGACACGCATCGACTTCACCAATCAGTGGGTGTACAATAGGGAGGTGAAGCAGGGGGACAATGTCCAGCTGGCTGTCCAGCCGGGTGTAAACGCATTCTTCAGCACCTATGACAAAGACAGCTACACCGGCTACAATTTCTCCCTTGAGCAATTTGAGGACAATACGCTCAGCAGCCGCTTGACCGCTCGGCGCATTGAGTATCACCCTGACAGTATCTATCACTGGACTGTCTACGACTACCACATAAGAGATTTCCATGGACTGGTAGAGAAGGATACGATGGGTGATCAGCTCGATACTCTGCTGATGATCACCCCGCAGGATATCCTCATCTCCCCTGAGGATGGGGAAAAGCTTACGACAGGTCAGCTCTATACCTATATACAAGCGCAGGAAAAGAGGGGTATGGGGAATATCAAAAACTTTCAGGTCGAGTATCACAGGCGATTTGCCAGCATCCCTGCTGCATTCATCCTCACGCTGATCGGTGTCTGTCTCTCCGCACGTAAGGTAAAGGGGGGCATTGGACTCAATGTTGCCCTTGGACTGCTGATGGCCTTTGCCTACATCCTCTTCTACACCATCTCAGCCTCTTACGCCATCAGTGGGGCTATGTCTCCCTTTATGGCTGCTTGGCTCCCCAACCTGATCTTTATCCCCATCGCAATCTTCCTCTACTGGCGCGCACCGAGGTGAGATGAAAAAGGGCACCTACAGGTACTATGGGGTGCTGCTTGGGCTCCCTCTCGGCACACCGATATTTACCTATCGGTGCGAGGAGGATGAGGTGTCACCGGACGAATTGCTTGGGCGAGTGGTCCTGGTCCCGCTAGGTGCAGGGAAGATTGTCTCCGGTGTGGTCTGGAGCTATCAGGGTACGGTCTCTCCTCTTCCGGTCGGCAAGGTCAAGAGTATCCGCAAGGTGCTCTCCCATCCTGCCATACCTTTGTCTGTGCGGAAGTTCTGGAGCTGGGTCGCTTCCTACTATATGTGCAGCCTTGGAGATGTGCTTCGAGCTGCTCTGCCGGCTCCCTTCCGACCGGAGGGAGGACAACGCTATGTGCTGCTGGATAGTGCCATAGGAGACGAAGCCGAAGTCTTGCGGAAGGAGCTGGGGACGTCATCCTTCTCACTAAAGGAGCTCAAGCAACTATTTCCTGACGATTATGCCGATCTCTACTCTTTGTGGTCCGAGGAGGGAAGTGCCGTGCCATACGACAAGGGCATCGGTGGAGGCGGAGCCCCTGTTAATGAAAGAGGGTGGGCCATCGGTCCTCTTATCCATCAGGTTGAGACTTTAGAGACGGTGCGGAAGTCGCTTAAGCGTAGCCCCCAAGTGCTTGAGGCACTTGATCGCTTAGCATCCGACCCTGAGGGGAGCGATCTCTTCTTCTCTACTCTCGCTGAGGTCTCAGACTATCTTGAGGTCTCAGCGTATGTAGTCGGGAGACTGAGAGAGTGCGGAGCCATTGAGGAGAGAGAGCGGGCTGAGGAGGTCTTCTCCGGTGAGACACCGAGCGGGGGACCACACCGAGATGGGATAATGCCCGACCTGACGGGGCGTCAGATCCTGCTGCTTCATATGCCTCGCTCCAGAGCTTGTGAGCGACTGCCCCTACACCATCTCTATGAGGAGGTCACTCAGTCGAGAGGGCAGGCGTTGCTCCTCTTCCCTACATTAGAGAGGCTAAGAGAGGTTGAGGGAGAGATAAAGGAGGTCTTTGGGTCATCATACTTCCCCTACCACAGTGGTGTCTCTCAGTCGGTTAGGCAGCGATCCTACCTGGCGGCATGGTGCCAGCTATCCGGACTCTTCGTGGGACTCCGGTCGGCAGTTTGGCTCCCTCTGGGATCTCTTAGCGAGGTGGTGGTGATAGATAGTGAGCATCGTGGGTATAGACAATGGGAGCCGGCACCACGCTTTACCGCCTCCGATGCTGTGCTGGTGCTTGCCGCGCTGTCCGATGCTAAGTCCTTGATCGTCTCAGCCACACCCTCGGTGGAGTGTATGGCTCAGGTGCTGAGGGGTAAGTATGCCCTCCAGACGATAGCCCCCGAAGCAAACGGAGGTAGGGTGTCGCTACAGACAGTCAGTATGAGGACCGCCTTTGATGACAATCAGGTACACGCTCGACTCTTATCAGACGTAATGGTGAGTGCCATTAGGGACACGATAGCAATGAGAGGGAAGGTACTCCTTCTCTATCAGCGTACCGGGTATGCCCGATCCATTGAGTGCAGTCATTGTGGCGAGCAACTCCTCTGCCCCCGTTGCCACACTGCCTTAAGACTGTCGTCAGATGCCAAGGTCATGGAGTGTCCTCTCTGCGGCTACAAGTCACCGCTCCCCACGAGATGCCCTCACTGTGATCAACCCACTCTCAGACCTATCGGGACAGGCATTGATCGACTGCAGGAGGCTGTGAGCCATTACTTCGGCGGAGTACAGGTCGCTCTGGTGGAGTCGGAAGATAAGGTGCCGAGGGCAGATATTTTGCTCTGCCCCGACTACGATCCCCCCGTCAGTCTCCTACACAAGGTCTCTATGGTGGGAGTGGTCCAGCTTGATCTGCTCCTTACTCTCCCGGATCATCGGGCAGCCGAGCGAGCCTACCGGATGCTGACCACCTGTAGGGATGAGCTGCGAGATGGGAGCAAGCTGATCGTCCAGTACTTCTCCAAGTCCCCTGCACTTGATGCGTTCTTAGAGGACGACTACGATACCTTTATGAAGTACGAGATGGAGGAGCGCCATCAGCTGCTCTTCCCTCCCTTCTGTCGCATCACGGACATTGTGCTTGAGTCAAGGAGTCAGGCTCTGATCAGCAGGTTTGCTGAGCGTGTGGCAAGGGAGCTGTCCCGACTGCTTCCTGATGTCCAGATCTTAGGACCTACTCCGCTCCCGGTCAATAAGCGAGGAGTCTCTTTTGGCTACCGGGTGACGCTATTGATCCCCTTAGATGTTGCGCTGTCGCCTCTCCGCACCTTCCTGAGTAGCACTATGGAGGGCTGGGTAAGGTCCTCCGGCATCCGCTCCCTCCACTGTTACTATGATGTGGACCCATAGTGGCTGATTTCTTTTACCGATATTAGAGATCACTAATACCGGTAAAAGAAATGACTAATATCGGTATTAGAGAAAGCTAATACCGATATTAGTTTTGAGGCACTTTTGACCAGACCGTCTTCGCGAAGGTCTTATAACAGTGAAAAGTGGTAACTTTGTCTCAGTAAGAGATGGGACTAGGGACCGGAGGGGTCTCGCTTATCTCCCTGCTTGATTTTGGAACTAATAAGTTAGTGGAATGATCAATCGATCGCTCATTCGTGTCAAGGTACTACAGGTACTCTATAATTTTTATCATACGAAGTCGATGTCAATCTCGACTGCCCAGGAGACACTGGAGGCTGCTATGGAGAGCGACTATAGGGTCTATCTCTACCTCTGCGGTTTACCACTGGACTTCTCAGACTTGGCTCGCAAGCTGATTGGGATTGAGGAGGGGAAGTTTTCCCCTGACCCAGATCGTCTCGCGCTGCTGAGGGCATTAGAGGCCAATCCTGTGGTGGAGTACCTCGAGGGTGATCAAGACTTCGTCGTGCGACGGATGGCTACATCTATCTTCCACAACCCCGATCTGAGTGAGCTCCATGAGATGGTGCTCTCAGAGACACTTGGCGAGCAGCCTGTGAGTGCTTCTCAGCTGGAGACCTTTGATGGAGCGCGCCAGTTCTATCGCGATCTATATGGTACCAAGTATCGGCAGTCGGATAGGGTCTACGACATTCTGGAGACGACGGATGCCTTTGTCACCGATGCTGATCTACCTGTGGTTTTCTCTTTCGTCACCAAGTTTTATAACGGCCTGGATCCTGAGAAGGAGGTCTCTAAGCTGTTGCGCCCCAAGTTTGCCTCCAAGAGCGATGGTGACTTCGGTCCGACTCTGCTGCGAGCTGCCATAGACAATAAAGAGGCCTACCGGGAGAGGATTAGTAAGTACTTCAAGGGCTGGGACGCTGAGCGGGTGAGCGAAGTGGACTACCTGCTCATGCAGATGGCAATGGCTGAGGCTATCGCCTTCCCCACCATTGCCACGACGGTGACGATCAATGAGTATCTCAATCTTGCTCACTCCTTTAGCTCCGAAAACTCTTATGTCTTTATCAATGGCATCCTCTTTAAGCTCTTCACAGACCTTAAGGAAGAGGGTATGATCATTGGAGACTAATAGCTGACTGTTTTTAATCATTATATAGGATAATATGTTACAAGCAATACTTCTTCAGGCTCAAGCGCCTCAGGGAAATGCCTTTATGAGCATCATCATGATCGTCCTGATGATCGTGATCTTCTACTTCTTTATGATCCGCCCACAGACGAAGCGGCAGAAGGAATTACAGAAAGCACGCGAGGCCATGAAGGCAGGGGACAAGGTGATCACCAGCGGAGGCATGTACGGCATCATCCGTGAGATCAATAAACCTAGCGGTCAGGTCACCCTCGAGGTGTGGGATGGTGTCAAGGTCAAGGTGGATATCAATAATATCTTCTCTCTCGAGGAGGTAGGTAAGGACAAGGACGCCAAGTAAAGTCCCACCGGTATCGCTTAGTCACCGATCATGATAGGACTTAGACGCAGGCTGAGAGAGGGCCGCTTCACCGCCTACTTTATGAGAGATAGGCGGTGGGTGGCGCTCTCTATCTGTCTGCTCATCTCTGTCTTCTTCTGGATCGTTGCAGCGATTGATGACCCGAGAGGCTATACTAAGGAGGTCGCAGTCCAGCTGGATAAGCCTATCCTCCCTACGAACTACCGGATGACAGACCTCTCTCAGTACCCTGAGGTAGTCTATGTCAAGGTTCATGCTAAGGGAGGTGCTCTGCTGAGGTATACCATTAATCAGATCGGACGCTCCTCCTATAGAGTGCGCCCTACAGTGGATACCACTCAGCTACTAACTGAGGGCGGTCAGTATCGACTGAGAGAGGCAGACCTTAAGCGGCTGCTCCTGAGCAAGCCTCTCCACGATATCTCACGGATGGATCTCAATACTGCGACTGACGTCACGATCTTTCCGGAGGACATCTCCTTCTCCTACGAGCCTCTCAGTGAGGGGAAGGCAGAGGTGCTATTTGGCAGCCAGATTGACTTTGGCGGTCATCGCAATTTTAAGCTCTCTGACACAATCAGCCTAATTCCTTCATCGGTACGGGTATTTGGGGTCAAGAGTGACCTGGAGGACTTTATGGCAGCCGGTGGTGTCCTCACGACGGATACGATCGGTCTGAGGATAGACAACCCCGGGCGTGATACCATTCGCGTTGCCGTAGTGACGCCATCCGGTATTGATGCGCGTCCCGACTCCGTCGACGTTATTCTGAAGACCAACGAGCTGGTGTACCACAGCTTTACTACTTCCGACATTGAGATCCGGAATCTTCCAGCCGGCTATGACCTGACTCTCCTTCCCATGCAGGTCACGGTGACCTATTTGGTGCCAAAGGATAGGGTGGGAGAGAAAACACTCTTTGACCCGAGACTATATATCGATGCTCGCGAAGCATTTGACGAAGCCAACAGAAAGTCTTTAGTGCTCCACGTCGACAAGATTCCGTCTCAGGTGGATATGATCCAGGTGGTACCTGACCGGCTCGACTTTATCCTCCGTGAGAGGAAGTGAGATGAGTAAGCGACCGCTTGTCATAGGCATCTGTGGTGGCATAGGCTCCGGTAAGAGCGTGGTCAGGAGAGTGCTGGGGCTACTCCTTGGTGCTCCCACCTACGACTGCGACACCCGAGCTAAGGAGCTATACCGAGACCCCGTGGTCCGGGCTGAGATTGCCTCACTTCTGCATGAGGACCCCATTGATCAGAGCGGTAGTCTCAATAAAGAACTCCTCTCGCAAGCACTCCATAGCGAGCATCTCAGACCGCAACTTGAGTCAATCGTTCATCAGGCTGTCAAGGACGACTTTGCCCGCTGGCTTAGCAAGTCTGCGGAGCCTTATGCGATACTGGAGTCGGGGATCCTTTTCTCCTCAGGACTCTATCGGAGTGTGGACTGCTCGATCGAGGTGGCTGCTGAGGATGCCTTGCGGTCCATGCGAACCCGTCTCAGGGACCGGGACAATGGTGCCACTCAGTACAAGTCTATGAATAGTCTACAGCACAAGGAAGCTGATCTCAGAAGCCGGCTGGTAGACTATACAATCTATAACAATGGATCTGACTCGCTGATCCATCAGTGCGAGCGGATCCTCTCAGAAATCAATCATCGTTAGACATGAAACTATCAGAAATCGTCTCTATCTCCGGGAAGCCCGGACTTTTCCTCTTCATCAATAGCTCCCGAGTGCCCTACACTGTGGAGGAACTGGAGACCGGGCGTCGGATGCCGGTCTTTGGCCGGGAAAAGATGAGCCTGCTCAGCAATATCTCTATGTACACTACCGAGGGGGAGAAGCCCCTAGCCGAGGTGATGCAGGGGATGTACGAGACCTTTGGAGAGGAGATCCCGGATGCACAGACTGTCTCTGAGAGTGCTGAGACACTCAAGACCTTTATGGATAAAGCTCTCCCCAATTGGGATCGGGAGCGGATCCATCAGAGCGATATCAAGAAGCTGGCTAAGTGGTATCAGATCCTGAGACAGAAGGGCATGGACTCCTTCCTGCTCACTGAGGAGGAAGAGAAAGAGGACTGAAGTACCTTTACCTCTTGATATAAAAAAGCGGAGCACTCATCAGGAGCGCTCCACTTTTTTTATAACTATCGGAAAGTCCCGTGGGGGAATGGTGAGTGGCCGAGGAGGAAAGCCCGTGTGGGCATCACCTTACTGGAGGGCCACTGTAGCTCGAGTAGCTCAATCATCCCCTCAGCAGTGCCTACAAATAGTCTCTTGTCGTCTGTCTCGATAGGCTCACCAGGGGCGAGATCACGGCTAATCTGCTTCTCGCAGTCAGGGCTTACGCTTAAGATCTTGATCTCTATCTCTTCATCGGAGGTCTCATCGTGGAAAAGGGCTACTGCCTTAGGGTAGGGCGCCATGGCTCTCACACGTCTATCGATCTCCTTTGCAGACATCGTGGTAAAGCAGATGGTCTGCTCCTCCTTGAAGATCTTCGGTGCCATCGGCAGATGAGAGACATCCTCCGGCTGGGGCCGACCGAGTCGCTCCTTTGGCTCCCCCGACTGCTCTATCAGGTCGATCGTCTCCTCAATCACCTTTGCTCCAACGACCATAAGTTTGTCATGCAGGGTCCCGCCTGTCTCATCTGCTGATATCGGTACATGCTCCTGGAGAAGTACTCGCCCGGTGTCGATCTCCTTATCAAGGAGGAATGTGGTGACCCCGGTCTCCTGCTCGCCATTGATCAGCGCCCACTGGATCGGTGCTGCTCCACGGTATTTAGGGAGTAGAGCGGCGTGGAGATTGATCGTCCCTCGAGAGGGCATATCCCAGACCTCCTCGGGGAGCATCCTAAAGGCGACGACAATAAATAAGTCAGCGTCAATCTTTCGTAGGCGCTCCAGAAACTCCTCGTCGCGCAACCGCTCCGGCTGGAGGACAGGCACATCGGGTAAGAGCTCCAGAGCAGTACGCTTAACGTCTGATGGCTGGAGTTTATGGCCACGCCCCTTGGGCTTATCGGGCATCGTGACCACAGCAACCACTTCTCGATGATGCTCTACGAGCGATCGGAGAGAGTATGCGGCAAATTCGGGTGTGCCGAAAAATACGATTTTCATTTTCTTATTCGTCACCAAAGTTGAGGTTGAGCACCCTCCGATAGACGTTGAGGATAGCCGACTTAGAGATGAAGCCGACATACTTACCCTCCGGGGTCTCCACCGGGAGATTCCAAAGTCCAGAGTCGTCAAAGATGGTCATCACATCCTCCATCTGCATATTTGTTTTGATTCGGATGCCCGGCTCTACCATAAACTTCTTCACCCGGAGCCTCTCGTATAGGTCGGGGCGAAACATAATGTTTCGGATATTGTCCAGCATCACAATGCCCACTAAGTGGTCGTCATCGTCCAGCACCGGGAAGATATTGCGCTGGCTCTCCGTGAAGGTCTTCACCGTCTCACCAAGGGTCTCTTCCGGATGCAGGGTCTTGAATTTCTTCTCCACCACATCCTCTACATCCATCAGTGTCAGCACTGCTCGGTCTTTCTCATGCGTCACCAGCTGTCCCTCTTCACCCAGCCGCATTGCATAGATATTGTACTTCGTGAAGATCCGCATAAAGCCATAGGAGATCAGAGACACCACCAAGAGCGGAAGGAAGAGATTGTACTGCCCTGAGAGCTCCGCAATCAGGAAAGTCCCGGTCAGCGGAGCGTGCATGACGCCAGCCATCAGTCCCGCCATACCCATGAGGGTAAAGTTTTGGTGGGGCAGATAGGTCTCTATGCCGAGCTCGCCGCATAGATAGGAGAAGAAGAAGCCAAGGAAGGCACCCACAAAGAGGGTAGGGGCAAAGGTCCCCCCACAGCCGCCACCGGAGTTGGTTGCTACTGTGGCGAAGATCTTCAGCAGCATAGCTGCCAGGAGGAAGAGGATAAAGCTCCGATGTGATGGGTCGGAGACATTCTCCAGCAGTGAGCCCTCCAAGATCCTCTCCGGGTGATCGCTCATCAGCATCGAGATGATGCCGTACCCCTCACCATAGAGAGGGGGGAGGAGGAAGATGAGACTGCTCAGGATCAGAGACGCAATCACAAAGCGGACGCTCCAGGTACTGATACCGCCAAGCTTACGCTCCAGCCAGGAAGAGCACCGGGTAAAGTAGAGTGACAGACCACCGCAACAGAGCCCGAGAAGAACCACGTATGGGAGTCTATTGAGAGTAAATGCCTCCTCCGCCATCACCGGGAAGAGAGCTCCCATTCCGAAGATCAGGTAGCTAACCGTTGCCGCTGTCACGGATGAGATCATTAGAGGCATCACGCTGGTGAGGGTGAAGTCCATCATCAACACCTCAATGACGAATAGCAGCCCAGTGATCGGAGCCTTGAAGATCCCCGCAATCGCTCCGGCCGCCCCGCACCCCACAAGGAGCATAAGGTTTCTGTGCTCCAAATGGAAGAGCCGACCTATATTGCTCCCTATGGCGGCACCGGTAAGCACGATCGGTGCCTCAGCTCCCACAGAGCCTCCCAGCCCGATGGTGATAGACGAGGCAACGACAGAGGTCCAGGTGTTGTGGGGCTTCAGTCGACTCTGACGTCGGCTGATCGCATAGAGTACCCTGGTGATGCCATGAGAGATATTGTCTCTGACGATGTACTTCACAAAGAGACCGCAGAGGAAGATCCCCACCACGGGCGTGATGAGGTAGGAGAGATAAAGGTCGGTGTGGGTATTCAGTCCGATAACGAAGTGCTGTATCGTGCTGACAAACCACTTCAGCAGCGCAGAGACGAGTGCACATGCGACACCGGTAAGCAGCGCCAATGCTGTCACCGGCATGCCCCCAGGGAGATGCTTATGGAGCCAGTCGAGAAATGGCTTGCTTGGTTGTGACTTTACCTCTGTCGCCTGCATTTACCGGATCACCTTTACCTCGCCTCTAAGTCCCAGCTTGATGACGTTGGAGGCTACATGCTTCGTCTGCTCCTCTTGGCGATACCTCACGACGTAGTCCACGCCATTGCGCACCTCGTCAGTTATGTCTGCAAAGGCAGCGGGCGATGGCTCGCCTGAGATATTTGCCGAGGTACTTACGATGGGTCCACCCAGCCGCTCACACATTTTCTTACAGAAGGGATCTCCCACCACTCTGATACCGGCGCTGCCATCCTCAGCGAGGAGGTTGGGAGCGAGACCAACGGCGTCGGGATAGATGATCGTCAGGGGCTTCGTCGCCGTATCCATCATGTCGTAGGCAATGTCCGGGATGGTCCGGACTACTTGTGCCAGCATCCCATCGCTTGACACGATAGAGAGGAGTGCCTTAGCATCATCTCTCTGCTTTAGAGCAAAAATCCGACTCACAGCATCAGCATTAGTCGCATCGCAACCAATGCCCCAGATGGTGTCTGTGGGGTAAAGGATCAGACCACCGCGCTTCAGCGTAGCGACAGCTTCGCTCAAATCGTTTAAGTCCCAGCGGGGCATCTCTTCTTGCTCTTCGTCCATTCTCTTCTTCATATTTATATCTGCATAAAGTCTCGGTAAAAGTCGATCGCCTCATCCAGCTCCTTTGGTGTAAAAAGCTCTGCAGGCGCAGGCTTGCCAATGCGATCTAGCATTACCACTGGCACCCCCTCCTCGGTCGAGCGGAGCTTCTTATCCTGCCGGGCAAGGGTGTGTATCTGCTCATACTCTGTACAGAGGACAGAGACGGGGGAAAAGTGGTCTCGCACAACTCTCGCCAGTCGCATCAGATCCTCCTGGGGCAGTCGATCCCTCCGTAGCGATAGGTACCCCTCCATTACCAGACCGGCAGCCACAGCGATACCGTGTGGCACCGGCTCGCCCTTGCTTAGATGAAGCGCCTCCAGAGCATGCCCGAGGGTGTGCCCGAGGTTGAGGAACTGTCGTCTGCCGCCCTTGTCCAGCGGGTCCGAGGCGACCACCTCTATCTTATAGTCAATACAGCGTCGGATGAGCGAAGGGGCTACCTCAGCCGTCCCCCACAAGTCCTCGTCCACGGAGAATCCCGTCAGCATGGAGTACTTCAGGATCTCACCCCAGCCGGAGAGCAGCTCCAACTCAGGTAGTGTGGAGAGGAAAGCGGGTGCTATCAGTACCTCCTCGGGGGTGTAGAAAGTCCCGACGCCATTCTTCACGCCCTCAAAGTCTATCGCTGTCTTACCGCCAATTGAGGCATCTACATCGGCCAGTAGAGTGGTCGGTACATAGACCAGCCCCATTCCTCGCTTGTAGGTCGCAGCGGAGAGCCCCGCCACATCCAGTAGCGCTCCACCTCCGATCGCTATCATTAGGTCTCCTCGGGTCGCCCCCAGGTCTGTAAGTCCACTCCAGAGCCGGATCAGCTGCTCAGCTGTCTTCGCTTCCTCGCCGGGAGGAAGCACAATGCCAGCTGATGCTATCCCGATCCGATCAAGACAATGGTCGGCACAATTGCTCTCGGTTACCCAGATCGCTCGACGACCTGACGTCAGTGACCGAAGTCGGGTGCGAAGTTCATCGAGGTCTTCGAAGAGAGTATAGCGGAGCGGGGACTCCATCGCATTTACTTATTCTTCTTAAGTCCCAGTTCTTTTAGGACAAAGTCAACCGCTTCAGACAGTCCCTCAGGTCGCTTCCCGCCTGCCGTAGCGAGGGAGGGCTGACCACCGCCACCTCCTTGGATGAATTGACCAGCAGCCTTGACCAACTTTCCGGCGTTGTACCCCTTCTTCACGAGGCCATCGCTGATCAGCACGGTAAGGAGTGCCTTGCCCTCATCCTTAGACCCGCTCACGAAGACATAGTCGCCATCCAGCACCTGCTTGAGCCCGAAGGCAATGTCCTTAGCAAGAGCAGACGGGATCGCTACGTCAGGGCGTATCACCTTCACGCCATCCACCAGCTCATAGTGCTTCTGCAGACGACTGATCAGGCTCCCCTTCTCACGCTCATAGGCCTGCTTTACCTCGGCAGAGAGGGTGTGATTCTCCTCTAGCACCTTCTTGATCGCTGAGATCAAGTTGCCCCCACCGAAGTAGCTCTTCACGCTCTCGATCGTGTCCTCCAGCTCATGCACATAGTCAAGAGCAGCTGGACCGGTAACGGCAAAGATACGACGTACACCGGCTGCCACGGAGGTCTCCTGGGTGATGTGGAAGCTCCCCAGTACCCCAGTCGATGGAGCATGACAGCCACCACAGAGCTCAATGCTGTCGCCGAATTGCATCACCCGGACGTAATCCCCGTACTTTTCGCCAAAGAGGGCAATGGCTCCCATCTCCTTCGCCTCAGAGATCGGTACATCCCTATGCTCAATCCGCTTGTAGTCTGCTTGGATTGCCTCATTGACCATCCGCTCCACCTCTCGGATCTCCTCCTTCGTCATCTTCTCAAAGTGGGCAAAGTCGTACCGGAGTACACGATCGCTCACGAGGGAGCCCTTCTGCTCCGTCGTGTCGCCAAAGAGTGTCCTCAGTGCATGGTCCAGTAGGTGGGTGGCTGTGTGGTTGCGCTCGATATTATACCTACGCTCACTATCAATGGAGGCAAGGAAGTCCTGATGGGGATCGGAAGGCAGCTTATCCACGAGGAGCATCGGCAGGTTATTCTCCTGGATCGTGTCGAGGACCTTGATCCTCTCCTGATCCTCCTCCCCGATGAGAGTACCGGTGTCGCCCACCTGACCGCCCATCTCAGCGTAGAAGGGGGTTGTCTCAAGGACCACCTGATAGCTCTTCTTTCCATTCTGAGTCACCTGTCGGTAGCGGACAATCCGAGTCTGCGCTTCGTGCATCTCATAGCCGACGAAAGTGGTCACTGTCTCTTGGTCACCGATCCACTGCCAGTCTCCGGTCTCGGTATGCTGAGCCTTACGGGCACGCTCCTTCTGTTTCGCCATCTCGCTGTCAAAGCCCTTCAGGTCGGCCTCCATCCCCTGCTCCTCAAGGATCAGCTCCGTGAGGTCTGCGGGGAAACCGTAGGTGTCGTAGAGCTCAAAGATGATCTCACCGGGTAGTGCCTTCTCTCCTCTCTTCTTCGACTCATCAATATGAGACTGCAGCATCTCGATGCCGGTGGAGAGGGTCCTGAGGAAGGCACTCTCCTCCTGCTTCGTCACGCGGGTGATCAGCTCCTGCTGAGCCACCAGCTCGGTGTAGTGTCCGCCCATGCTCTCCACCAGGGTGGGGATCAGGCGGTACATAAAGGGCTCCTTAAGATTGAGGAAGGTGTAGCCGTACCGAACAGCGCGCCTGAGGATCCTTCGGATGACGTAGCCCGCTCTGGTACTTGAGGGCAGCTGTCCGTCAGTAATGGCAAAGGCTATCGCCCTTATGTGGTCAGCGATCACGCGCATAGCCACATCGGTCTTCTCCGACGAGCCGTAGTTCACACCGGAGATCTCTGCCACCTTGCCGATAAGAGGCTGGAAGACATCGGTGTCGTAATTGGACTTCTTCCCCTGCATCGCCATGCAGAGACGCTCCAGCCCCATGCCGGTATCAATGACGTGGTGGGGCAGAGCCTCGAGGTGACCATCGGCCATACGATTGTACTGCATGAAGACGAGGTTCCAGATCTCGATCACGAGTGGGTCGTCCTGATTGACGAGGTCTCTACCGGGGATGCGAGCGATCTCCTCCTCGCTCCGCAGGTCGATGTGAATCTCTGAGCAGGGACCGCAGGGACCGGTCTCGCCCATCTCCCAGAAGTTATCGTGCTTGTCCCCATTGAGGATCCTATCCTCTGGCAGTAGCTTTGCCCAAGCGTCATACGCCTCTTGATCCCGCTCCAGACCCTCCTGAGGCGCTCCCTCAAAGATGGTGACATAGAGCCGATCCTTAGGAAGCTGGTACACCTCTGTCAGTAGCTCCCACGCCCAGGGGATGATCTCCTTCTTGAAGTAGTCACCGAAGGACCAGTTCCCCAGCATCTCAAACATAGTGTGGTGATAGGTGTCGTGTCCCACAGCGGAGAGATCGTTGTGCTTACCGCTCACGCGCAAGCACTTTTGAGAGTCGGTTACCCGCGGATATTTCCTTGGGGCATTCCCGAGGATGATGTCCTTAAATTGATTCATCCCCGCATTGGTAAACATAAGGGTCGGATCCCCCTGCAGGACCATCGGAGCGGAGGGAACGATATGATGTCCTCGCTCTGCAAAGAAGTCAAGGTACATCTGACGGATTTCATTAACCGTTTTCATATCTACTTAGAAGTGTATCAGTGAGACCCCGATCATGACATTGGGGTCATTAGTTTCTCTCTCACAAAGGTACTAATGAAAATGGACGCAAAGAAATGCACGTTCCCACATCCGAGGACAACAGACCAATACTGCGACCATTATCCTAAGAATAAGCCTATCATAAGCCCTGAGAGAATGGACTATATTCTTACAAAGAGTGAGATGGTTTTCTTAGCTCTCGGGGTACTCTTACCTAAAGGCAGATCCACTCACGCAGCTTTGGGTGTACATGAGGTAATTGCTGCCGGTCCTCAAGTGTGTAACCTCAGGTGCCAGACTTAGGAGAATAGAGGTATTAATCCACCACAATGGCATTATTTTCTCTACCTTTGCAGCGTAATCAGTAGTCTAAAATATTCAAGCGCCTCACATATATAAAGTATGGAGCAACTTAAGCACGAGTGTGGAGTGGTACTAATCCGACTTCGAAAGCCTCTCGAGTATTATTGGGAAAAATATGGCACCAGACGCTATGGTCTCAATAAGCTCTACCTGATGATGGAGAAGCAGCACAATCGTGGTCAGGATGGGGCCGGCGTCGCATGTGTCAAGCTTAAGGCTCCTGTGGGTACAGAATACCTCTACAGAGAGCGTGCCCTCGGCTCAGGAGCCATTTCTGAGATCTTCAATACCATCCATCACTCCATTGATGAGGCCATCGCTGACGAAGAGGCTGACGACCGCTTCTACGCTGAGTCGGCTCCCTATATTGGTGAGTGCTATATGGGGCATCTCCGCTACTCCACGACCGGCAAGTCCGGCTTACAGTATCTCCAGCCGGCGCTGAGACGCAACAATTGGCGAGCTAAGACACTCGCCATGTGTGGGAATTTTAATCTCACCACAGTCAAGGATATATTCAAGTACATCACTGCCCGAGGACAGCATCCCCGTGACACTTCTGATACGAGAGTGCTTATGGAGCTCCTTGGTCACCGCCTTGATCGTGAGGTGGAGCGGCGCTATGCGGATAGCAAAGCGAAGGGACTCGAGGGGATGGACATTACGGAGGATATTGAGGATCATATTGATGCCCTTCAGCCTCTCAGGGAGTGTGGGCCAATGTTTGACGGGGGCTACGTCCTCTGCGGCATGACCGGTAGTGGTGAGATGTATGCATTTCGTGACCCCTGGGGCATCCGTCCTGCCTACTACTACTATGATGACGAGATCTTCGTGGTCGCCTCTGAGCGACCGGTGATCCAGACGACACTCAACCTTACCTTCGACAAGGTGCATCAGCTCCAGAGAGGGCAAGCCATTGCTATCGACCGGAGTGGGGAGAATGTTCATCTGGAGCAGGTGCTAGAGCCGGAGGAGAATAAGGCGTGCTCCTTTGAGCGGATCTACTTCTCCCGCGGAAGTGACATTGATATATACCATGAGCGAAAGGCTCTCGGCAGCTATGTGGTGCCGGAAATCCTCAAGAAGGTGGATTACGACTTAGACAATACTGTCTTCTCCTTTATCCCCAATACGGCAGAGGTGGCTTATCAAGGGATGCTTCAGGGACTCGAGGACTACCTTGACCGGCGGAAGCAAGAGCTGCTGGAGATGCCTGAGAATAGGAGCTCGGAGAGGATCCACGACATACTCCGGAAGCGTATCCGCTCTGAGAAAGTGGCGATCAAGGACATCAAGATGCGGACCTTCATTACCGAGGGGGCATCACGTAATGAGCTGGCGGCTCACGTGTACGATGTCACCTATGGGTCTATACGCAGGGGTGAAGACAATCTCGTCGTGATTGATGACAGCATCGTCCGCGGGACGACTCTCAAGGAGAGTGTCATCCGCATCCTCAATCGACTTGGTCCGCGCAAGATGGTGATCGTCAGCTCCGCTCCTCAGATACGCTACCCGGATTGGTATGGCATCGCTATGAGTCGGATGGAGGAGTTCGTCGCTTTCCGTGCCGCCATCTCACTCCATAAGGAGCGGGGTATGGAGGATCGGATCAGCGATCTCTACGAGAGGATTAAGTCCCTTATGGGGAGCGAGGAGGTGCGTCAAACTAATTTTGTCAAGGAGATCTACGACCCCTTCTCTGTCGAGGAGCTCAATCAACAGATGATCAAGCTGATGCGACCCGCTGAGGTCACTTGCCCGATAGACATTGTCTTCCAGAGCATCGAGGGTCTCCACAAGGCTATCCCCGACAATCCGGGGGACTGGTACTTTACGGGAGACTACCCGACACCGGGTGGTATGCGCTTAGTTAATCAAGCCTTCATCGACTATTACGAAGAGGACTATAGAAGATAAGAGATACACGAAACCATATAGCGACCATGAAAAAGAAAGGTAAGCTCATCTTACAGGACGGCACCTGCTACGAGGGGACACTCTTTGGTGCCACCGATAAGAGTGTCAGCGGAGAGGTTGTCTTTAATACCAGTATGACCGGCTACCCTGAGGCCCTGACGGATCCCTCATATATGGGTCAGATGCTTGTCTGCACATACCCCATCATAGGCAATTACGGATTCCCTCCGGAGGATGTAGATCCCGCCACCAATCTGGCTCTCTACCTCGAGAGCCGGGAACTCCATCCGCTCGCACTCATCGTCCACGACTATACCGATGACTACTCTCACTGGAATGCCGCAGAGTCTCTTTCTGATGCTCTCAAGCGCCATGGTGTGGTCGGACTCTCCGGTATCGACACGCGGGAGCTTACCAAGGATATCCGTGACCATGGCCCGCTTATCGGTAAGTTGGTGGTGGACGACCAGGATATAGACTTCTTCCAGACCGACGAGGTCAACCTCGTTGCTGAGGTCTCTACTCCTGAGGTGATCCACCTACCCAAGAGTGGTGCCAAGCGAGTGGTCCTCGTGGACTGTGGTGCTAAGGAGAATATTGTCCGGATGCTCCTTGACCGCAACGTTGACCTCACGATCGTTCCTTGGGACTACGACTTTACCGGGATGGACTATGATGGTCTTTTCATCAGTAACGGACCGGGTAACCCGATGCAGTGCACCGCCCTCATTGACCATGTACGACAGGTCATTGAGAGCGGTGCAAAGCCTATAGGGGGGATCTGTATGGGAAATCAGATCATGGCTCTTGCCATTGGTGCCAAGGTGAAAAAAATGAAGTTTGGTCACCGCTCAGCCAATCAGCCGGTACGTCTCTGTGGCACAGATAAGTGCTTTATCACCAGCCAAAATCACGGATTTGCCGTTGATAGTGACACGCTCCCTGCCGGCTGGCGTCCCTACTTTGAGAATCTCAATGATGGCTCCAACGAAGGTATCATCCACGAGTCCGGGAGGTACTTCGCAGTCCAGTTCCACCCCGAGTGCCACGGAGGCCCGATGGATACCGAATTCTTTTTTGATGACTTTATTAAGCTCCTAAACTCGTGAACGTAAAGAAATACAAGAAGATCCTCCTCCTCGGGTCCGGTGCCCTCAAGATCGGGGAGGCGGGCGAATTTGATTACTCAGGATCTCAAGCCCTGAAGGCTCTCAAGGAAGAGGGAATCCATACCGTCCTCGTCAACCCCAATATAGCCACGGTGCAGACATCGGAGGGTATTGCTGATACGATTTACTTCCTCCCCGTCACTCCGTACTTCATTGAGCGAGTGATTAAGAAGGAGCGTCCCGATGGCATTATGCTCTCATTCGGTGGACAGACTGCACTCAACTGTGGTGTCGCCCTCTACGAGAAAGGGGTGCTCCGGGACTACAATATAGAGGTCCTCGGGACTCCCGTCCAGGCCATTATGGATACCGAGGATAGGGAGCTCTTCAGCGATCGTATGCACGAGATCGGGGTCCACACCATCTCCAGTGAGGCATGTGAGGATATAGAGCATGCCCGCGAGGCTGCTAAGAAGCTCGGCTATCCTGTCATCATCCGTGCGGCCTACGCCCTCGGTGGTATGGGGAGTGGCTTTTGCGACAACGAGGAGGAGCTAAATGCTCTCTGCGAGCGTGCTTTCTCCTTCTCTCCTCAGGTACTGGTCGAGAAGAGCCTTAAGGGGTGGAAGGAGATCGAGTACGAGGTTGTGCGCGATAAGTATGACAATTGCATAACGGTCTGCAATATGGAGAACTTCGACCCGCTCGGCATCCATACCGGTGAGAGTATCGTCGTTGCTCCCTCTCAGACCTTGACCAACTCAGAGTTTCAGAAGCTCCGCGACATCGCCATCCGTATCGTCCGCCACATAGGTATTGTGGGGGAGTGCAATGTCCAGTATGCCTTGGACACCCAGAGCGAGGATTATCGTGTCATTGAGGTCAATGCTCGTCTAAGCCGCTCCTCAGCACTCGCCTCCAAGGCCACCGGCTATCCGCTCGCCTTTGTGGCTGCCAAGCTCGGTATGGGATATGGTCTTCATGAGCTGAAGAATAGCGTTACTCAGACTACTTCTGCCTTCTTTGAGCCGGCACTCGATTACATCGTCTGCAAGATCCCCAGATGGGACCTCAGCAAGTTTGCCGGTGTATCGCGTGAGATCGGCTCCAGCATGAAGTCTGTAGGTGAGATCATGGCCATCGGTCGCACCATCGAGGAAGCGATCCAGAAGGGGCTTCGGATGATCGGTCAGGGAATGCACGGCTTCGTCGAGAATAAGGAGCTGGTCATCCCGGACATAGACAAGTCCCTACGGGAGCCTACCGACAACCGCATTTTTGTCATCAGTAAGGCTTTCCGAGCAGGGTATACGATCGATCAGATCCACGATCTGACTAAGATCGACAAATTCTTCCTCCACAAACTGCACAATATCATCAATACGGCTGAGGAGCTGGAGACCCTGTCACAGATCAGCGACATCTCGCCTGAGCTGATGAGGAGGGCAAAGGTACAGGGCTTCTCCGACTTCCAGATCGCCCGCGCGGTGCTCAAGCACACGATCAAGGATATGGATGCGGCTCAGCTGGAGGTCCGAGAGCTTCGAAAGAGTATGGGTATCACCCCGGTGGTGCGCCAGATAGATACTCTTGCTGCAGAGTACCCTGCCAAGACCAATTACCTCTACCTGACCTACGATGGTCATCGTCACGATGTTTCCTTTGAGGATGGGGACAAGAGTGTGATCGTGCTTGGCTCAGGGGCATACCACATCGGTAGCTCGGTTGAGTTTGATTGGTGTGGCGTCTCTGCCCTCAATACGATCAAGGAGGAGGGCTACCACTCCATCATGATCAATTACAACCCCGAGACCGTCAGCACCGACTACGACATGTCAGATAGGCTCTACTTTGATGAGCTGACTCTGGAGCGGGTACTTGACATCATTGACCTGGAGCAGCCTTATGGCACGATCCTGTCGACCGGTGGTCAGATCCCCAACAACCTCGCTATGAGGCTCCACCGCTGTGGCTGCAAGGTCCTCGGCACTCAGCCGGAGGATGTCGACCATGCGGAGGATAGATACAAGTTCTCCGAGATGTGCGACAGCTTGGGCATTGACCAGCCGGCGTGGAGCGAGCTGACCTCATTTGACGATGTTAAGGATTTTGTTGATAAGGTTGGCTATCCGGTGTTGGTACGTCCCTCCTATGTCCTCAGTGGTGCAGCGATGAATGTCTGCTCCAATGAGGAGGAGCTTCAGCGCTTCCTCCGTCTCGCCTCGGATGTCTCCCAGGAGCACCCGGTGGTGATCTCCGACTTTATGGAGAATACGAAAGAGATCGAGATGGATGCCGTTGCCGATAAGGGCGAGCTGGTTGCCTATGCGATCAGTGAGCATATCGAGTTCGCCGGTGTGCACTCCGGAGACGCCACTATCCAATTCCCCGGACAGAAGATCTACATTGAGACGGTGCGCCGCATCAAGCGCATCACCCGTCAGATCGCCAAGGCACTTAATATCTCCGGACCATTCAACGTGCAGTACCTTGCCCGTGGAAATGAGATCAAGGTGATTGAGTGCAATCTCCGGGCCTCGCGCTCTTTCCCCTTCGTCTCCAAGGTGCTCAAGATGAACCTTATCACTCTGGCAACGAAGATTATGCTTGGCAAGCCATATGACAAGCCTGAGAAGAGTGTCTTTGACCTCGACTATGTCGGTGTCAAGGCGTCTCAATTCTCTTTCTCTCGCCTTCAGAAGGCTGATCCTGTCTTGGGAGTGGATATGATGTCCACAGGAGAGGTAGGCTGTATCTCCTACAGTCCCTCTGAGGCGCTCCTTGAGTCGATGCTTGCCGTAGGGCAAAAGATCCCTGAGAGAGGTGTGCTGATGTCCACGGGTGGAGCTAAGCAAAAGGTAGATCTCCTTGAGCCGGCTCGCTTGCTGATCAAGCGCGGTCTCAAGATCTACGCTACCGAGGGTACCTGTCGCTTCCTTAACGAGAATGGTGTCCCTGCTGAGCTCTGCCACTGGCCTAGCGAGGAGGGTAAGGAACCCCAAGCCCTCGATCTGGTGCGAGATCACACGGTTGATCTGGTGGTGAATGTCAATAAAAACCTCACTCCGAGAGAGCTGACCAACGGCTACAAACTCCGTCGTGCTGCTATTGATCACAATATTTCCTTAGTGACCAACGCCCGTCTTGCTGCTTCCTTCATCGAGGCATTCTGTGCCAAGGATGTGGATGACATTGAGATCATGAGCTGGGACGAATTCAAGTAACTCAAGGTCACGAATACTGCTTGCAAAGGGCATCTAATCGCTGATTAGTGCCCTTTGCTTCGTATGGAGACGGAGGTAATAAAAGAGTAAATTAAATGCAACAGGGTTGTATTGATGAAATAATTCGCTAAATCCTTGGTTAAGCTACTATTTTAGATTATCTTTGTCGTGCAATAAGGGGATGCGAGTGGAGTGCCGGTTGCTCCCCCTACTGCTACCAATAGAGTGTAAGAAAGAAGATAAACTTTATACGAACACAACATTAAATTATGGCAAACATCGACTTAAGCAAGTACGGCATCAAGGGTGTCAAGGAGATCATCCACAACCCATCATATGACCGTCTCTTCAAGGATGAGACTGATCCGTCTCTCGAGGGTTACGAGAAGGGACAGGTGAGCGAGCTGGGCGCTGTCAACGTAATGACAGGCATCTACACCGGTCGCTCTCCTAAGGATAAGTTCTTCGTCGTAGACGAGACCTCCAAGGATACCATCTGGTGGGACAGCGAGGAGTATCATAACGACAACCACCCCTGCTCCAAGGAGACTTGGGATGTAGTGCGCAAGCTTGCCACCGATGAGCTCTCAGACAAGAAGCTCTACATCGTGGACGCTTTCTGCGGTGCCAATGAGGACACCCGCGTCAAGATCCGCTTCATCGTCGAGGTGGCTTGGCAGGCACACTTTGTCACCAATATGTTCATCCGTCCCTCCAAGGAGGAGCTTGAGAACTTTGGTGAGCCGGACTTCGTAGTCTACAATGCATCCAAGGCAAAGGTGGACAACTGGAAGGAGCTCGGTCTCCACTCTGAGACTGCTGTTGTCTTCAACCTCACCAGCCGCGAGCAGGTGATCCTCAACACCTGGTATGGTGGTGAGATGAAGAAGGGGATGTTCAGCTACATGAATTACCTCAACCCCCGTCGTGGCATGGCCTCGATGCACTCCTCTGCCAACACCGATATGAATGGCGAGCATACCGCCATCTTCTTTGGTCTCTCCGGTACCGGTAAGACCACCCTCTCCGCTGACCCCAAGCGTCTCCTGATCGGTGACGATGAGCACGGATGGGATGACGATGGTGTCTTCAATTACGAGGGTGGCTGCTACGCTAAGGTGATCAACCTGAGCAAGGAGGGTGAGCCTGCCATCTATGGCGCCATCCGTCGTGATGCACTCCTCGAGAACGTCGCTGTAGACAAGGAGGGTAAGATCGACTTCGCAGACAAGTCTGTCACTGAGAACACTCGTGTCTCTTACCCGATCTACCACATCGACAACATTGTAAAGCCGATCTCCAAGGCCGGTCACGCTGAGCGCGTTATCTTCCTGACCGCTGACGCCTTTGGTGTACTGCCTCCTGTATCTCTCCTTGATGACGCTCAGACTCAGTACTACTTCCTCAGCGGATTTACCGCTAAGCTCGCAGGTACAGAGCGCGGCATCACCGAGCCTACCCCCACCTTCTCTGCATGCTTCGGTGCAGCCTTCCTGACTCTGCACCCCACCAAGTACGCTCAGGAGCTGGTCAAGAAGATGAAGGCTCACAATACCAAGGCCTATCTCGTCAATACGGGATGGAATGGTACCGGTAAGCGTATCTCTCTGAAGCAGACCCGTGCAATGGTAGACGCTATCCTTGATGGCTCTATTGAGAATGCACCCACGAAGAAGATCCCTTACTTCAATCTCACGATCCCCACAGAGCTGCCCAACGTAGACTCTAATATCCTCGATCCTCGCAGCACCTACGATAGTGAGGCTGCATGGGAGGAGAAGGCTAAGGACCTCGCTGCTCGCTTCATCAAGAACTTCAAGAAGTTTGAGACCAACGACCACGGTAAGTCTCTCGTACCTGCCGGTCCTCAGCTCTAAGCAGCATGCATCAATAGCCTGAGACGCTACATTGTTCCGTCTCTCGCCTAAGTACTGAGATCCCAGCACCATATATCGGTGCCGGGATCTCTTTTTTTTACCCTTGTGTCCTGTGTATACGCAGTGTTATTACGATCTCATGCTGTGCCATTATCGTGGAGAGAGAGGGTGGGGAGCAGGTGAGTGAAATCGGGAGGTCTCGAGTAAAATAGACTGCTTGGGGCTTGAAGTGTGAGGAAAAAAGTGTACCTTTGCCACCACTTAAGAGTACGGGATGTAGCACAGTTGGTAGCGCGCCACGTTCGGGACGTGGAGGTCGACAGTTCGAGTCTGTTCATCCCGACAGATTTCTTGGTCGAGAAAGTATGTCCGCATACTTTCTCGACTATTGTTTTCCTTACCATATCCCGTTAGAGAGAAATCTAATACCGATATTAGGTTCTCTAATATCGGTATTAGACTTCTCTAATATCGGTATTAGTGATGAGGGTAAGCTTGGATAGGTGAGGCAGGTGCTCCGCTAACCTTCTCCTTATTGACAGTCAGTTGATTAGTGCTGTAAATGCCAGGCTGCTATTCGGAGACTATATCACCGGGGTCGGACTTCGTAAGAATGCTGCGATTACGTTTCACAGCTGATCCGTTAAGTCGTTTAATTGGGCTATCTTTGTAAGGTCATAGAGGGTGTAATCCTTCTCTCATAAGCAACTATCACTCATGGAGACAATTAAATCAATATATAAGATAGGTAAAGGCCCCTCGAGCAGCCATACAATGGGACCAAGACGGGCTGCGCTGATGTTCCTTGATCGTCTGAGTGGAGGTACGCCGGCGAGGTTCAGGGTCACTCTCTACGGCTCCCTTGCAGCCACCGGTAAGGGGCATATGACAGATGTAGCCATCCTCGAGGTGCTGGAGCCCGTTGCCCCCACAGAGATCGTATGGGAGCCCCAGACGGTCAAGCGCTTCCATACGAATGGTATGTACTATGAGGCGCTGGATAAGGAGGATAAGCTCATCGACTCGTGGACGGTCTACAGTGTCGGCGGTGGGGACCTGGCTAACGAGGAGTTTGATGAGAGTAGGGCGAGTGAGGTCTATCCTCACAACCGTATGACAGATATCCTGGCTTACTGCTTTGATGAGCACCTGTCGCTCTGGGAGTATGTGGAGCGCTTTGAGGACTCGTCGATATGGGATCACCTGGGGGAGGCTTGGCAGGTGATGCGATCCGCAGTAGAGCGAGGCCTTGACAACGACAGCATACTCCCCGGAGGACTCAATCTCCGCCGTAAGGCGGGCGAGTACTACGTACAGGCCAATAACTACAGCTACTCCACCAAGTCTCGCGGGCTGGTGTATGCCTACGCCTTGGCGGCAAGTGAGGAGAATGCGGGTGGTGGTCAGGTCTGCACCGGTCCCACCTGTGGCTCATCGGGGGTGATGCCGGGAGTACTCTATCACCTCAAGGTATCCAAGGAGATACCGGACAAGATGATCCTGCGGGCTATGGCTACGGCGGGACTCTTCGGTGCCATCTGTCGCACGAATGCCTCTATCTCCGGAGCTGAGGTGGGATGCCAAGGTGAGGTCGGCGTTGCCTGCTCGATGGCTGCTGCCGCTGCCAATCAGCTCTTTGGAGGCAGTCTTAATCAGGTGGAGTATGCAGCCGAGATGGGACTCGAGCACCACTTGGGACTGACCTGTGATCCCATCTGCGGTCTCGTGCAGATCCCCTGCATTGAGCGTAACGCCTTTGCGGCGGCAAGAGCACTGGATGCCAATGTCTACGCTTCGTTTTCCAATGGATTTCACCGAGTCTCTTTTGACCAAGTGGTCGAGGTGATGCGACAGACGGGTCACGACCTCCCGAGCCTCTACAAGGAGACCTCCACCGGTGGTCTGGCTACCAGCTACAGGACCCCCATTGCTCGTCTCGGCAAGGAGATATCGTACAATCGAGAGGAGGCAGAGAAGTCAGAGGAGGGCCCAAAGTTGTCCTTTTTTATGTAAGTTTGTCTGCTTCTGAGAAAGAATAATCACTATCCACATATGACGAGATCAGCAGAGAGTCGCAAGCCTATCCGCAGAGCGCTTGTATCGGTATACCATAAAGAGGGGCTGGAGAAGCTCCTGAGACAACTAGGGCAGAGTGGAGTGGAGATCCTCTCCACGGGTGGCACCTATGACTATGTCACCAGCCTTGACCTTCCCTGTACTAAGGTGGAGGATCGTACCGGTCTTCCCTCCATCCTGGGCGGGAGAGTTAAGACCCTCCATCCGGTGGTCTTTGGCGGGATCCTTACTCGCCGAGGTAACGAGCAGGATGATAAGGACTGCCGTCGCTTTGACATTGATCCGATAGACCTTGTGATCGTCGATCTCTACCCCTTTGAGGCTACTGTTGCCTCCGGGGCTTCCCATGAGGATATCATAGAGAAGATTGATATCGGCGGTATCTCTCTGATCCGTGCAGCCGCCAAGAATTACTCCGACGTGGTGATCATCCCCTCTGCTAAGTATTACGATGAGCTCACTGCCATGCTCGATGAGCAGGCCGGTGAGACGACGCTGGAGCAGAGGCGACACTTTGCACGCGCTGCCTTTGAGGTCTCCTCATCCTACGACACTGCGATCCATAATTACTTCCTCTCTATAGACGATCCGGCAGACGAGTCGGAGGATCTGTTCCCCGAGGAGCGTTT
Organism: Porphyromonas sp. HMSC065F10; assembly: GCF_001808555.1. Taxonomy (GTDB): domain Bacteria; phylum Bacteroidota; class Bacteroidia; order Bacteroidales; family Porphyromonadaceae; genus Porphyromonas_A. Next base: position 65,390 of record NZ_KV793752.1, read on the forward strand.
CGCTCTCTCTATGGAGGGATGTCAGCCTATGAGGTATGGTGAAAACCCTCATCAGCGGGCTGCTTACTATGGTAAGGGCTTTGAGGAGCGCTTTGACTACCTCCACGGCAAGCAGATTAGCTACAATAACCTGCTGGATGTGGATGCTGCAGTGCATATGATCGAGGAGATGGACGAGCCTGCGTGCGGTATTGTCAAGCACAATACTCCCTGTGGGCTGGCAGTCCGTGAGACCATACGCGATGCCTATATGGCTGCTCTTGCGTGTGACACGGAATCGGCCTTTGGCGGCATCGTAGTACTCAACAGACCGGTCGATATGGAGACTGCGGAGGAGCTGCATAAGCTCTTCATTGAGGTCCTTATAGCTCCCGAGTATAGCAAGGAGGCACTGGAGCTGCTGACACAAAAGAAAAACAGGATCATCCTGAGAGACAAGATCGGCAAGGATAAGTATCCTCTCCAGTACCGATCTGCCCTCGGTGGTGTGCTGGTGCAGGAGCGTGATACACTTGTGGATCAGGCTAAGGATCTCACGGTGGTCACTCACTTGACTCCCACGGAGAGTGAGACGAGTGATCTACTCTTTGCGATGCAAGCGGTAAAGTACTGCAAGAGTAACGCTATAGTCCTCGCCAAGGATCGTCAGATCTTGGGTGCCGGCTACGGTCAGACCTCTCGGGTGGAGGCGCTGAGACAGGCGATCAGCAAGGCAGCTGCGATGGGCTTCTCTCTCGAGGGATCCGTCATGGCTTCTGATGCATTCTTCCCCTTCCCCGACTGTGTAGAGATAGCTCATGAGGCGGGCGTGGTGTCCGTCATCCAGCCGGGCGGATCTATACGCGACCAGGAGAGCATAAGCTATTGCGATGAGCATGGTATGTCCATGGTGACCACCGGTCATCGCCACTTTAGACACTAACTTTTTTACTAGATACAGGATGGGCTTTTTCTCACTGACAAGGAAATTAGCCGTAGACTTAGGTACTGCTAACACGGTCATCATAGAGGATGGCAAGATCATCATCGATCAGCCAAGCTATGTGACACTAAATAAGAAGACTGATAAGGTCGAGTGGGTCGGCGCTGAGGCGTATCGTCGCTTCGAGAAGGAGAATAATGATCTCTCCACCGTCCGTCCACTTAAGGATGGCGTGGTCGCTGACCTGGACGCCTGCGAGTATATGATCCGCGGGATGATCCGGATGGCTACGACGAAGAAACACTTCTTCCCCACCTCACTTAAGGTCGTCGTCTGCGTCCCCTCAGGCAGTACGGATGTAGAGATACGTGCCGTGCGCGATGCGGCTGAGAAGGCCGGGGCCAACGAGGTGTACCTCATCCATGAGCCGATGGCTGCAGCGATCGGTATTGGTATTGACGTGATGGAGCCTACCGGCAATGTGATCGTAGATATCGGTGGTGGTACGACGGAGATCGCTGTGATCTCTCTTGGTGGCATTGTCAATAATAAGTCGATCAAGGTGGCGGGAGACGAATTCACCAACGATATCGTCGACTATATGAAGGTCGAGCACAGTATCCGCATCGGTGAGCGTACCGCTGAGGAGATCAAGAAAAATGTTGGCTCTGCTCTTGATCAACTGGACAATGAGCCTGAACCCTATACGGTCGTGGGACAGGACTTGGCAAGTATCCTGCCTAAGACGGTGGATGTCAATTACCATGAGATCTCTACCTGTCTCGATAAGTCGATCACCAAGATAGAGACCGCTATAGGAAACGCTTTGGACGACACTGCCCCCGAGCTGTATGCCGATATTTTCAATAACGGCATCTACCTTGCGGGGGGAGGTGCTCAGCTGAAGGGACTTGATAAGAGGCTTCAGGCTAAGTTTCAGATCCCCTTTAAGATCGCTGATGACCCCTTATACTCCGTCGCCAACGGCACTTTCATTGCTCTTCAGAACTCCGATAAGTACACTCTGCTCTTTAAGTAATTCATCCGCCACCCCTTGACTACCGACTTAGGAAGGGGGTGGCTCACTCGCTGTGCATCGTCTTTATGGATCGCCTCATCGAATTTCTCCGGTCCAAGAGACATCTCCTGATCTTCCTGCTCCTTGAGGTGGTTGCCTTGGCACTCCTCTTTAGTGGCAGTAGGTACCGATCCAGTGTCATGCTGAGCTCTGCCAACGACCTTACCGGCAGGGTGATGGAGACGGCTCAGACTGTCCGTGCATACACAGGACTGGAGGAGGCAAATGTGGAGCTGCTTCATAGGAATGCGATGCTGGAGCGTGAGGTGCTCCGTCTACACAACCAGCTGGAGCGACTCTCTGTTGACTCCCTCTCTTGGCAGCGCCTGGGGCGAGACACACTGGAGAGACCCTTCCCCTACCACTACATAGTGGGAAGGGTCGTGGGGATGGTGCTCTTTGACAAGAGTAATTATCTGACCTTGGACATCGGCAAGCAAGATGGTGTGGCTGTAGATATGGGGGTCGTGAGCACAGATGGAGTGGTCGGTATCGTACAAGCGGTGAGCGATCATTACTCGAGAGTCGTACCGGTGATCAATAGTACCTTCGGGATCAGCTGCAAAGTGGAAGGCTCTGACCTCGTGAGTATACTGAAGTGGGATGGCCAGGATATCAATCACTCCCTGCTGACTAATATCCCCAAGCACCAGTCGCTGGAGCCAGGACGATCGGTCTTTACGAGCGGATACTCGGCCTCTTTCCCCTCCGGCCTATCTGTAGGGACAGTAGTTGGCCCGGGGAAGTCACCTGACGATAGTTTCTTTGCTTACCGAGTGGAGCTATCCACGCACTTTGCCTCTCTGAAGTACGTCTATGTGCTGCAGTATGAGAGTCGCCAGGAGAGAAATGTGATCGAAGAGCCTGTCACAGATAGACGATCCCTATGAGTAAGTACACCCTCCGACTTGGTATCTTGTTGCTTGTGCTACTACTCTTGCAGGTGGTACTCTTCAACCACCTGCTGCTCTTTCGGTACTTCTTGCCGATCATCTACCTCTACCCGCTTATTAAGATGCCATACCGGTCGGAGCCGTGGGTGCTGACCCTCGTCGCCGCTTGTATAGGACTCTTTATCGATCTGATGATGAATACGCCGGGACTCAATATGGCCTCCTCCGCACTGACGCTCTACCTACGCCCTAAGCTGCTGGGGGCGCTGGTGGATAAGGACGATCTCGACAATGCGGACGAGGAGAATCCGCTGATCACTCCCCGACTGATGGGAGCCGGAGCTTACTTGCTCTATATCTTGACCCTCACACTGGTACAGATCAGCTCGATATTCCTCCTTGAGTTTTTCTCCACCGGACTCTTGGTACACACATTACCCTACATTGGCGGATCCGTTGTGATAACGGTGTTGCTTTTCTTGATCTTTGATGCACTCTTGATGCCGCGCAGGAGGGGATGAGACCATCACATAGTAGGTATAGTGAGCGTAGCTTTATCATCGTAGGGGTGATGACGCTGGTGGTTATTGTCTACGTGGCGAGACTCTTCTATGTCCAGGTGCTCTCTCCGGAGTATAAGCTGGCAGCGGAGAATATTGCCTTTTACCACCGGACCCTCTATCCATCGCGCGGTCTGATGCGTGATCGCAACGACAGTCTCGTTGTCTATAATACCGCTACGGCAGATGCAAAGGTCATCATGCGACAGATGGAGGGCTTTGATAGTCTTGCCTTTTGTCATATCCTGGACATTGACCTCCGAGACTTACGTGAGCGTCTGGAGCAAGTGAAGGATCGGGAGTCTAATAGGGGGTACTCGCCCTTTGTGCCGCAGACAATCTTCTCCCAGATAACCCCAGTGGAGGCAGGGCTATTAGAGGAGCAGCTATACAAGTTTCCCGGTCTACTCATAGAGCACTATACATCTCGGGCATATACCTACTCTGCAGGGGCTCTTCTGCTTGGCAGTATCGGCGAGGTCGGTCCGGGTGACATCAAGCGGGATCCCTATTACACACCCGGAGACTATGCCGGCACGACGGGTCTGGAGAAGAGCTACGAGCGATTCTTGCGAGGAAATAAAGGGACCTCTATACTCCTCAGAGATGTACACGGCCGGGTGCAGGGCCAGTATGAGGAGGGTAAGTATGATCAGGAGCTCACCTCGGGGCATGATCTCAAGCTTAGCATTGACATCAAGCTGCAGGCCTATGGTGAGCGTCTGATGCAAGGCAAGAGTGGAGCGATCGTCATGATAGAGCCGAGTACGGGCGAAGTATTGGCTCTGGTCTCGTCTCCCACCTTTGATCCCTCTCGCTTAGTGGGTAAGGAGCGGGGAAAGAACTACCAGTCACTCGCCACTGATCCTCTCAAGCCTCTTTACAATAGAGCTATTCAGGCTGCCTATCCGCCCGGATCGACCTTCAAGACTGTGCAGTCAGCAGCCTTTCTGCAGGAGGGCTGCATCACGCCGGGTACTATGTACTCCTGTCATGGTGGTTACCCACTGCTCGGGGGGCGTCCCCGATGCCATGGTCACGGATCCCCATTAGATCTCAGGCATGCCATTGCCACCTCCTGCAATGCCTATTTTTGCTGGGGTCTGAGGGCTTTCTTAGACGATAGATCCCGCTACGCTACCGTGGAGGAGGCTTTCGATCACTGGCGAGACTATATTGTCAAGATGGGCTTCGGACATAAGACCGGTGTGGATCTGCCGGGAGAGAGCCGTGGCTATATCCCCAGCTCTGCCGTATACGACAAGCTCCATAATGGGCGCTGGACATCAAGCTCAATAGTCTCCATATCAATCGGTCAGGGTGAGATCCTTGCTACACCATTGCAGATAGCCAATTTTGGTGCTGTGGTAGCTAATAGGGGTCACTACTTTACCCCTCACTTGGTGAAGGAGATCGACGGCATGCCTCAGGACTCACTCTATATTGAGCGTATGGAGACAGGGATACGACCAGAGTATTTCCAAGTGATTGCCGAGGGGATGCGTATGGCGGTGATAGGCGGTACCTGTCGTAAGGCAAACCTATCTGACTTTGCCATCTGTGGAAAAACCGGTACTGCAGAGAATCCTCACGGCAAAGATCACTCCCTCTTCCTCGGCTTTGGTCCGATGGAGGAGCCCAAGGTCTCCATCGCTGTTATGGTGGAGAATGGAGGCTTCGGTGCCACCTATGCAGTCCCTATCGGTAGACTTATGCTTGACTACTACCTCCATGGTGACTCTATTACTCCCTCGTCAATTAGCTACGAGAGTGCGATGTTATCCTCAGTAATTAGATAGGCGTATGACTAATAGACTATCCTCCGGGACCTCTATGGGACTGAGGCATCGGGCTGACTGGCTAGCCATACTGCTTTACCTAATCTTGGTGGTGATTGGGTGGCTCGCCATCTATGCAGCTGATGGCACCTATACCATCACCGATACTTCCTTCAGTATTGAGGGTAGGGCACTGTCACAACTGGTATGGATCGGGATCTCCGCCGGTGCAGCGATTGCCATACTGCTTATAGACACCTTCTTCCTGAAGCAGTCTGCTCCGGTGCTCTACTTCGCCATGATCGGTCTCTTGATCGTGACAATCTTCATCGCTCCGGACATCAAGGGATCGCGGTCGTGGTTGGTGATCACGGACTCTGTGCGGCTACAGCCGGCGGAGTTCTCCAAGCTCACCACCGCCCTGATGCTGGCATGGTGGATGTCAAAGTATAACTTTAGCCTCGAGCGGACCCGTGACCTGGCGATCGCTTTTGCCATCATCATTGCCCCGATGCTGATCATCGTCCTTCAGTCAGAGACAGGATCCGCTTTGGTCTACGCTGCATTCATCATCATCCTCTATAGGGAGGGGCTGAGTAGTGCTGTCCCACTCTTTGGCGTCTTCTGCGCTCTGCTTTTTGTGCTGGAGCTCAAGTTTGCCGAGCCGGTCTGGGGCGTTACCCCTGCCGGACGATTGGTTGTCCCGCTACTGATCTACCTCGGTGTGGTGCTCTCGGCACAGGCTTACTGCGAGCTTGACCGGGCTTGGTTGGTCGGCTTGGTGATTGCCCCCTCGCTGATGATTATGGCTGCAATCCTCTCCCTGTGGGTGAGTGTTGACTTCTCGATCTTTGCCATCCTTGCGCTGGTGCTACTGCTGGTATGGGTGGTCGTACAGGCTTATGGTCACAGAGGGCGACATATTGGTCGGCTGATCACCTTTGCCGGGGTGAGTGTGGCCATGTATGCCGGGGTGGGTTACTTTTTTGACAATATCCTCCAGCCCCACCAGCAGACCCGTATCCTCGTCTCTCTGGGACTTAAGGACGATCCTGCCGGTGCCGGATACAATGTGCATCAGAGTCTCATCGCGATCGGCTCCGGAGGCCTGCTCGGCAAGGGGTATTTACAGGGGACTCAGACAAAGCTCTCTTACGTGCCTGAGCAGACAACGGATTTCATATTCTGTACCATCGGTGAGGAGGAGGGCTTCATCGGCTGCTTAGTCGTGCTGCTCCTCTTCCTTGCCCTGATCTGCCGTATCATTTACATCGCTGAGCGCCAGCCGGAGACCTTTGCTCGTGTGTACGGCTACGCGGTGGCATCCATACTCTTCTTCCACCTCTTGGTGAATGTGGGGATGGTGATCGGTCTCGTCCCAGTGATCGGCATCCCGCTCCCCTACATCAGCTATGGCGGATCATCGTTGCTAAGCTTTACCCTGCTCTTATTTGTACTCTTGAGACTGGATGCTTCGCGTATGCCGGTCTCCACTCTCCGATAATATGAAGAAAACCGACACCAAACTCAATCCTATCTCGTGGGTCTCCACAGTCTACTTCGCCATGGGGCTCCCGATGGTCATGCTCTCGGACGTCTCTCTGCTACTCTTCAAGGATATGGGCATACCGGATAAGGAAATCACCTTCTGGGCCTCCCTCCTGATCCTTCCGTGGAGCCTAAAGCCTTTCTTCAGCCCGGTGATGGAGCTCTTTGGGAGTAAACGGCAGTACGTCTTTATCTCTGAGATTATATCCGCTCTTATGCTTGGCCTGATCGCAGCATCACTTGGCTTAGAGGAGTCTTTTCCGCTACTGCTCCTCCTGATGGCTGTGATGGCACTCTCAGGGTCGGTGCATGACATTGCCGGGGATGGGATCTATATGGAAGCACTCACGCCTACGCTTCAGAGCAAGTTTGTCGGGTGGCAGGGTGCCTTCTACAACATCGCCAAGGTGCTGGCCAAGGGCGGACTGGTCTATCTCGTGGGCTACCTCACTACCTCTATTGGGATTGTCCGCTCCTGGCAGAGTATGGTACTGGTGGCGGGCGGCCTGATGCTGCTACTCGGTGTGTGGCATATGGCAGTATTACCCCATAGTGAGGCCCCTGTAACGGATGAGAAGCGGTCTGTGAAGTCGACACTACAAGGGGTGTGGGAGATCTTTGTTAGTTTCTTTGAGAAGAAGCACATCTGGTTTTACCTGCTATTTATTTTCCTCTACCGCTTCACAGAGGGGCTCGCCATTAAGGTGGCGCCTCTCTTCCTGAAGGCCGGCACCGATCTCGGAGGACTGGGACTGACAAATAAGGACTTTGGTCTCATCTACGGAACCCTGGGGACGGTAGCCTTTATAGGAGGAAGCATATTGGCCGGGTACTACATAGGTCACTATGGCCTACGGAAGGTGCTTTTCACTCTGGCTGTGATCTTCAATCTCCCTTTTATCATCTTTTTTCTCCTCGCCTTCTTACAGCCGACCAATCTGGTGTGGCCGGCGGTAGGGATTGTCGTGGAGCAATTTGGCTACGGTTTCGGATTTGTCGGCCTGACGCTTTTCATGATGCAGCAGGTGGCACCCGGTCCTCATCGCATGGCACACTATGCCATTGCCAATAGTCTGATGAACCTCAGCTATATGATCCCCGGCCTGATCAGTGGCACCATCAGCGATGCGGTAGGGTACAGCTCCTTCTTCCTCATTGCGGTCTTGGTGTCCATACCCGGGTTGATATGCGCAAAAGTAGTACCTTTCTCCTACGATGGAGATGGTAATAAACTCACTAAATAAATGAATATGGATAATATAAAAATCGCCGGGAGGTCTCTCCCCAATATGCCTTGGGAGGATCGCCCTCAAGGATGTCATGCTCCACTCTGGAGATACAGCAAAAACCCCATCATCGGTCGGCATGAGACACCGACAAGTAACAGCATATTCAATAGTGCAGTCGTCCCATTCAAGGACGGGTATGCCGGGGTCTTCCGCTGCGACGACACCAATCGAAGGATGCGTCTTCATGTTGGATTTAGTCAGGATGGTCTCTCCTGGGATATCTCCCCGGATAAGATTGTCTTCGACTGTGATATCCCTGAGGTGGGGGAGTGGGTCTATGGATATGACCCTCGGGTGACAGAGATCGATGGTCGCTACTTTGTCTCCTGGTGCAATGGCTATCATGGACCCACCATCGGCGTGGCTTGGACGGACGACTTCCGGACCTTCCATCAGCTGGAGAACGCATTTCTGCCATTCAATCGCAATGGCGTCTTCTTCCCACGAAAGATCAACGGTCGCTATGCTATGCTCAGCCGGCCGAGCGACAATGGTCATACCGCCTTCGGAGACATATTCTACAGCGAGTCTCCGGATCTGGAGTTTTGGGGGCACCATAGACATGTGATGTCGCCGGCAGACTTTGAGGTAAGCGCTTGGCAGTGTCTCAAGATCGGAGCAGGACCTATCCCTATCGAGACTTCGGAGGGTTGGTTGCTCATCTACCATGGTGTGCTCAGGAGCGCCAATGGATATGTTTACGCCTTTGGCTCTGCTCTCCTTGATAAGGATCAGCCCTGGAAGGTAACAGCACGGAGTGGGGCATACCTCATCTCTCCGCAGGAGCTTTATGAGTGTGTTGGGGATGTGCCCAACGTCTGCTTCCCCTGTGCTGCACTCCACGATCCGGATAGCGGACGTATTGCCGTCTACTACGGGTGTGCCGACTCCGTCACCGGTCTCGCCTTTGGCTACATACCGGAGATCATCGACTTTACTCGGAGGACAAACATTCTGTAGGTAAAAGCAAAGAGCTTGATAGCCTTACCATCGGTGTCAATTCTTTTTCAGGACTTGTCGTATTCTAGTAGTGATATAAGCTAGGAGAGCAGGCAGACAACGTTAAAAACAGTACACGTGAGTAGGGTAACTTGCAGGGATGTGAGCAGCATCTCATCTTCTTTTGTGCCATAACCAACTCAATCAAAATTTAATTATGAAGACCAGAAATCAGATCCCATGGCAAAACACGCCTTTGAACTTGGGAGGCAATTCGGAATCCAACTCTTTCAAACAAGCAGAAGATTTGTCCAATTATGGGTTATTTCATATCTCCGAGCCTGAAGAAACGATGGATACAATACTTCTTGAGTTTTTGACAAGATCTGTGATTGATATTGTAGATACATATCAAAGACAATCTAATAACAGCATGCTTCCTACTTGGGATCAGTTTGTCAAACGAGTAAAAATGGGAATAGCAGAAGAAGGTGGAGATAAGGCTGAACAAACAAGACGATTAGATGAGATGTATGGATTTCTCGCAAATGTTTGGAAGCACTTACGAGAAGAGAATCCAGACTATAAGGAACTACAAGAACTGACACCAGAGGTAATTGCAAAAGTATATCAAAAGCACGTTAGTCAAATTGGTGTAAGTACTGCTTATATTACAAACGAAATTGAAGAATATCAAAAGCGAAAGGAACAGAGACGATCAGAACAACAACCGACTAATCAGCAGCCTACAACTCCTCAGACATCACAACCTACATCACAAACACCTACTGAACAGCCCAGCAATACTTCAACACCACGAACTCTTTCTTACGACAAACCAGTTACTCTAAAGTTAACCTACGAGGAATATCAGAATAGGGTTTTAGATGCAATCGATTATCAAAGTTACTTAGAACATTCTAATAAGAATGTAGAGCCTGATCTCACAGCCTCGTATAACCTAAGTACACCAATTCAGAAACGAATAGATTGGTCATGTGATCCATTCTTAGTGGATCATATGAGAGGTCTTAAGAGTGAGAAGTTGTTGACAGGTGAAATAAAAGAAGGAGACCAATTCACGATAGTTATTCCTACTAATGAAATTGCTAACAACACTGAGATTGATTACTATGAGCTTGTTGAAGGCATAGATGGAAGGTCTTCTGCCATTAGACGAGTTACTACGTGGAGAGAATTCAAAGCAGGTAAGAACATCTTCTATCGGGAACTCACCGAAAACGATAGACTCTATTGGAGATACATTCCTCTGTATGCTCAGGATTCAAATGGAGATAATGTATTCAGTATAGCAACTGAGTTCTATTTCCAAAATCCAAATGAGATTGGTTTTGAGATTCTATCTTCTGATACCGAGGAAGAAGCTCGAGAGAAGAATCGGAATCGCAAAGCCGTTCAAGTAGAGGGGATGGATAGGCTGAATGCGCTACGCTTTAAAGCTGCTCAAAACTATCATGAAAATCACAATGCAAATGCAACCAATGACAATAACACGCATACAATAGTCAAGATAACCAAGTTCGTAAGAAATAGCGGATATGCCATTTCAATTAGTGAAATGAAAAATTCTGAGAAGCCTCAATACAAACGTATAGCAGAGGTTCGTAGTGACGCTAAAAAGACACAGTATGGTTATATAAAATTAGATAAAAATGGAAACTATAGTGTTTATCGTCCTAATGGCAAACCAATATTTAGACGCGACATTTACCACGATTTCATACAACATCTTGATAAGACACAAATCAACGGATTATTGGTTGAAATCAAGGAATCACCTGTTGATGGTCAAGTAATTATCATTCCGATTCAATATGGTGGGCTTCCTACTGCTGAACAATCGCAACTTGGAGGAGAACTTAGAGCTTACATCATCGATTCGTTATTAAACAGATCTTCTAAGGCTCAACCTTTTCGTAAGGTATTAGGTGAAATTAATGCGGCAAACTCTACGAAGCTTGTTCTTGAAATGAATTGGGATCTGTTTGAACCATATCATAGAAATACAAGATCAAAGACTGTTATACAAATAACACAAAAGGGTAATTATTGTTTATCTTATTGGGACAGAAATACATCTACACTTACGCGGATTGTTTCATTCAGAAAAGAAGATGGTACTATAGGTATAAGACAAATCGAACTTAAATACAATTATGATTCTAACAATAACTCAAATGTAGAAGAGATTCGTAATGTTGAGCTTGATCTTGCAAACACAGCCGAAAAAAATGCTCTTATAGCAAAACTTCAAACAGCATTGAATTATTTTGTTGTTAGTCCTTACTTGATGAAAATGTCTGGAAAACATGTAGAGACTATCAATACTTCTACACGTACTATTACTTATTACACTATAGATTCAAGCGGTGTAAAAACACCTAAAACTGTACACATAAAAGATGTACTTGATGATAGTGCACAAACTTCTTTCTTATCACATCCTGTTGAAAAGGCAGACGGAACAGTTCAAGATACTGTGCTATTCCAACCAAAGGTAAAGATTGAATCCACTAATGAACAAAAGGTAGATCCGATTGATAAACTTGATTTGGTTCAGGAGAAGTTAAGAGTTGGGCTTTCTACATCTATTGATGTGGAGAATCCTAATGATTCAGGACAACAAAATGCACGTGATCCAAAGAAATCTATTAACGATTCTGTTGATCCGAAAACAGATGAAAATCCTACATCAAAAGATGATACTAAAAAGCCGACTACGCAAGATGAGTTGACAGAAGCTTTAATTGCTGGAGCAAAACGCATATATGGTGAAAATAGTAGAGAAGCAAAAAAACAAGAAGACCTGTTCAGAAGAATACAACGTCTTATAAATGGTAATAAAACGATCTAAACTAAAACTTCATCTTGGTCATCCTGACGGCTAAGGCTGTGTCATCGGTCGGGTGTTGGGAAACCCGATTAAATAGGTTACCTTTGCAGGCGAAGCGGGGACATATGGATCCCCGTGGACATTGAAAATATTACTATATGATCATTGTACCGGTAAGCCAGGGCGAAAATATCGAGCGTGCCCTGAAGAGATTCAAGAGGAAGTTTGACCGCACAGGCACTATGCGTCGTCTGCGTGATAACCGTAACTTCCGTAAGCCCTCCGACATTCGCCGTCGTAAGATGGAGAAGGCTCGCTACGTAGAGAATATGCGTAGGGAGATGATGGAGTGATACTCTCTGTCAACAGACAAGGAGAGTAGACCATGTAGAATACATATAACACTGAGGAGGTGTAAATACATAGAGAGGCAACGGTCATTTCCCGTTGTCTCTCTTTTTTTGCATCTTCTTTCAGAAACCACATTTGAAACAACCTGCGATATCGGGCATTCATCTCTCTCTTGACCTTTGAAAAATGGAGAAAAACAGGAATTCTGTGCAAAGTCGCATCAATAATGTAAAACGAGGGTAGCTATCATCGGAATTATTGGTAGGTTTGCTGACATTATGCGTGAAGTCGTTCACGTGTAGTCATAAAGTAGGATAATAAGATTAGCAACTATATCGAGTGAGTTCGTATGGACGACAAAGTACAAGAACTGGCGAGTAAGATCTACAAGGATGGTATCGCCAAGGCTGACTCTCGCGCAGAGGAGATCGTAGCAGCAGCAGAGGAGAAGAGAGACAAGATCCTTGCTGAGGCTGAGGCAAAGGCTAAGGAGATTTTGTCCAGAGCAGACAGCGAAGTGGCCGGGCTGCGTGAGCGCTCCCTGAGGGAGCTTCAGCTCTCGGCTGACCGCGCCTCGGATGCCCTGAGGACGGAGATCGGTGATATGATCAACGACCGTGCTGTCAGCGAGGGTGTTGACCAAGCATTTGCCGACCCTGAGAGGCTCTACGATGTGGTACTCAGACTATGCCAAAAGCTTTTTGAAGAGGGGAGCAATAGCGTCACTGTCTCTACTGAGGATGGAGAGGCTCTCCGGAAGTACTTTATGAACCATGCCTCCGGGATCCTGGAGAAAGGACTTGACATCAAGAGTGTCCAGGGTAGGGCGGCCTCTTTTGCCATCGCACCCGCCGACAAGGGCTATGAGGTCGTGGTAAGCAAGGAGGCCCTGACGGAGTACTTCAAGGACTTTATGCGGCCGCAGCTTCGGGAGGCTCTCTTCACGGCACCCGACAAAGAGTGACCCTCTATGGCTGAGTATTATGCCTTAGGAGCAGGTCTGCCGACGCTAAGACCGGAGATCGGGAAAAATCCTCCACTCACTCTGAGGGAGTTTGTGGAGACCCTTCGCGGGCAGCTTACCCACCGAGATGGTCAGCTCCTGGACCTGCTGCTCCTCAGAGAGGACAATAGGGCACTCGTGGCTCTGCTCTATGATCGACCGATCCCTGAGCCGCAGGTCCCATACGTGGTCGGGCCCGATAAGCTACGCAGGTTGGTCAATGCGGCAGAGAGAGGTATGATTACCTCCGAGATGGTGGGAGAGGAGCTACACTTCGACCCAAAGACCTATCCCTCCTATCTGGTGGACTTTATATATGAGTATCGCCACGATCAGGAGATTGACCGCCCTGCAGAGCATTTCTACGAGGATATCTTAGATAATTATTACTTCCGCTACGTTATGAAGCGGGGGGATAAGTTTGTCCGCACTTGGGTTAGTTTTGATCGCTCCATCCGCCTTGTGCTGGCAGCTATTACGATCAAGCGACACGACCTTGACGCTCGTAGGCTGATCGTCGGTGATAGTGAGCTGGTGCGTCTCCTCAGGAGTGGCAACTGGCATGATATAAGCTTCCTCGAGGAGGGAGAGGTGGTGCAGAAGGTGCTACAGATCTCCGAGGAGGAGGATCTCTCCGCCAGGGAGCATCGCATTGATCAGCTTAAGTGGGAGTACTTGGATAGTCTCACCTTTGCTGACACTTTCTCCATCGATACCATGCTGGCCTACCTGCTTAAGCTGCAGATGCTGAGTCGCTGGAGCTCTCTCGATGCAGAGATCGGCAAGAGTCGTTTCAGGGAGATCATCGATCAGCTCAATCATGAGAGCCGGTCAGACCTTGAGAAGTTTCGGGCTGAGGCCAAGAGACATAACCGTCTCTAAGCTTAGGGATAGACAACAATATAAAACGATATACAGATGAAAACTACAGGTAAGGTGGTAGGGTTGGTCTCCAACCTGGTGACTGTAGAGGTAAATGGTCCTGTCGCACAAAACGAGATTTGCTTTGTCATCCTCGATGATGGCTCAGAGCTGATGGCTGAGGTCATCAAGATCGAGGGGATCTTGGTGGATGTGCAGGTCTATGAGAGTACCCGCGGACTCAAGATCGGTGATCAAGTCCGGTTTGAGCAGCATATGCTTGAGGTGACTCTCGGCCCGGGACTGCTCTCTAAAAACTTTGATGGTCTCCAGAATGATCTGGATAAGATGACGGGGCTCTTCCTCAAGCGTGGAGAGTATACCGATCCTCTTGATCGGGACAAGAAGTGGGACTATGAGCCGACTGCTAAGGTAGGCGACACTGTCGAGGCCGGATCTTGGATAGGTCTTGTGGAGGAAAATCATCAGCCACACCGGATCATGGTTCCCTTTACATTCAAGGGGATGTATACGGTGAAGAAGCTTACACAAAAGGGGCAGTACACCGTGGACGACGAGATGGCTGTGCTGACGGATGAGAGTGGGGTGGATCACTCCATTACCATGACTCAGAAGTGGCCCGTCCGTCAGGCGGTGCCCTGCTATGCTGACAAGCCGAGACCCTTTAAGTTGCTTGAGACCGGGATCCGCTGTATCGATATTTCCAATCCTATGGTAGAGGGAGGTACCGGGTTCATCCCGGGAGCCTTTGGTACCGGTAAGACAGTCCTGCAGCATGCAATTTCGGAGCAGGCTGAGGCTGACATCGTGATCATGGCTGCGTGCGGTGAGCGAGCCAATGAGGTGGTTGAGATCTTTAAGGAATTCCCGGAGCTTGAGGATCCTCACACAGGTCGCAAGCTGATGGAGCGCACGATCATCATCGCCAACACCTCCAATATGCCGGTGTCGGCTCGTGAGGCGTCAGTGTACACCGCTATGACGATCGCTGAGTACTACCGGACTATGGGACTGAAGGTGCTCCTGATGGCAGACTCCACCTCTCGCTGGGCTCAGGCACTCCGTGAGATGTCCAATCGTATGGAGGAGCTGCCCGGACCGGACGCTTTCCCGATGGACCTCTCGGCCACTATCTCGGCTTTCTATGCACGTGCCGGCTATGTCCACCTGAAGAATGGAAAGACCGGGTCGATCACCTTCATCGGGACCGTATCCCCTGCCGGTGGTAACCTCAAGGAGCCGGTGACTGAGAATACCCAGAAGGTGGCGCGTTGTTTCTACGCCCTCCAACAGGATCGCGCGGATAAGAAGCGCTATCCGGCAGTCAATCCTATTGACTCATACTCGAAGTATCTGGAGTACCCGGAGTTTCAGAAGTATGTTGCTGAGGCTGCCTCGCCCGACTGGCTGGAGATGGTCGGTCAAGTCAAGCACCGCATGCGTCAGGGACAGGAGATCGCCGAGCAGATCAATATCCTTGGTGATGATGGTGTCCCCGTAGACTACCATGTCACATTTTGGAAGTCTGAGCTGATCGACTTTGTCATCCTCCAGCAGGATGCCTTTGATGCCATCGATGCTATGTGCCCTCTGGAGCGCCAACAAGAGATGCTCTCTCTTGTGATTGACATCTGTGAGAGCGACCTTACGTTTGAGGACTTCAACGAAGTCTCTGTCTTCTTCAAGGAGCTGATCAACGAGCTGAGGCAGATGAATTACTCCGAATTCCGTAGCGAGGACTACAATAAGTACCGTGAACGGGCTAAGAAGATGGTTGAGACACGCCTTGCGGACAAGTCTCACGTAGTAGAGGAAACGGCTAACGCCTAAGGGTAGACTGATTATGACTAAGAAAGCATTCCAAAAGATATACACCCACATCTCCGACATCACCAAGGCAACCTGCTCTCTGCGTGCTACCGGTGTGGGTAATGATGAGCTTGCTCTCATCGATGGTCGTGTGGCTCAGGTCGTCCGACTGGAGGACGATGTGGTGACACTTCAGGTCTTCTCCGGTACGGAGGGCATCCCGACCAATGCCGAGGTGACCTTCCTCGGTAAGGCTCCCGCCCTAAAGGTGGGCGACTCTCTCACCGGACGCTTCATGAATGCCTACGGAGATCCTATTGATGATGGTCCGATCATTGAGGGCAAGGATGTGGAGATCGGAGGTCCGTCTGTCAATCCTGTCCGTCGTGAGCAGCCCTCAGAGCTGATTACAACCGGCATCTCCGGCATCGACCTCAATAACACCCTCGTCACGGGACAGAAGATCCCCTTCTTCGCTGACCCGGACCAGCCCTACAATGAGGTGATGGCAACCGTGGCGATGCGTGCTGAGTCGGACAAAATCATCCTTGGCGGTATGGGACTGACGAATGACGACTACCTCTACTTCCGCAACACCTTTGCCGAGGCAGGAGCACTCGATCGTATCGTCTCCTTCATCAATACCACCGAGGACTCGTCTATCGAGCGGGTGCTGATCCCTCACATGGCCCTCACAGCAGCAGAGTACTTCGCTGTGGAGAAAAATGAGAAGGTGCTTGTCCTCCTGACGGATATGACTAACTACGCTGATGCGCTGGCGATAGTCTCCAATAAGATGGACCAGATCCCCTCTAAGGACTCTATGCCCGGCTCCCTCTACTCTGACCTGGCAAAGGTCTATGAGAAGGCAGCTCAATTCCCATCTGGTGGCTCCATCACCATCATCGCCGTGACGACACTGTCGGGTGGAGACATCACCCACGCAGTTCCGGACAACACCGGATACATCACCGAGGGGCAGCTCTATCTCCGTACTGATAGCACTATCGGCAAGGTCATCGTCGATCCCTTCCGCTCCCTGTCACGACTGAAGCAGCAGGTGATCGGGAAGAAGACCCGCGAGGATCACCCCCAGGTGATGAATGCCGGTGTTCGTCTCTTCGCTGATGCCTCCAATGCTCAGACCAAGCTGGAGAATGGATTTGACCTCACTGACTACGATGAGCGTACGCTCGACTTCGCCAAGGAGTACGCCAATGACCTCCTTGCCATTGACGTCAATATCAATACCACAGAGATGCTTGATACGGCATGGCGGCTCTTCGCTCGGCACTTCACACCCGCTGAGGTGGCGATCAAGCAGTCTCTTGTCGACAAATACTGGCCACAGGATGTTGAGATGGTCGGTCACTCTCAGGAGGAGGCGTAATCCCGGTGAGTACGACTGAGGTATGGCTGTAAAATTTCAATACAACAAAACTTCTCTCCAGAGGCAGAAGAAGGATCTCCACCTCCGAGAGCGAATCCTCCCTACGATTAAGAGTAAGGAGAGTGCGCTTCGTCTCGAGGTGCGGCGGGTCAAGAAGGAGGTTGAGGATCTCGAGGCTCAGGTAGAGCACAGTATCGAGAATTTCGACACCATGACCGCCCTCTGGAGTGAGTTTGACCCCTCTCTCGTCAGAGTGGAGGATGTCCATCTCGAGACCCGCAAGGTAGCCGGCATCCCGGTACCGGTGCTGGGCGAGGTAGACTTTGAGGTTCGCCCTTTTAGTCTCCTTAATACCCCCTCCTGGTATATGGAGGGCACGCAGCTGATAAAGAATCTTGCCACCGTTGGCATCCAAGCTGAGGTGGGACGCCTGGAGCTGGACATCCTGCAGCATGCCAGACGTAAGACGACGCAGAAGGTCAACCTCTTCGAGAAAGTACAGATCCCCGGTCTCAAGGAGGCAATCCTGAAGATAAAGCGCTATCTTGAGGACGAAGAATCGCTCTCTAAAGCGTCTCAAAAGATTATGCGTGCTCACCTTGACGAGGAGAAGGAGAAACGCCGCAACGCTATGGAGGCAGAATCTGAAATGGAAGCAATAGTATGATAGAGACGATGAATAAGTACTCGTTCCTGGTCTTTGAGCCGGAGTACGAGGCGTTCCTACAGAAATTGCGCTCCTTAGGCGTGATCCATGTCCGACAGAATAAGGATCCCAATGAGCTCGACCGCATAAGAGAGGTTAAGGCTCGGCAGGACGAGTTGGCCGATCTGCGTAAGAGTCTCGGCTTCCTTATGGACCAGCACCCGCTTCAGAAGGAGCAGACTCCCGAGGATATCCGCCACATAGACTTCCCTGAGGAGACTCTGACGGACTATGACACCTACGTGAACCAGGTCAGTGACCTTGACGCCCGTATCAGGGAGAAGTCGAGGATCCTCTCTGACCTGAAGTCCCAGGAGCATGAGCTCTCATACTGGGGCGACTTTGATCCGACACTGATCTCTAAGCTTAGAGCCAAGGGGGTCAATATGACCTTCTGGACCGTCCTCTCTCAGAGGTACAATAAGGAGTGGGAGGAGCTCTACCATGCGCAGATCATTCAGACTGCCGGTCGCTCCACCTACTTTGTCACCATCACCTCTGAGGACGAGCCTGAGCCGGAGCTTGAGTATGCCGAGCGGGTCCGTCTACCCGACCGATCCATTAGCTCTCTGAGGGTAGAGAGACAGAGTCTGGAGGAGGAGCTAAGGCTACTGACGGACTCCAAGCTCTACCTCGCTCACCACGATCAGATACTCGATAAGCAGGAGGCCCACCTCGCCGATACCTACCAGATGGACAATGCCTACTATCAGGCTGATCGCCTCTATGACGATCGACTGATGGTGCTGGAGGGCTATGTCCCCGCCAAGCAGGATGCCGCCATGCAGGCAGCACTCTCAGAGGAGGGTATCGCCTACGTCCAGGAGGAAATTGTCTATGGTGAGGATGTGCCCATCAAGCTCTCCAATAGTCGCTTTGGCAGGGCCTTTGAGCCTCTGGTAAAGATGTTCTCCCTCCCTAATTACTGGGAGTTTGACCCGACACCATTCATCGCACCCTTCTTCATGCTCTTCTTCGGTATGTGCTCGGGAGATGCAGGATACGGGTTGGTAGTGCTGATATTGGCAACGATCTTTAAGCGCAAGGTGGGTGAGAGTGCCAAGATGTACTTAGAGCTCTTCCAGTGGCTCGGTGGAGCCGCTGTGGTGATGGGATTCCTTGCCGGCACCTTCTTCGGCATTTCACTCGTCGAGGTCCCCTTCCTCAGTTCGATCAAGGACTTCTTCCTCTCGTCGGATAACCTGATGGTGATCTCCCTAGCGCTGGGACTCGTCCAGATCCTATTTGCGAAGTATGTGGCTGCCTTCAAGGTTAGACACCAGAGCGGCACCCGCGCTTCGCTCGCCAGCTTCGCTTGGCCAACATTGGTGATCTTTATCGGGCTTGTGGTCGGGTTACCCGCCCTCAGCATTCAGCTGCCACAGTGGCTTGAGTACACCCTCTGGGGCGTTGTAGGGCTCTGCGTCTTTGCGGTCTTCTTCCTCAACTCTCCCGGCAAGAGCGTCTTCGTCAATCTTGGCAAAGGGCTGTGGGACACCTACAATACTGCCTCGGGGCTACTGGGAGATACCCTCTCCTATATCCGCCTCTTCGCCATCGGTCTGACGGGAGGTATCCTCGGTGGGGTCTTCAATACCCTCACAGAGACCGTCACCTCCTCTATGCCCATTTGGGCAGCGATACCGGTAGGACTGCTAATCCTCGCCTTTGGTCACGGGCTCAATTTCTGCCTCACGATGATCAGCTCGCTTGTCCACCCGGTCAGACTGACCTATGTGGAGTACTTCAACAACTCTGAGTACGAGGGTGGGGGGACACCTTATACTCCTATTGAGGAGAAGGTCTCCAAGTGATATATTATTCTTGACAAAACAATAACAAACTCAATAAGTAAATCAATTTATGTCTACTACACTTCTAATGGCCTACCTGGGTATCGCACTGATGGTCGGTCTCGCCGGTATCGGTAGCTGCTATGGTCTATCCTTTTGCGGTATTACCGCTATCGGGGCAATGCGCAAGGATCCCTCCAAGATGGGTCAGTACATAGGACTCTCAGCGCTTCCCTCTTCTCAGGGTCTCTATGGATTTGTGGGCTGGTACTTCGCTAGCCAGCATATCGCAGCAGATATGTCTGTACTCTCAGCCACAGCCATCCTCCTCTGTGGTCTGCTCCTCGGATCGGTAGGTCTCCTATCAGCTATGAAGCAGGGTAAGGTCCTTGCTCATGGTATTGCTGCCACCGCTGATGGTCACAATGTTTTTGCCATCTCCATGGTCGAGGCGGTCTTCCCCGAGCTGTACGCGATCCTCGCGCTCCTCGTTACCCTCCTGACCATGTTCTCACTCTGATAGGAGAGGCATAATCAATCCTCATCAAGGGATGTGTCCAGCTGGACACATCCCTTTTTTATTTACCGGCAAATCTCTGAAGGAGTCATCCTAAATAGAGGGCAAATGAAATGGGACTCTGCACGGGATCGTCCCGCAGGATATACTTGGATAGCGGTCAACCATCCGATGAGTGTAACAAGAACCGAGTGAGTTGGTTGCCCAATAGGCTTTTGTCCTGCAGAGGTGACGCATTTGAGCCTTACATAAGTCATTCAACTCATCGCTAAGGATGGGGAACAGTGGGCCCCTCTGGGGTGCACTGCGGTTCGTCCGCTACAGCCAAACTCGTCCGTCTCGCCCGATAAGACAGCGCAACCGGTGTAGAGACGCTCAGAGAGGTGTGTTTTGCATGCCTGTAAAGCTCAAATGCGTTACCCCTAGAGTTTCATTCCCTCGGGACTGGAGTTTCATTCCCTCGGGACTGCAGTTCCACCCCCTCGGGACTGAAGTTCCAGCCCCTACGGGACTGGAGTTTCATTCCCTCGGGACTGGAGTCTCTCCCACAAGAGACTGTCCCGCATGCCCAGGGCTGATGCATTCGAGCTTTACCGCAAAGGATCTGATACTCGTCAGAGAGACTGATACTCAGACAATCGGATGGGTGTACTCGCTATAAATATCGGTCATCTCCGATGTGGCGACGGCCCGCAAGGGAGCGGGCTACGGAATAAACACTTATACATCCGCCTTCGCCACTTCGTGGCTTGACCGATGCCTACGGAACGGACATCCTTGCGGATGCGGTCACGCCGCTGATGGACGACCCTCAAATGCGTCAGCACTGTTTTGTCCTGTTATAAATAGCGAGGAAATCTAAATTGTTTGTATATTTGGGGAGAGGAGGGAGTAAGGCACCGATCACACCCTAAGGAATCATAGCAATGCCGGAGGCATGGGAAAGTACCTTGATGGATTGCCGGATGTCAGACCACGTCACGAAAGTAGCAGAGTATATGAGTTATCAGAAGTTTGATCGTCGCATTATGACCAACTTGGGGACTGCGTTACCCCTCGAGCTTCTTCATGCCAATAGTCGTGGAGCTTACCACTGCTCATCGGTCGTTGGATGCAATACGCGTAAGTACCATGGGCTACTGGTGGTGCCGTCTGAGAGCGGTCCCGATCCCGATGTGCTCCTCTCGTCTATGGACGAGACGGTGATCCAGCACGGGGCAGAGTTTCACCTCGCTGTGCATAAGTATCATGACGGGACCCTGAGTCCAAACGGGCATAAGTATATCCGCGAATTCTCCGTCGAGGAGTGCCCCCGGACGATCTATCGCGTCGGTGGAGTAGTTCTCTCAAAGGAGATCGTCTTCTCGTCCAAGATCAATCAGCTCCTGATCCGCTACCGCCTCTTGGAGGCGCACTCAGAAACGACTCTGAGGCTTATGCCTATGCTCGCTTTCCGCACCGTAAGGGAGCTGACACATATCAATGACAAAATCGACTGGAGCTACACCAGTGAGGATCATGGGGTATCCCTTTGCCTCTATAAGGGGATGCCTCGTCTCTATATGCAGCTCTCCAAGTATGATGCGGTATGGCACCAGGAGCCGACATGGTATAGAGATTTCTTTTACGACAGAGAGGCGGAGCGGGGCAATGCATGTGTTGAGGACCTGCCTGTCCCTGGTTACTTCTCCCTTAATATTCGCCGAGGAGAGGATATCATCCTATCCGCATCCGATTGTGCCATTGACCCGGAGACTCTGGAAGAGACGTTTGAGGAGGCCCTCCGGAGCTATGGTGTGGCCGATACCTTTGCCACTTGTCTCAGACGCTCAGCACGGCAATTTTTCTACGAGCCACGACCGGGGAAGTCTTACCTCAAGGCGGGATACCCATGGTATGGGGTCCGCCTGAGGGATGAGATGGTGGGGCTCACAGCGTGCAGCTTTGGTATCGGTGAGCCTGAGCTCTATCATAAAGTGATGGACACGGCTCTGCCTGCGATCTGGTCTTATCTCGATGAGGGAGAGGAAGATTCGGTGATCGAGGACATTTGGCAGCCGGACAGTCTCCTCTGGGTTGCTAATGCGATCCAGGACTACTATAGATGGGCAGGTAAGGAGGAGACGAAAAAGAGATATGGGGCGACACTCAGACGAGCGATCCGCTACATCAGGGAGGGTCGTGTACCCCTGCTTGAGATGCGACGAAATGGTCTGCTATACGCAGATCCAGGAGAGGCTCGTCGACCGATCACCTGGATGGGAACGATGATTGATGGGGCAGCAGTCGTGGATCGGCGAGGTTATATCGTGGAGTATAATGCTCTGTGGTATAATGCTCTCTGTTTCTATCGCTTCCTTTTTGACCTGCAAGAGGACGAGGAGGTGACGGAGCTGATCGATCAGGTACGTGAGAGCTTCATCCGGACCTTTGTCAATGAGCATGGCTACCTGCTCGACTACGTGGCTGATGGTCGTCCGCTCGACTGGAGCGTCCGTCCGAGTCAGATCATCGCTGTGGGACTAACCTACTCACCTATGTCTCGCAAGCTGCAGCGATCGGTCCTTGACTATGTGACCAAGGAGTTGCTGACCCCTAAGGGACTGCGCTCACTATCGCCTGTCAGCCCACTCTATAAAGGCTACGCAGGAGGTAATCAGAGAGAGCGCTACTACGCATATGTACAAGGTGGGGCGTGGCCCTGGACCCTTTACTATTACCTAAGTGCGTACCTAAAGCTCTTCAAGCGGACCGGCCTCTTCTTCGTAGACCGGATGCTGATCCCCTTTGAGGAGGAGCTTAGCCTAAATGGCATCGGTACCATCTCGGAGATCTATGACGAGACCCCGCCTTACAGAGGGCGGAGTGACCTTTCATTCATGATGAGCGTCTCGGCCATACTCCGCATCGTCAATCGAATGGTGGAGTACAAGAGTATCTGGGATGAGGAGGGAGACCTCTATGACTCCTTCCTCAGCATGACCTCTCACCACTCCTCTTCGCCTGACCAAGGTCGTGGAGGCGCCGATGAGGAGGCCGCAGTGACAGAGGAGTCTGAGCGGGGAGATAAGGCTCTCAACACAGAGCGTAAGGAATAAGCACCATTAGCAAGACAGGAGTAATCGTATGAAAGCACTTATGCTTGGCTGGGAGTTTCCCCCTCACATCTCCGGAGGTCTCGGGACTGCTACCTATGGCATCACCAAGGGACTTTCCTCGCAGGAGGATATGGACATTACACTTATGCTGCCTGCCCCATCCGGAGATGAGGACAGCTCATACATGAGTATCATCGGAGCCAGCGAGGTGCCGATCGTCTATCAGGATCCCTCAAGAGAGTACCTTGAGGAGCGGATCGGTCGCGTGATGACCCCGGAGATGTACTATCACTTGAGGGATCACATCTATGCGGACTTTAGGTATATGCTGACGGACGATATAGGGTGCATCCAATTCTCAGGAAAGTATGGGGACAACCTTATCGATGAGATCAACAACTACTCTATTGTCGCAGGTGTCGTCGCACGTGCCGATCACTACGATCTGATACACGCTCACGACTGGGTGACCTATCCAGCCGGAATACACGCTAAGCAAGTCCTCGGAGTACCACTCGTGATCCATGTACACGCCACAGACTTTGATCGCAGTCGTGGCAACGTCAATCCTACAGTCTACGCCATTGAGAAGGATGGCATGGACCATGCTGATCATATCATGTGTGTGAGCGAGCTGACGCGCCGGACAGTGATCGAGAAGTATCATCAAGATCCCGCTAAGGTGACCGCTGTACACAACGCCGTGATCCCTCTTGAGGAGTCAATCCTCAATATCCCGGATAAGCGAGGTGTTAAGGATAAAGTGATAACCTTCCTCGGTCGACTGACAATGCAGAAGGGGCCTGAGTACTTTGTGGAGGCAGCAGCACGTGTGCTGGCAAAGAAGAGAGATGTGCGCTTCGTTATGGCCGGGAGCGGAGACAAGATGGATGAGATGATCCGCCTGGTTGCGGAGAAGCGCATCTCGGACCGCTTCCACTTCACAGGCTTTATGAAAGGTCGTCAGGTGTATGAGGTATACCATGCCAGCGATGTCTACGTGATGCCCTCTGTGTCGGAGCCCTTTGGGATTACCCCCCTTGAGGCGATGCAGTGTGGCGTCCCCTGTATCATCTCTAAGCAGTCAGGCTGCTCTGAGATACTCACCTATGCGATCAAGCTCGACTACTGGGATGTTGATGCTATGGCGGACGCGATGTACGCTCTCGTCACCTATCCTGCTCTTCACGATCTCCTCTCCAAGAGGGGGCTGGATGAGGTAGCCGGGATCACTTGGGATAAAGTGGCGCTCAAGATACGTGGTCTCTACGATCAGGTCCTTGGACGGTGATGTACCCCCTGATACCTTTTTTGAATAACCTGCCAGATAGATAAACTCTCACTATGGATAAGAAAAAACTCTGCCTCGTCTTTCAGCTGCATCAGCCTTTCCGCCTGAAGCGCTACCGATTTTTCGACATAGGTAATGACCACTATTACTTCGATGACTTTCTCAACGAGCAGTATATGAGGTCTGCTGCCGAGCGATCCTATTTGCCGGCTAATAAGATGATCTACGACCTGATCCAAGAGTCAAAGGGTAGGGTGAAGGTCGCTTTCGCTATCTCCGGAACTGCTTTGGATCAGATAGAGATGTACACGCCGGAGCTAATCGACAGCTTCCGTAAGCTCACTGAGACCGGATGCGTGGAGTTACTGGCAGAGCCTTACGCCCATAGTCTATCCTCTCTTGCACCGTCCAAGGCGGAGTTTAAGGGTCAGGTGGGGATGCATGTCACGGCTCTCAAGGCGATATTCAATTACGAGCCAAAGGTGCTACGCAACACCGAGCTCCTCTTTGATGACGACATTGCTCTTGCAGTCTCGGAGATGGGATTCCACGGAATGCTTACCGAGGGTGCTAAGCATGTGCTGGGGTGGAAGAGTCCCGACTTCGTCTACCAAAGTGCAGTAGTGCCTGAGCTTCATCTCCTGATGAGGCATGCCGCTCTCTCGGAGGACCTCTCTCGACGCTTCTGCGATCAGAGCTGGGACGAGTATCCGCTGACAGCCGACAAGTACGCCTCTTGGCTCGCTGATCGGGGCAAGGGGGAGCAGGTGACCTACCTCGATATGAGCTATGATGTGCTGGGCAATCTCTGCCCTGCCACATCGGGCATCTTTGACTTCTTCCGAGCACTTCCGGAGTACATCGAGCGAGCCGGGCTAGAGATGGCGACACCATCTGAGGTCTTTGCTCAGCTCCGGCCGGAGGATGAGATCAGCGTTCTAGACACCATCTCTTGGTCGGAGGAGGAGAAGACGACAAAGTCTTGGCTCGGTAACATCCTCCAGCAGGAGGCCTTCGGCAAGCTGGTAGAGTGGGCAGAGCGGACCCGTATGAGTGGCAATAGGCGAATCAAGCAAGACTGGGCCTACCTCCAGAGCAGCGACCACTTCCTCTATATGTCCACAGCTATGGAGAATAAGGACACAGGTCTCTATAGTCCATACGGCAGTCCCTACGACGCCTTTAATAACTACATGAACGTGCTGAGCGACTTCCACCTCCGCGTAGAGGAGGAGTACCCCAGCTCAATTGAGAATGAGGAGCTCAATGCGCTCCTCAAGACGATCGAGAACCAGGGCGAGGAGATCACAGCACTACAGGAGGAGCTCCATAAGCTGAGAGCGGAAAAACCTGCCAAGCGCACCGGAACTGCCAAGAAAGCAAAGTAAGAGCGAGAGAGCTAAGCAATGCCACAAGAAGAGACCGACTGGGAGTCACTGACTTTCGGTTACTATCCTACGGACTACAACGTACGGAGCTATTACTCTAAGGGGGTGTGGAGCAGGCCTGAGCTGTGTGCCGATCCTATGGTGGCGGTTCATCTCGCAGCCACGGGGCTTAATTATGGCCAGCAGGCCTTTGAGGGGCTCAAGGCCTTTCGCTGCAGGGATGGTCGGGTCTGCCTCTTCAGACCAGAGGAGAATGCTCGACGCCTACAGAGCTCTTGTGCCGGGATTATGATGCCTGAGGTGCCGGAGGATCTTTTCTTAGAAGCATGCCAATTGGTGGTGAAGCATAATAGACGCTTCGTGCCTCCCTACGGCTCAGGTGCTGCTCTCTACCTACGACCTCTCGTGATAGGTATGGGGCCACATGTCGGTGTGAGCGAGAGCAGCGAGTACCTCTTCTCGATCTATGCTTGCCCGGTGGGGCCATACTTCAAGCGTGGTGTCACCTCTGTACCGGTAGTGATCCAACGATCGTATGACCGAGCTGCTCCGCGAGGCACCGGGAGGTTTAAGGTGGGCGGCAACTACGCTGCCTCTTTCCGTGCGATGCATGAGGCGTATGAGGAGGGCTATCAAGGGGGATGCCTTTTCTTAGATCCTCAAGAGAAGAAGTTCGTTGACGAGTGTGGATCGGCCAATTTCTTTGGGATAAGAGGGAAAACATACATTACCCCGCAGTCCGAGTCGATCCTGGCCTCTGTGACCAACGATAGTCTAATGACCATCGCCGGCGATCTAGGGTTGTCGGTGGAGCGACGTCCCGTCCCTGTGGAGGAGCTTAGCACCCTTAATGAAGCCGCTGCCTGTGGTACTGCCGCTGTGATCTGTCCCATCAGCAAGATCGTTGACCTCGATACAGGTAGGATATACGGCTATGGTAGTGAGCCCGGGCCGGTCTGCCGTGAGCTCTACGATCACCTCACCGGCATACAGTCCGGCAGACTTCCCGACCGACACAATTGGCTAAGAGAGGTCGATCTGAAGTCTGAGACAACGTGAAATCCATCACCAAGATTGTTTCAATTGCTCGCCATTGATGGGGACGAATTTGTCTTGACATGGAGGTAATGCATATCGTTTTGCATTCGCTTCGTAGCTCTTTTTTGTATCTCTTAGCAGCCTTGCGTATGTGGATATGTGACAAAGATCTAGTCAAGGTTGACTCTGAGCCGTTCCGCTCCCAAATAAGTAGTACTATGGGACGGACTCTGAACAGCTGATTTGGTCAAAAATCATTACCTTTGCCCGAATGCAATACGGATACTGAGAAATGAATAAGCAGCAACTTATTGACCAGATCAGACGTAAGAAGTCTTTCCTCTGTGTCGGTCTGGATAGTGACTCCACTCTACTTCCTCCTCATCTCCCTCAGACTGCTGAGGGAGTCTTGACTTTCAATAAAGCGATCATTGATGCTACGGCAGACCTTGTCATAGCATATAAGCCCAATGAGGCATTCTATGAGCCATTAGGCGCTGAGGGCTTAGAGGTGCTCGGGAAGACGATTGAGTACGTGCATAATAAGTATCCTGAGATTATGGTAATCCTCGATGCCAAGCGAGGGGATATCGGTAATACCTCGGCGCAGTATGCGCACGCTGCCTTCGAGGAGCTGGGAGCGGATGCCGTCACCACTGCTCCATATATGGGTCGCGACAGCATCTCTCCTTTTCTGGAGTATAACGATCGCTGGACGGTGCTCCTTGCCCTTACATCCAATGCCGGATCAGCTGACTTCCAGCACTTAAGATTGGAGGATGGACGGCTGCTCTATCAGGCTGTCTTAGAGACAGCGACTTCGTGGGCCAGTGATGAGCAGCTGATGTTTGTCGCCGGAGCAACACAGGCAAAGCTCTTCGATCAGATCCGCGAGATCGCCCCCGAGTATTTCCTCCTCGTACCCGGTGTGGGTAAGCAGGGCGGATCACTCGAGGAGGTGTGCAACTATGGTATGACGAGCGAGTGTGGTCTGATAGTAAACTCATCCCGCGGTATCATCTTTGCCTCCAAGGGGGAGGACTTTGCTGAGGCTGCGCGTGCGAAGAGTCTCGCTCTGCAGGCGGAGATGGAGCGCGAGCTAAGGAGGCATCACGTTATTTGAGAAGACAAGCTTATGAGATATACAGCTCAAGAGGTGGCCGACTTCCTCCATGGTGTGGTCGATGGAGACCCTAATGTGGAGCTTCATGACTTTGGCGGGATAGAGAATGGGAAGGCAGGGACACTGACTTTCCTCGCTAATCCTGCCTATGAGCATTACCTCTATACGACAGAGTGCAGTGCGGTGCTGGTGCAGGCTGATTATCAGCCGACCTCCGAGGTGAAGACGACCCTGATCCGTGTAGCAGATCCTTATGATAGCTTGGCAAAATTGCTGAGCGTGATCCGCGATGGGTCCGAGCCTGAGGCTGGGATCTCGCAATTTGCCATTGTGGATCCGTCTGCTGATGTGGATCCGACAGCTTCTGTGGGACCTTTTGTCTATATAGGTAGGAATAGTAAGGTGGGTCCCCGTACGATCGTCCGTGCCCAGGTATATATAGGTGAGGACTGCCTTGTGGGAGCGGACTGTAAGATCTATCAGCAGGTGACGATCAGCAACCGGACGATCGTCGGAGATCGATGCATCTTACACTCAGGAGCGGTCTTAGGAGCAGATGGATTTGGCTTCGCCCCCACTGCTGAGGGTTGGGACAAGATTCCCCAGACCGGCAAGGTAATCCTTGAGGATGATGTGGAGATAGGGGCAAATGCCTGTATTGATCGTGCGGTCCTCGATGCAACGATCATACGGCGCGGAGTAAAGATCGACAACCTCGTCCAGATCGCCCATAATTGCGAGGTGAAGGAGCATACCGCTATCGCTGCTCAGTCCGGTGTTGCCGGCTCAACAACCATTGGCCAGTGGAATCGACTGGGGGGACAGGTGGGCATAGCCGGTCACCTTAAGACTGCCGATCGTGTGACCTTTGGGGCTAAGACGGGCATTATGGCGAGCATTGAGGAGGAGGGCAGCAGCTGGTTTGGCTACCCCGGGAGACCTTATGTCAAGGCGATGCGAAGCGCTGCTGTGGCTGATCGTCTTCCTCAGTTAGATAAGCAGATCTACGACCTCTCTAAGGAGGTGAAGCGCCTAAGAGAGGAGCTGGATAAGCTTAGCGAGATAAGTAAGACAAAAGACGGAGAGTGAGCGAGATGGCGTACCAACACACCCTTGGAGGATCGTTTGAGCTGGAGGGGAAAGGTCTACACACCGGGAGGTATATCCACCTAAGAGCCCTACCAGCAGAGGAGAATTACGGCATCCGTATCTGTAGAACCGACCTGCAGGGGAAGCCTATCCTACCTGCCCTCGTCCGGTATGCCACTCAGTCCGATCGCTGCACAACGCTGAGAGATGGGGACTTCTCTGTCTGTACCATTGAGCATATGATGGCAGCGCTGTCGGCTATGAGGGTAGACAATTGCCTCATAGAGCTTGACGGACCTGAGGCACCGATCTTGGACGGGAGCGCTAAGCCTTATGTCGATAAGATCACAGAAGTAGGTCTCGTAGAGCAGAGGGCTGAAGCAAGAGTCTACAAAGTGCAGCGTAAGATTGAGGTCTCTGATGAGGCATCAGGTGCTAAGCTGACACTCCTCCCGGATGATACTTTCGCTATTGATGCGCTGATCTCTTACGACTCTCCCATCCTGACGCATCAGTTTGCGTCCTATGAGATAGGGGATGACTTTGCCGGTGAGATAGCACCAGCGAGGACTTTTGTCTTCGTGAGAGAGGTGCAGGCTCTGGTTGCTAATAATCTGATCAAGGGTGGGGATCTGGACAATGCGCTGGTGATCTACGATCGTCAGCTATCTCAGACCGATCTCGACAAGCTCTCAGATGAGCTTGGGGTGGATCACAGTGACGCCTCAAAGCTTGGTTACATCAGCCATAGACCACTCGCATACCCAAATGAACCTGCACGGCACAAACTCCTTGACGTGCTGGGAGACTTGGCTCTCGCCGGCTGCCGGATCAAGGGGCGTGTGATTGCGACAAAGCCGGGTCACACTATCAATGGCAGGCTCTGTATGAAGCTCCTTGAGGAGATTGAGGGGGAGGAGTCCATACCTCCATCCATCGATCTAAGTGCAAAGCCCCTACTTGACACCCGGGGGATAATGCGGATATTACCTCACCGCTACCCGATGCTCATGGTGGATAAGGTGATAGATCTCACTGTTGATCAGGCTATAGGGCTGAAGAATTACTCTGCCGGAGATCCTTTCTTCGTGGGACACTTCCCCGGTGAACCCATTGTCCCTGGGGTGTTGCTTGTGGAGTCTATTGCTCAGATTGCGGGGATCCTTGTACTCCATATAATGGATGAGCCTGGGCCACATTCGACCTACCTAGCACGCATTGAGAATGCCCGATTTAGACAAAAAGTAATGCCGGGGGATACGGTGATATATCGTGTCAAGCCGCTGGCGCCAGTACGACATGGATTTGCGCGAGTACGTGGTGTGGGCTACGTAGGGGACAATATCGTCTGCGAGGCAGAGGTTGTGGCCAAGGTAGTGGCTAATAACGAAGGTGAAAGATAGGGAAATGACAGAAGAGAAGAATACATCTATCAGCCAGCTGGCATTAGTCAATGCCGGAGCGGTATTGGGAGAGGGTGTCCGGATTGATGCTTTTGCAATTGTTGAGGACAATGTGGAGATCGGTGCTGGGACACATATCCATGCCGGGGCAATAGTCAGGTCCGGTGCTCGGATCGGCTGTCAGTGTGAGGTCCATCCCTATGCAGTGATCGCCGGGGTTCCTCAGGACCTGAAGTTTAGGGGTGAGGAAACGACTGCTATCATAGGGGACAGGACGGTGATCCGAGAGTACGTCACCGTTAGTCGGGGTACTGCATCACGTGACAAGACCGTCATAGGTAGCGATTGCCTGATTATGGCCTATGCTCATGTGGCACACGACTGCGTGTTGGGTGATCATGTGATTATCGGTAACGCATCACAGATCGCCGGTGAAGTGGAGATAGACGACTGGGCAATCCTAAGCGGCTCTGTCTTAGTACATCAGTTCACCCGCATCGGACGTCATAGTATGACTCAAGGAGGCAGTAAAGTGACAAAGGATATACCTCCCTATGCTGTGGTAGCACGTGAGCCGATTGCCTTCTGTGGGATCAATCTTGTAGGTCTCCGTCGGAGGGATTTTACTGAGGACGAGATCAGACTCATCGGCGATGCCTACCGCATCCTCTATGCTCAAGGACTCAATGTGAGTGATGCCTTAGAGGAGATTGAGTCGTCTCTGGAAGACACTCCTGAGCGACGTCGGATACTGGACTTTATTCGCAACTCCAAGCGCGGAATAGTGAAGGGCTGAGACGCTGAGTATGATCTATCGTTTTGTCATCGTTTCTCCGGAAGCTCGATCCTTCCGTCGAGACCTCAGGGTTGGCAGTGAGGCCACCTTTGGCGATCTGCGCAACGCACTCTACGATGAGATCGGCTACTCCCCTGTGGAGCCGAGTCTGATCTATATTACAGACCATTCTTGGAGCCAGAAGGTGACGATCTACGAAGTAGAGCCACCCCACAGTCGCTCTGATGAGGATGTGTTTCTTATGGAGCGCACTCGGCTCTCGGAGCTCCTTGATACTGAGCGACAGCGACTGATGCTGCTCTTTGACCCTGACCGGTCGAGGGCTTTTTACATTGAGCTGCGCGAGATCAGCTCCGGTAGTCTTCCTTCTCCCTATGTTCTTTCTCGATCAGAGGGAGAGCCACCACTCCAGAGGTTACCGGAGGAAGAGGTCAAGAAAAAGGAGGAGCCGAAGGTCAAGTCCGTTGCCCCTGAGGTTGCCGAGACAGGAAAGAGGAAGCTGAATGAGGAGTCTACTCCCGATGAGTATGGGAGCGATGCCTTTGACAGTACAGAGATTGATCCTGAGGGTTTTGGCACCTCAGATGAGTCTGGGGAGTTTGACAACGAGATCCCCACTGAGGACTTTCCCCTTTGACGAAAGATAAGCGGCTGATCATCCTGACCGGACCTACCGGAGTAGGTAAGTCCGCTTATGCCATGGAGCTGGCTCGCTCACTCTCCATACCTATCATATCGGCTGACTCCAGGCAGCTCTACAGAGGGATGAGCATCGGGACCGATGCCCCCTCTCCTGAGGCTATGAGTGAGATCCATCACTACTTTGTGGCAACGCGTGAGGTCACCGATCCATACAATGCCTACGACTATGCAGCAGATGCCCTCGCAGTCGTTGATGAGGTACTCACGACCCACGATACCGCTCTTGTCGTTGGCGGATCGATGATGTACATTCAGGCGCTCCTCTACCAGATGGATCCTATCCCTGAGCCGGATCCTGAGATAAGACGACAGCTGTGGGAGTGCTTTGAGACACATGGGATCGGTCCCATTAGATCCCAACTAGCGGAGGCGGACCCTCAGTACCTCGCCTCTGTGGATGGCAATAACCACAAGCGGATGATCCGTGCGCTGGAGGTCTGGCTTACCACCCATCGTCCCTTTTCCTCTTGGCACACCCATACTCCACGCAACTTTCCATATGAGCATGAGGTATGGGGCCTATTTCGTCCCCGTCCTATCCTCTATGAGAGGATCAATCAGCGGGTGGATCGGATGTTTCAGAGCGGGCTTGTCGAGGAGGTTCGCAGCCTACTCCCGCATAAGGACTGCAATGCACTTAATACCATCGGGTACAAGGAGGTGATCCAATATCTGGAGGGGCAATGCTCTCTGGACGAAGCTGTCCATAGGGTGAAGAAAAATAGCCGAGTGTACGCCAGGAAGCAGATCACTTTCTTTGAGAAAATACCGGACATCAGGTTGCTAAACTTGGAGGAGCAAGAGAAATAACACTATATTTGCCTTACTATGATTGACTTAAAGATATTAGACGAAGTAGGAGAGCTAGATACGGTTGTGGCCGGTGTCGCCTTCCATAATGGTGAGCCGCCGGCACTGGAGGAAGCTTACGATGCCAAGACATACCACACCATCCTTAACGACCAATATCCTCTGGATGAGGATCTCAATCGCGAAGTGGAGGCGTTTGTCTCACTGATGGAGAGGGAGGGCGTGACTGTCTTGCGTCCCGGTCGGCATAGGGGTATGCAACAGATCTTTGCTCGTGATGTGGGGTTTGTCATCGGAGATACGTTTGTCCGTGCTAATATCATTGCTGATAGAGAGCAGGAGATGAAGGCGTACGATGCGATCTGGTCTCAGATAAATCCAGACAAGATAGTGACAACACCCGATTACGTCTCCGTGGAGGGTGGGGATGTGACGTTGCTTAGAGATGGTCGGATACTCTTGGGATGCCACTTGACGACTGACTTTGACCATTACAGCACCGCACGTACAAATAAGTACGCCATAGGCTTCCTCAAGGGTCTCTTCCCTGAGCGAGAGATCATCCCACTGCAGTTGATCAAGGATGATCACGACCCCTATCGGGGCGTTCTGCACCTTGACTGTGCCTTTCAGCCGGTAGGGGAGGGCTTGGCGATCATCTTCCCGGGTGCATTCCGGCACTACTCCGACTATGAGTTTCTTGTATCACTCTTCGGTCCGGAGAATGTCTTCTCCATTACCCGGGAGGAGTTCTTTGAGATGAATACAAATATTTTCAGTCTCTCACCGCAAAAGGTGATCATAGACAGTGCCTTCGCGAGACTGAAAGGGTGGCTTGAGGCCCGAGGACTGGAAGTGCTGACGACCCCCTATAGGGAGGTAAGCAAGCTGGGAGGCTTGCTCAGGTGTACCACTCAGCCCTTAGTCAGGAGGTACTGATCAGTGCTTCTTAGTCGGTGTAGAAGTTGATCACTTCGCGGATAGCCCTTTGGCAAACCGGGCAAAACTCAGGATTGCTATTGGTCCTCATACGACAGTCCATAGAGGGTCTATAGACACCCTTGAGGCTATAGCCGGCTCCTTCGTACACCCCTACGGGATAGTTGCACTCCTCCGGAGTCGGTATGGCGGACACCTCTGCGGGTAGTAGGTCAGCCCACTTGGCGCTAAATTCCTTCAGCGTGGTGATATTCTGCTCCCACGGCTCCACATCAGTCGGATACATCGGTATCTGCTCTGCCTCGTAAGCATACTCGTCCGCCAGTCCGGCAAAGCTGTGTCCAAACTCGTGCGTCACCACCGGCACAAAGGCCGGGTGCTTAGTCATCGAGAGGTTATACGAATTGAGTATCCCGCCGCCGCCATAGTGGGGCGTATTGACCAGTACGATGATATGCTCGTAGGGAGTCCCGGCAAGGAGGTCGTGCAGCTTGCGGAGGTGCAGTGTCGTGAGGTAGCGCTCACTATAGAAGGTGTCAAAGTGTGAGCCGAGTGCGGTGTCCCTCCAGATCTCCTTGGAGGGAATGGAAGCACCGCTCTCCGCTGAGGGAGAGCGAACCGCTATGATGGAGAAGCGATCACGCAGAGACTTGAAGGGCTCGTGCCCGAAGATCGACTCTACAGCCTTACGGGCGTCCGCCAAGTAGTCCTCCATCTCATCTTCCGTATAGCCCTCAGCTACAAATGCTATATGGATTGCGCGGGAGCTGTCCTTGGGGGCTTGAAGAGTGGTGTAGGGCAGGATACCCTGCTCACCGAGCGGGGTCATCAGAATATCGTTCGGGTCTATGCGATGTGTCATAGAGGCAATGACATCGTGACGGCTATTTCGGAGCTCAAGACTAACCTCTACCGGTTGCTTCGGCATAGGGATTAGAGAGACATTCTCAAATGCTCTCCTACCACTCTCCTGTGCTTGTGGGTAACTCAGCCACTCCTGGAAGAGTGATGAGAAAGGATGCTTGTAGATCACCCTCCCTGTGGCAAGGTCTCTGACTGTGATCGTGCCATTCCCCTTCATCGGCGTCTCGGCTAAGCGATGCCTCTTGCCATACCAGCCTGGAATCTTGTAGTAAGCCAGCAGGGAGATGTCTTGAGTACTGGCATTTCCGGAGAAGATATAGTCCAGGCGAAGGGTCTGGTCAATAAAGTAGTCTCCAAAGTCCTGGGCGATAAGGCGACAGGGCAGGAGAAGGAGTACAGTCAGCAGTAGAGTCGTTCGAGAGATCTTATTCATAATCTATTGAGATAAAGTCGGCCCTCCAGACCTAAGTGGAAGAGTAGGTCGAGTGCTGACAGGTTGGGTACAAATCCACACTGCTCCTCAAAGACTTGCCAATACCTCGGTAGGTCCATCCTACCTTCACGAAGCCGGGAGGGTAGGGCGATGTCAGATCTGTGATCCACGTCTCTCACCCCCTCAGATACTATCGTGGGGATAGGAATACGCCACTCTCCGAGGATAAAGGTGAGCCAATGCTGATTAAAGTCTATGAGCCTGCCTCCCACCTCACATCGACAGAGAGAGATCACTTGATCCTCATAAAACTGCCAGTAGGGCGTGGAGCAGTAGGAGGAGCGCAGTGCCTCCTCCAGGCGATGCCTCCAGTGATCGTGCTCGGCAAGACAGATCTCTGACGTGGGCGGAGAGGGATAGGCAAAGCGCTCCACCGGTATCGTGAAGGGTGTAGCGCCTTGCGGGGTAAGGAAGTAGGTCCGATTTCGGAGCGTCTGCTTCTGATACTGCTCACCCACATTGATCACCGCCTCAGGATGATCCATTATCAGTTTGACTTGCAGGATTGCAGGGGCAAAGAGGGTGGGCAGAGAAAGCATACTACTTTTCTTTACTTCAGCACAGTCCCAAATCTCCGCCACCGGATCTTGCCATGGAGGAGGTCCCTGTCCTTATCCAGCGATAGCCAGACGAAGAGTGGCTTGCCAACGATGTGATCCTCAGGGACGAAGCCCCAAGCGCGGGAATCGGCAGAGTTGTGCCTATTATCTCCCATCATGAAGTAGTAGTCCATCTCAAAGGTATACGACGAGGCCGGCTTGCCGTCTATCAGAATACCCGATGTGGTCTTCTCTACCGTGTGATGCTCAAAGTTCCGGATGCACCGCTCGTAGAGAGCCAGATTTTCCGCTGTTAGAGGGATTGTCTCGCCCTTGGCAGGGATGTGGACCGGTCCATAGTTATCCCTCGTCCAGTCAAATAAGTCACTGAGGGGGTATGTCGTGAAGACCGACTGTCCAGGATCCGGCTCCACCTCGATATGGAGGACACCGCTGTGCTTCTGGAGCGTCTCCCGCATGGACTTCGTGAGGGGCAGATGGTAGATGAGCCCGAAGCCCTTAGTCATATCTCCCGTAAAGCCCAGTTGCTCATAGAGAGGGTAGTAAGACTGGTCCAGCCCATCCAGCAGGGCGATATCGTCTCGAGCCACTCCCAGCTCATACAGCTCATCCTCCGACAGCATCGTGCCATCGGTCTGTACGAAGTAATTGAGCTGAGCGTGAGGCGGTGTATCAACCTCCTTCGCATTGATATAAAGGGCGTTGTGTCGCACCTCAAGATCGTCTCCCGGAAGCCCCACGCAGCGCTTGACATAGTGATCTCTCATGTCAACGGGACGTGCGACCACCTCGCCAAACGTGCGAGGATCACTCCAGATCCGATCTCTCCCATAGAGGTGACAGAGGGTGTAGTAGTCAGGATTGGTCACCTTGAGTGGGACAGTGTCTCCGGCGGGGAAATTGAAGACTACCAGCTCATTTCGCTTAAGACGACCTAGACCGCTTATGCGCTTATAGGGGAGCTGAGGCTTATCAATGTAGGCTTTCTTCCCATTCCAGGGGAATTGATTGTGCACCAAAGGAAAAGCGAGCGGGGTCATCGGTAATCTCGGTCCAAAACTCAGCTTAGAGACAAAGAGGTGATCGCCCACAAGTGAGGTCTTCTCCAGTGAGGAAGAGGGGATCTTGAAGTTTTGGAAGAAGAAGATATTGAGTACCTGTACCGCTATCAGGACGACAACGATATCCTCTATGAGTCGCATCGTGCTACGCAGAGTCTTACTCGAGGAGCTCTGCCACCACCGCCAAGGGATGATGTGGGTGATGTAATTGTCAAAAATCAGCAGGGTAGGGATCACGAAGAGCCAGACACTGCCCACCCAAGTGGCAAATAAGAGTAGGGCGATCGCCCAAGCGCCGAACTTAATCCAATCCCGCTTGGGGACAGCCTTGAAGTCTATCTTTTTCATATCACTTATCGAAGTGTAGCATGTCCTCCATGCCGTACCATCCCTTCTTACCTTGCAAAAACTCAGCAGCCATCACCGCCCCCATAGCAAAGCCCTCTCTCCCAAAGGCTTCATGCTCCAGTCTTATCACATCCTGAGGACTGCTAAAGGCTACTCGGTGAATGCCGGGCACCTCTCCCTCACGAAGAGAGTGGATAAGTAGCTGGTCCTCGGCCAAGGTAGGCTTCTCTGCATTGCCGAGATAGGCCCTTGTGTCTCTATATCGATCCATCTCCGAGATAATGTCACCGGCAACAGTCAGGGCAGTGCCACTGGGGTAGTCAAGCTTATGGACGTGGTGTACCTCCTCCATCTGAACATCTGAGTATTGGGGGAGATTATTTATCAGTTTAGCAGCTTCTCTCACCAAGTGACGGAAGAGGAAGACCCCGATGCTGAAGTTGGACGAGTAAAAGAAAGCCCCATCACGCTCTCTGACCTGCGCCCGGATCTCTTCGATACGATCGGTCCAGCCGGTAGTACCGCTGACTACGGGAAAGCCACTCTCGATCGCTCTGCGAATATTATTATAAGCACTGTCAGGAGTAGAGAAGTCGATGACTACATCCGTCTCGGAGGGGATAGATGCTTGATCGTCTTTGTCAATGCGTCCAACGATCTTGTGCCCCCGGCTATGGGCCACCTGCTCAATGGCATGACCCATACGTCCATATCCTATCAGAGTTATTTTCATTGCTACTGTATATGTGATTTGCTTGATGTATACTTCCGTAGCTGACAGAAGTGGTCACAAATGTAATCAATTATCAACAGAGCCTCTCATCTCGAGCATTTGAGCTTAGGGACTCCGCAGAGACATTGCAGCGAGTTGATTCTAAGCGAGAAGCTATTGTCAGAAGGATTAGTCAAGAGCTTACTCGATCCGACGGTAAACTAATACCGGTATTAGTGAATTCTTTTACCGGTATTAGGTGCGACTAATATCGGTAAAAGAATTCACCATGATACTCGGGGAATTTTGCTCTGATTTCTCGCCGTCTCTCTGATAGGTCACGACAGTGGTGACTTTATAGCATTCGCTCAACATTATTTGCAGTAGAGGTTCTGACCAGATTTTTCTCAAAACTCTCTTTGGTCATAATAGCGATTATGTTAAGTAGGTAATTCTGAGAGTATTGTTTGTTGTCGGGTAAAGGTTGAGATCAAAAAATCTATCATAGCACCCTATCTTCCCTGAGTCACCATAGTCACTGAAGTCATCATAGTCACTGAAGTCATCATAGTCACCGAATTCGCCGAAGTTACGCCAACCGCCTGCATTAAGATCTTACTCTGTTGTGTAATGTGTCTGCTCCCTGTACCCACGCACTCACAACTTAAAGCATAAGAGCACACCTCACCTTCAATATTACGACAACGTAGTTGCACGTGGTTGTTGAAGCGATATGGAGGGGTTTGCTTAACTTTGTCCTAAAGAGTATATAACGACAAGAAACTATTATGCCATGAAGGAGTCTGATAATATCCACCAAGAGGAGGAGCTTGCTCTACCGAGCGACAAATTTGCTATCTGCATCTCCAGATCTCAGTGTAGCGGTGGCGTCACCTTTGCTCACCGGCTGGGGGAAAGGCTTGGTGTGCCGGTCTACTGTGATAATATATTTGACTTAGCAGCTAAGGATCACAACATACGGAGGGATCTCTTTGTACAGAATGAGGACAATACAGACTTCTCAGTCCCAATCTTCTATGGAGCTGAGTACGCCTCATCGGGGTCTATGATCACCTACTCTGACAACTTTCTATCCAATAAGAATATCCACTCTATGCAGGCTGAGACGATACTCAGGCTGGCAAGAGAAAGCTCTGCCATATTCCTTGGTCACACTGCCGACTTTACTCTACGAAATCACCCCAACCTCCTGACTATCTACATATCTGAGCCGATGGAGATCAGAGTCAAGAACCTTCAGCGTGATTATGAAGGAGTGAGCGAGGAGGAGGCCATTGACCGACTCCTTAGGCTGGATAAGAATAGACGGCAATACTACAATTACTACACTGGTAAGCGCTGGGGACGCTGTGAGAGCTACGACATGGCCATCCAGCCCTCCTTCTTTGGCATAGATTATGCAACTACTTTAGTGATGGACGTACTTCGCTCCAAGGGGTTCCCACTCCAGGGTACTTCTATGGAGGACGCAAAGGAGAGTCCCAATCCATAACTAAGTAAGTTGTATAGATGTTAGATAAGCATATAATTGATCATAAGGAGATATATGGCGAGCTGGCTGAGACTCTGATAGCTGATCAGAGTGACTTTGACACGCTCTTTGACCAGCCCTCCTCTCACGATGGTGACGACTCCCCGGATGGGCCTGAGTCGAACGGAGATAAGGGTAAGGAGGGTAAGACTGAGACCCCGACACTAGATTCCTTCGGTACCTGGCTCAGTGACCAAGTGAAGAAAGGAAAGCTGGATCCTGTCTATGGTCGTGAGAAGGAATTGCAGCGCATCACCCAGATCCTCGCCAGAAAAAAGAAGAATAACCCCCTACTCCTCGGTGAACCAGGCGTAGGCAAGACAGCTATCGTAGAGGCACTAGCACAGAGGATCGTAGCGGGTGAGGTCCCGCCCTACCTCCTCAATAAGCGGATCATATCATTAGATATGGCCTCCGTGGTTGCGGGATCGATGTATCGGGGGCAATTTGAGGAGCGGATGAAGAAGATCATCCACGAGCTTAAGGCCAATCCTGACATCATCCTCTACATAGACGAAATACACGCCCTCATGGGTAGTGGCAACTCTCAGGGAGGTATTGACGCTGCCAGTATGCTCAAGCCCGCGCTTGCTCGTGGCGAGGTCCGCTGTATCGGTGCCACAACACTCGAGGAGTACCGCAAGAGCATAGAGAAAGATGGGGCAATGGATCGGCGATTCCAGAAAGTCATAGTGAATGCTCCCGATGAGGAGGAGACGCTACTGATCCTTAAGAAGCTCCAGCCGATCTATGAGAAGCATCACCACGTGACTTATACCGATAAGGCACTTGAGTCGGCAGTTCACCTGACGGAGCGCTACGTGACGGATCGTCAATTTCCGGACAAGGCAATCGATGCCATGGACGAGGCGGGAGCCTACTCCTTCATCAAGAATCAGAAGCCGGTAGACCTGACACCCTATCAAGATAAGATCGATGAGATACGTAAGCTTAAACTTCAGTATGTCAATCAGGGACGCTACGACCTTGCCTCACAAGCGCGAGATAAAGAGAAGCAGTACCACGAGGATCTCAAGGCGGTTAAGCGAAGCTTAGAGCGTGGAGACCTCATTGGGGACCCTACCCTCGTCGATACTCAAGAGGTGGAGTATGTGGTCTCCCTCGGCAGTGGTGTGCCGGTGCAGTCCTTCTCCGCCAATGACCTCAGCTCTCTGGGCAAGCTGGAGGGTAAGCTAAAGTCTAAGGTGATCGGACAAGACCACGTCGTCCGGGACATTGCGACGGCCATCCAGCGTAACAAGGTGGGGCTACGCGACCCGGGCAAGCCGATCGGCTCTTTCCTTTTCCTTGGGTCGTCCGGAGTGGGTAAGACTTACCTCTCCAAGATGCTTGCTAAGGAGCTCTTTGGCACCGAGGAGGCTATGATCCGCGTGGATATGAGCGAGTTTATGGAGAAGTACTCCGTATCACGCTTGATCGGTGCCCCACCCGGATACGTTGGTTACGACCAGGGCGGTGAACTGACAGTGAAGGTGAAGCGTCGCCCATACTCCGTCATCCTCTTTGATGAGATTGAGAAAGCTCACCCCGATGTGCAGAACCTTATGTTGCAGATCCTTGACGATGGTGTGCTCACAGATAGCACCGGGGATAAGGTCAATTTCAAGAACACCATCATCATCATGACCTCGAATGTCGGGACCCGACAGTTGAGCGAATTTGGGACCGGTATAGGCTTCAAGGACTTATCTGTTGATAGTAATGAGGCAGCGGATCAAGTGATCCGCAAGGCTCTTAATAAGCACTTTGCGCCCGAATTTCTCAATCGTATCGACAAGATCATCACCTTCAATCAGCTTAATAAGAAGGATATCCGCCGGATCACCGACCTCGAGCTGAGCAAGCTGGACAAGCGACTACAGGACATCAATATCCTGGTGGAGTACTCCGATGCGGCTCGTGACTTCGTGGCTGAGAAGGGCTTTGATCCCAAGCTGGGTGCAAGACCCCTCAAGCGCGCGATTGCTCAGTATATTGAGGAGATGATTACTGACGCCATCATCAGTGGTGAAGTCAGTCCCGGTGAGCACTACCTACTCGATACGACAGGTAGAGGGAAGGATGTGAAGCTGAGGATCAGAGTCCCTGTGCCGACTCTTGTCTCCTGATCGCCTCTTGTACTACGGCAAGGGACATCATAGAGCAATCTATGGTGTCCTTTGCTTTTTCTGATACTGAGGATCATAGACGAGATCAC
Source organism: Porphyromonas sp. HMSC065F10 (assembly GCF_001808555.1). Classification (GTDB taxonomy): domain Bacteria; phylum Bacteroidota; class Bacteroidia; order Bacteroidales; family Porphyromonadaceae; genus Porphyromonas_A. The sequence continues at coordinate 107,187 of NZ_KV793752.1, forward strand.
TATTGGTGATGCAATGGTCCTACACAAATGAGTATCTTTGTGGGTAAGTAATCAAGTATTGTATGGCACAGTTTTCTATAGATCCCGATAAAGTCATCATTGGCATCGAGTCCTCCTGTGATGACACCTCAGCAGCTGTACTGAGGGGACAGACCTTGTTGTCCAACGTTATTGCAAGCCAAAAGGTTCACGAGCAATATGGTGGTGTCGTCCCCGAGCTGGCAAGTCGGGCTCACCTGCAGAATGTAGTCCCCGTCGTGAGCGAAGCTATCCGTCAGGCAGGGATTTCTCGGGAGGACTTGGATGTAATTGCATACACGAGAGGTCCGGGACTACTTGGGTCTCTCTTGGTCGGGGTCAACTTCGCCAAGGGGATGAGTCAGGCTTTGGGGATCCCGATGGTTGATGTCAATCACCTTCAGGGGCATGTGATGGCACACTTCGTGCAGCAACCCGGGGAGGACCGACCGGTCCCGCACTTCCCCTTCCTCTGTCTCTTGGTGTCGGGAGGGAACTCTCAGATCATCTTGGTGCACAGTCCGCTTGAGATGGAGATCATCGGCAAGACAATAGATGATGCTGCCGGAGAGGCCTTTGACAAGTGTGCAAAGGTGATGGGGCTGGGCTATCCCGGTGGACCTGTTGTAGACAGACTGGCGAAGGAGGGGAACCCACATGCCTTCCACTTCGCCAAGCCCAGGATCAGTGGGTACGACTATAGCTTTAGTGGCTTGAAGACCTCTTTTCTCTATACACTGAGGGACAATCTCGAGAGAGATCCGGACTTTATTGATAAGAATAAGGAGGATCTCTGTGCCTCGCTACAGGAGACCGTGGTCGAGCTCCTTATGGAGAAGCTGGAGCGGGCTGCGAAGGATCTCAATATTGATCAGGTGGGCGTGGCAGGCGGTGTCTCTGCCAATAGTCGCTTGAGACGAGCGTTTGTAGACTATGGCGAGCGGAGCGGGAAGGCTGTCTTCATCCCCCCCTTCAGCTACACAACGGACAATGCCGCTATGATTGCTATGGCTGGAGCCTGTCTTTATGCTGCCGGCCATCGTAGTGAGATGAGTGACGCCCCCTACTCGAGGATAACGATCTAATCAGACTTGGACATATGGAGTACGACAAATCATTACACAAGTATCTGTCAGACTTAGGACACCTATCGGCTGAGGTCTCCGACCTCCTCCTGTTCATAGGAGCTCATCTCTCCGTCGCTGAGAGCTGTACCGGTGGTCTGATCGCTGGTACCCTTACAAGTATCAGCGGGGCCTCTGATTGGTTTGATACCGGGGTGACGACCTATACACGACATAGTAAGCAGCAGGTACTCGGTCTCTTAGATCGGGAGATTCGGGATGGGCTGGTCTCGGAGGCGACAGCAATGGCGATGTGCGAGCACGTTGCAAAGCTCTCCGGAGCTGCATTTTCGCTATCCACGACCGGTGTCGCCGGTCCGGCGGAGAGTGAGGGGTACAAGGCATGCGCTGCTTGGATTGCCGTCCACTCGCCTATGGGAACGGTCTCTCGCTGGCTCGAGCATGAGGATGAGGGACGTAATACCAACCGCGCTTACATTGCGCAGCAAGCACTCTCTCTACTGCTCGAGGAATTACAGAAGTACGTCAAGATCCAGAAAGGATGACGCTTCAGGAGGCACTGAAGAGGGCGTTTGGGTACGATAGCTTCAGACCCAATCAAGAAGAAGCCTGCCGAAACCTCCTCCAGGGTCGTGATCAGTTGGTCATTTTGCCCACAGGAGGCGGTAAGTCCATCTGCTACCAGCTTCCCGCCCTTCTGCGTGACGGGTGCGCCATTGTGGTCTCTCCGCTCATTGCGCTGATGAGAGATCAGATTGATGCGCTCAATCGTCATCACATCCCCTCTGCCACCATCAATAGCTCTATGCCCGATGCTGCCCGGCGTCAGGTGCTTCTGCTTTTACTCAAGGAGAAGCTGAAGCTGCTCTACATCAGCCCTGAGACCTTGATGTCCCAGACAGGGGAGTACATCCTTCGGAGTGCTAAGATCTCTTTCTTTGCCATTGACGAGGCACACTGCATCAGTCAGTGGGGACACGACTTCAGACCTGAGTACTCACAGCTTGGTTTCCTTAAGCAGAGATATCCCGATCACCCGATCATCGCACTCACTGCGACAGCGGATCCTGCAACCCGTAAGGACATAGTGAATAAGCTGCAGCTGGCTGATCCCCTCGAGATTGTCGGCGACTTTGATCGACCCAACATTCACATAACGGTACGCAGAGGGGTAAGGAAGAGGGAAAAGCTGAGGGAGATAGCAGACTTTATTGATGAGCGTGGCGCCCTCTCCAGTGGGATCATCTACTGCACCAAGCGGAAGGACACCGAGATGCTATCCGACTACCTCAATGGTCAGAATATCCATGCTCTCCCTTACCACGCATCCATGTCTCCCGAGTCTCGACTCATCGTACACAGAGCGTTCCTCTCCGGTCAGGTACAGGTCGTGTGCGCTACAGTTGCCTTCGGTATGGGGATTGATAAGCCTGATGTCAGATGGGTGATCCACTATAGTATGCCCATGAATATAGAGCAGTACTATCAGGAGATCGGGCGTGTAGGAAGGGATGGTCAGCCGGCAGAGGCAGTGATGTACTACTCCTATGGTGACCTTAAGATCCTTGAGTTGCTTATGAAAGACTCCTCCAACGAGGATCTCAATAGAGCCAAGATGGAGTATATGAAGCGCTTCTGTGAAGCTACCGTCTGCCGACGTAAGATCCTACTCGGATACTTCGGGCAGGAGACAGCGGAGGTCTGCAACAACTGCGACATATGCCTCTTACCACCGGAAGCAACCTTTGATGGTACGATATATGCTCAAAAGGTTATGAGTACCATCGTGAGGGCACAGGAGACAATCACTGTGGAGGATGTGGCAAATATCCTGATAGGATCACAACGGAGAGAGCTATGGGATAGAGGTCTCAGCAGACTGACCACCTTTGGGATCGGAAAGGAGGAGACTTGGTTGGCATGGCGTGAGTATGTCTACCAAATGGCTCAGAATGGTCTCATCGCCATTGACTATAGCAAGGGCTGTCGCCTTACGATGACCAAGCTCGGCTGGGAAGTGTTGCGTGGGGAGAGCACGCTGACGCTAACAAAGTTCACCCCTTATCGTAAGAAGGCGTGACACGACAAGCCCTATACTATAATGGCTGTCAGTGATCAAGCAGCCATCCTCACAAATAGCGATGATAGCCCTGTACCAGGGTGCCTAAGCCCTTACTCCTGGTTGGGAGTTGGATCCAAGTCGTCCAGTATACGATCGACCTCCTTACCTACTTGGGCAATTTTTGTCCGGCAGTGAGTGATCAGTGCCACCGCATAGCGACTTTGGCTAAGTACCTCATCTATAGGCAGGTTGCCCTCCTCCAGATGTGAGAGCACACGCTCCGTCTCAGCAATAGCCTCATCGTAGGTCAGTGCGTCTACTTTTTCCTTGATCTCTTCTTTAGTCATAGGTCTATTGTGTCTTGTCCTTATGTATGTGGGAGACTTGCCCCTCAATGGAGCCATCGATCATCAGGATCTGGAGGTCTGTATCGCTGTCCACCTCTTCGACCGAGGAGAGCTGACGTCCCCCCTGTAGCACAGGCAGGAACCCCCGCCTCATAATTTTCTCGGGATTATAGAGCTCTGCCAGCTTGGTATAGTTGTCCAACCGCTCCTGCTCCTGCGGGACAACCCTCGTCAGGATCGTGGATAGACGCTGGCGCCTGCTCTCAAGACCAACGGACTGAGAGCCGACATACAACCTACGATCATAGAGTAGCGAGGTAGCGCGCTTGGCGAGGGTCTCGACGCTATCACGGAGAACTTCCTGGTGACCATGCAAAGCGTTGACCAGTAACCTCTCTGAGCGCCGCATACGGTCGCTCTCTCGACGCTCAAGCGTGGACAGCACCTTACCCAGTCGCGAGGGGTGATCGACCTGTATCTGTTGCATCCGATGATACCGATCGAGGAGCAGAGTACTTAAGTGATCTCCGGCATCGACGACCCTACTTACCTGATCCTCCAAGCGATGGATCAGAAACTCTGCAGCTGCCGTGGGCGTCTTGACGGAGGTATTGGCCACATGGTCAGCTACAGAGAAGTCACGCTCATGTCCGATGGCGGTAATGATCGGCAGACAGAAGTTGGCTATATACTCACAGAGTCTGTAGTCGTCAAATGCGGACAGATCAATAGGACTGCCCCCTCCTCGTAAGATCACCACAGCATCATACGAGTCCGCGTGATCATATATCCGATCCAAAGCACGTATCACCGTCTGAGTGGTGGTAGCGCCTTGCATCGTAGCTGGGTAGAGATCAAAGTGAAAGAGATCGGCAAGATTGCTCTTCCGCATTTGATCCTTGAAGTCACCCCACCCTGCTGCGGTCGCAGAGGATATGACAGCTATCCTCTGGGTAAGTGTCGGGAGAGTACACTGCTCCTTATTGAGATCAATAATACCATCCCTTCTTAGCCTCTCAATCGTCTCGCGGCGGATGCGCTCCAGATTGCCCAGAGTGTGATTAGGGTCAATATCTTGAATATTGAGGGAGAAACCATACAGCCCGTGAAAGGAGACACTCACAGTCATCAGGAGCTCCATCCCTGCACGCGGATAGTCCCCGGTCACGTCACAGAAGCGCTGCATCACCCGAGCAGCATTACCTGCCCAGATAGTGGCTCGTGAGGAGGCAACTTTTCGCCCACTCGTGTCCGTCTCTGTCAGCTCCAGGTAGTAGTGTCCTGAGGAAGCATTTGAATTAATGCTCGCCACCTCGGCCACGATCCTGTAGTATCCTTTGAAGCTCGTCTCGAGAGCACGACGTACGCTACCGAGCAATTCACTCAGCTTATACGCCTTTACCTCCTCTTCGTTCTCAAAGAGACTTATCCTCGATGCTCCCACGCTCATGGACGGATATTGTTGACTATAGTGACCTTAAGAAATGGATCAGTGCCTCTGTGGCTCTCCCTCTGTGGCTGATGCGATTCTTCTCTTCCTCACTCATCTCCGCAAAGGTGCGATCAAATCCCTCAGGGCGAAAGACCGGGTCATAGCCAAATCCACCCTCCCCCTGAGGCGTTTCCGTAATCACACCGCGGACCTCGCCCTCAAAGCAGTGCTGCTGATCATCCAAGATCAGAGTGATGACAGTCCGGAAGACTGCGCTCCGGTCCTCTACTCCATCAATCTCGTGTAGGAGCTTCCGGATGTTATCTTCCGGACGGCACTCCGGTCCTGCATAGCGAGCAGTATAGACGCCGGGGCGACCATCAAGAGCTACCACCTCGAGACCGGTGTCATCAGCGAAGCAGTCCATGTGGTGACGCTGATGACAAGTCTGAGCCTTGATCATAGAGTTCTCGCGGATCGTCGTCCCCGTCTCCTCTATCTCCTCATCATCGCCCATCTCGTGGAGGGACACCACGTCATACGGCAGTCCCTCGAGTAGGATTAGGTCTCTTATCTCCTGAGTCTTATGCTCATTGTGAGTCGCCAAGAGCAGCCGATGTCTCTCGCACATATTACTCCGGTTAGTCCTCACCTTGGCTCGCCTTAGAGGCCACCTCCTCAAGCCCCTCTCTCTGTTTCTTCGTGGGCTTGACATAATTGACGTCAAAGCCCTCGCCATAGACTCCCCTCACTGGTGCCTCGGTGATAAAGGCTCGCTCGTCAATGTCCTTCACAATCCTCATAATCGTAGCTGTCTGAGCGCGTCTGGCAATGACCATCATCACCTTCATATCAGATCCGGAGAATGCCCCTACACCCTTGAGCAGGGTCACACCGCGACCTGCCTCCTTGATGATCAGCTGACTGATCTCTTCGTACTTAGAGGAGATGATGAAGAACTGCACACACTGACGGTAGCCATTGAGGAAGAAGTCTACCGAGAGATTGCAGGTGATGATCTGGATAAAGGAGTATACCAGCTTGTCCGGATCCTGAAAGATAAACCATGAGAGTCCCACGGTGATCACATCGATCGCTAAGAGAGCACGGCCAATGGCCATATGCTTGTACTTATTGATGATTGATGCGATAATATCGGTACCACCCGTCGAGCCACCCCTTGCAAAGATCATTGCAAGGCTGAATCCGATACCGATAGATCCGATGATCACAGCCATAGCCGGATCATCGGGCAGCATCGGGGTATCAAAGAATTGTCCTGAAGCCGGTATAGAGATACCAAGGACAATCACGCTAAATACAGTGCGGATGGAGAACTTCCACCCCAGTATGATCACCGACAGGATCACTAGGATACCATTGATGATATTATAAGGCCAACCCACGTCAAAGGTCATACCGGCCTTATCACAGGCCCAAGTAATGACAGAGGCGATACCGGAGAGTCCGCCCGAGGTGATCTCGTGCGAAAAGATAAACCCTCTCCAGAAGAAGGTGTACAGGAGCAGAGTAAGGAAGATCAGGATATAATCCTCTACCTCGCGCCAGAGCTTAGCTGATTTACTTATGCCCATGATTTATAAGTTAAATAAAACTATTCGTGAAAGCGTCCTTACTTTCCAAGGACAATATTGACAATCTTATGAGGTACCACGATGACCCTCTGAGGCTCTTTACCCTCAAGGTATCGCAGAGTATCCTCAGACCGAAGCACCTCCTCCTCAATCTCTACCTTACTCATCTCTGCAGGGAGATCCATCGTGAAGCGCACCTTACCATTGAAGGATATCGGGTAGGTAATCGTGGACTCCTTGAGGAAGTCCTCATTTAGTTCCGGCCACTTGGCATCCACGACACTATCAGAGTGTCCCAGTGCATGCCACACCTCCTCAGCGAGGTGCGGCGCAAAGGGAGAAAGCATTACGATAAAGTCCTGAAGTAATGACATTGAGGTACACTTTTGGCTCGCAAGGTCATTTGCGCAGACCATCATCGCACTCACACAGGTATTGAAGGAGTAGGACTCAATGCCCTCGGTCACCTTCTTAAGCGCAGTGTGCAGGGACTTCAGCGAGTCCTTTGACGGCTTGTCATCGGTCACCTTTAACTCCCCTTCGTCATCAAAGAAGAAGCCATAGATGCGACGGAGGAAACGGAAGGCTCCATCGATTCCATTTGTATCCCAAGGCTTGGATTGCTCTATCGGACCGAGGAACATCTCATAGACCCTCAGGGTATCAGCGCCATACTGCTCGATGATATCGTCAGGGTTGACCACATTGAGGTACGACTTGCTCATCTTCTCCACTGCACTACCGCAGATATAGGAGCCATCGTCCTCAAGGATAAAGTCTGCATCACTAAGTTCGTGCTGAGAGGCCTTGAAGGCATCCAGATCCAGTCGGTCATTATGGACGATCCCGACCGACACATGGATCGGCTGGACCTCATAGGCATCCTTCTTACCCAGTGAGACGAAAGTATTGGTCCCGATGACACGATAGGCAAAGCTTGACTTTCCCTGGATCATGCCTTGATTGATCAGCTTACGGAAGGGCTCATCCTCGCAGACATAGCCGAGGTCGTAAAGGAATTTATTCCAGAAGCGACTATAGATCAGGTGACCGGTCGCATGCTCTGTCCCCCCCACGTAGACGTCCACACTTCTCCAGTACTCATTAGCCTCCTTGCTGACAAGTGCCTGCCGATTGTGCGGATCCATATAGCGCAGGTAGTAGGCTGAGCTGCCGGCAAACCCGGGCATCGTGCACAACTCCAGGGGGTAGCCCTCCTTGGTACACCAGTCCTTGGCCCGTCCGAGAGGTGGCTCGCCTGACTCTGTAGGCAGATACTTGTCCACCTCGGGGAGCTCCAGTGGCAGCTCCGACTCATCCAGCGTGTAAGGGATGCCGTCCTTGTAGTAGACGGGGATCGGCTCCCCCCAGTATCTCTGTCGGCTGAATATCGCATCCCTCAGTCGGTAATTGACACGCTTGCGACCAAGCTTGTGCTCGTCTACGTAGTCCCTCATCGCAGCGATCGCCTCATCGACACTCATCCCATCGAGGAAGCCGGAGTGGATCATCGTCCCCTCGTGACTATCAAGAGACTCCTCCCACGTTGCCGGGTCGCTCACCTCAGTGCCTCTCCCCTGTACCACTTGGATGATAGGGAGAGAGAAGTGCTTTGCAAAGGCAAAGTCTCTGGAGTCGTGAGCCGGTACTGCCATCACGGCACCGGTACCATAGCCGATGAGTACATAGTCGCTGATCCAGATCGGGATCTCCTCGCCCGTTATTGGGTGGATGGCGTAGCTGCCGGAGAAGACTCCGGAGACCGAGTGGTCCATCATACGCTCCCTCTCGGATCGTCTCTTCGTCCGATCAAGATAGGCCTCAACAGCCTCCCTCTGCCCAGCCGTAGTCACCTCCTGCACCAGAGGGCTCTCTGGCGCAAGCACCATAAAGGTCACCCCGTAGAGCGTATCCGCCCGCGTGGTGAAGACCGTAATCGACTCTTCACTATCCTTGAGGTGAAAAGTGATCTCCGCCCCCTCTGAGCGACCGATCCAGTTGCGCTGGGTCTCCTTGATCGAGGGTGTCCAGTCTATATGGTCCAGACCAGACAGAAGTCTCTCTGCATAAGCTGACACGCGAAGGCACCACTGCTTCATAACCTTCTGCTCCACAGGATGCCCACCGCGTACAGATAAGCCTTCACTCACCTCATCATTAGCGAGCACGGTACCAAGGGCAGGACACCAATTGACCATCGTCTCGCCTCTATAAGCGAGCCGGTAATTCATCAGCACCTCCTGCTGCTTCTTCTCATCCCATCCATTCCACTCATCAGCGCTGAACGAGAGCTCCTCAGACCCCTCGGCGCTCAGTCCTTCTGTTCCCCTCTTGGACAGGTGATCCACAAGCGTGGAGATCGGCTGAGCCTTATCCTCCTCAGTATCGTAGTAGGAGTGGAACATCTGGATAAATGCCCACTGCGTCCACTTGTAGTACTCCGGATCACAGGTCATGACCATTCGACTCCAGTCGTAAGAGAAGCCGATGTTGTCCAGCTGCTTCCTGTACCTGTCGGTATTGATCTTGGTGGTGACGGCGGGATGCTGTCCCGTCTGGATCGCATACTGCTCTGCCGGCAGACCATAGGCATCATATCCCATGGGGTGCAGGACATTGAAGCCGCAGAGTCGCTTGTACCTACTCAGTATGTCCGAGGCAATGTAGCCAAGCGGATGCCCCACATGGAGACCAGCTCCAGAGGGGTAAGGGAACATATCCAAGCAGTAAAACTTCTTCTTAGATGGCTCCTCCGTGACCTTATATATATTGTGGTCTCGCCACCAGGCTTGCCACTTTTTCTCTATCTCTGTGAAGTTGTAGGACATAAAGCTACTCTCTTGGTCTGTCAGACTATTCTATTGCGTGCAAAAATACCAAAAAAATGACAACTCTGCTTCTCAGAATGCCCACTTTTCAGTGGCTGTCGCCTCGGGATCCGCCATCTCAAGCCTTAGCCTCATAGCCAAAGCTGAGAGAGCAATTTTAATTGGATCACTGCAGGCTGATTATCAATAGATAAAGGATCACATCAGGTCTTTCACAAAGCCAAGCGTACCTCTGCCAAATGAACACTCAGTCTAATATCGGTATTAGTGAATTCTTTTACCGGTATTAGTGACGACTAATACCGGTAAAAGAATCGAGTGTGTCCCTGCTCCCTCTCGTCCGTCACAAACTATGGTATCTAATGGATGGACATAAGCAAAAAAAGGAGCGTCGTACAAGGGGGGGCGCCTTAGTCGGTGACCAGCGCCCCAACCATTTCCGTAATGGACGAGAAGTGGTGGCGGGTCATATAGTCGTCGATCCCTGCAATTACACCGAGTGGAGCCAGAGGATCGACAAAATTCTGCGTGCCGATCTGAACTGCCGAGGCACCACATAGGATGAACTCGATCGCATCCCTCCAGTCGCAGATCCCACCAATACCTATCAGCGGCACATCGACGACCTGAGATACCTGCCACACCATCCTTAGCGCCACAGGCTTGACTGCAGGGCCTGAGAGACCACCGGTGATGGTGGAGATCTTTGGTCTCATACGCTCCGCATCCACTGCCATAGCCATAATGGTATTGATCAGCGATAGTGCATCAGCGCCCTCGTCCACAGCAGCCTGAGCAATGTCGGTGATGCTGGTCACATTGGGCGTAAGCTTGACGATGAGCGTCTTATCAAATACCCTCCGCACTGCCTTTACGATCTCGGCAGTGCCTTCGCAAGAGACACCGTAGAGCATTCCCCCATCCTTCACGTTGGGACAGGAGATATTCAGTTCGATCGCATGTATCAGGTCAAGGTCATTGAGAGCCTCTGCCACCTGCACGTAAGAGGCTATCGTTGAGCCGCTCACATTAGGGATGATCTCGGTGCCCAGCTGATTGGCCTCGGGATAGATGTGATCAATCCAGTAGTCAAGCCCCTTATTTTGCAGCCCGACAGCATTGATCATCCCCGAGGGGGTCTCCGCCATACGCGGCTTTGGATTTCCCTGACGTGGCTCCAGCGTCACCGCTTTCGCAAAGATCCCACCCAGCTGAGAGACATCGTACACCTGATTCATCAGCACACCATCGCCAAAGGTTCCGGAGGCTGTAGTGACAGGATTTTTCAGCACGAGACTGCCTATCCTAGTCGTTAAGTCGTTCATCTGCTTCATTGCCACAATAGATCCTCGATATTAAATACAGGTCCCTCCGTACAGACGCATACATTACCACGCACAGTTGGCTCTACGCAGCAGAGACAGATACCGATGCCACAAGCCATCATATTCTCCAGAGACACTTCGCACCTGATTTTATTCCTACGGGCGATATCTGCAACCGCCTTCATCATCGGGGTGGGACCACAGCAGTATATATCAGAAAATGTCCTCTTGCCCCAGATAGTGTGCTCAGTCACGAAGCCTTGCTCGCCGAGGCTCCCATCCTCCGTAGTGATGAGGAGATCGCCCACTTCCTCAAAGGGGGCAAGATCAGGAAAAGCGCTGTCAGTACGAGCTCCGAGGAGAAAAGTCGGCTCGTATCCTTGACTGAGTAGGTGGCGACCCATCGTCAGGAGGGGGGCAATGCCCACTCCGCCACCTACCAATAGAGGACTCTCACCGATAGGATCGCTAAAGTGGTTACCGAGGGGTCCCAGTACCTCCACGCTCGTCCCTATGGGAGCGTCTCTCAAGTAACGTGTCGCCTTGCCGGCCACTTGGATCAGTAGGTCTAAGTGCTTCTCACTCCCTCCATAAATAGAGATAGGGCGTCTCAGTAGTACCTCCGGTGCATGGATCCGTAGCTGTACGAATTGTCCGGGGGCAAAGGGTGTCACCTTAATTGCCCTATCAATAGGCTCCAAGCGTATGCCATAGAGCGTATCGCTGTAGTGTCGTATGTCGCACACGGACATCGTTAGGTCTTTCATCTGTCGCATACATTTCGGAATGCCTCCCCCACTCGTCTATTCAAGGTTCATCTCATACTCCCAAATTTACGATTATTACCTTATCTCCCCACACTCCAATCATAGACACCCTCGAATATCCACATAAGTAAACACTGGTATACGTACATACAGACCAAAGAATGTATACATACAGAGACGCCGCTCGGAAAACTCTCTGTCCTCGTGGACTATCCCCACCCATTCGTGGAACAATAAGCACTCTGAAATCCTCAAGGAAGCGTCTTGTAATCTGAGGTTGTATAGCCATGAATACCATTAAGTTATAGACGAATATTTAGAATTAATTTAGCCTTTATGAACCGCAAGGATCCCTCAGTAGCTGTCTGACACGTTTTCATGAATTATAGAGTGTTGGAAACCATTAATTTAACACCATAACGATTGACACTATTCTAAGTGGCTACACACACGCATTGATACTCGTGATCGTTAATCCATCCATTCAAGTGGGATTGTATCGATGTTTACATATATATTTGCATAGTGAGAGTGGGTATACACGACTCTGAACACCAATTATACATTTATATATGGATACAAGGGACCGAATTAAGCTAATCATAGAGACTGAGGGAGTCACCCAGGCCGCCTTCGCAGAGTCTACCGGCATCAATACGTCGACGCTGAATCACGTACTCACCGGGAGAAATAATCCCAGCATAGAGGTAATCACGAAGATACTCAGCACGTACCCCCAGTACGAGTACGAATGGCTCCTACATGGCAATGGCTCGATGTGGACAGAGGCTTATAGTGAGGAGCGAGCAAAGAGCTCCACGATCTCCCTTTTCCAAGGTACTACAGCAGCGACCAACTTCACTGAAAGGCCTACTCCCGAGCCCCGGACGAGCTCGGAAAAATCGCCTACCGAGAGAAAAAGTCTTCCTTCACTCGGTCCTTTTGCGAAAGTGTCGGTCAAGCGGGTGCAGAGGGTCATCATCTACTACGATGACAACACCTACGAGACACTCTACCCCTCACGCCCAGGCGATCTGCAGACCGACCCTCAGTGACGCTGCCGCTGGATGCTCTCTGCAAAGCTAGGCCGACAGGGAGAGTTCTTCGACAGGTTCTTGCTCTCTATGCATACGCTACGGGATGTAGTGCCAGTGTAGGCAAATTGCACACTCATCAGATAAGATGAGAAATTTGTACCTTTGGCGTTGTAAAGGAGAAGGGTTTGCCGATTGCACACTTGTTCCTTCCCCTTCCTACGGCACAGACGTACACTCTATAGCATTATATGACAAAGCACCTCAGAGCTGCTATCACTGCCATTGGACACTATCTGCCCAAGGATATATTGACCAATGACGACATTGCCAAGATGGTTGACACCTCAGACGAGTGGATCACGACACGGGTCGGCATCCATCAGCGTCACATACTGAGAGACCGCACTGAGGGAGCCTCTGTGCTGGGCGTGGAGGCAATCCGTGACTTGGTGAGACGTCACCCAATGGATCTATCGACGATAGATATGGTGATCTGCTCAACAAACTCCCCGGACTATATCTTCCCATCAACGGCATCCATCATAGCAGCCGAGACGGGGATCCCTGATGGCGTGCCCTGCTACGACTTTCAGGCGGCATGCAGCGGATTTATCTTCGGGCTGCAGATTGCTCGAGGCTTAGTCGAGAGTGGGCTGTATCGTAAGATCCTTCTGGTGACAGCAGAGAAGAATAGCTACTTTGCCAACCCCTCTGATCGGTCGACCCTACCCCTCTTCGGCGATGGAGGTGCTGCGACACTTATTGAGCCGACTGAGGACGATATGGGGGTGATAGACATCCTGATCGGGAATAAGAATATCGGTCACCGCGATGACTTGATCATCCCTGCCGGAGGCTCCGCCCGACCCGCCTCGCACGAGACGATTGATAGTGGGGAGCACTTCATCAAGATGAATGGAAGAGTGATCTTCAAGTGCGCAGTCTCGACTATGGGCGAGACATCGCAAGAAGTACTCACACGAAATGGGCTCACCAAGGATCAAGTGGCATGGGTGGTTCCTCACCAAGCCAATCTCAGGATTATGAGTGCTGTAGCTGAGCGCCTTGAGCTGCCGATGGACCGACTGTTAGTCAATATCGGGCACTGTGGCAACACCTCTTCCTCATCCATACCCATTGTTCTCAGTGAGTGCGAGAAACAGATACGAAGGGGAGATAATATCATAATGACCGCCTTTGGCGCCGGTCTCACCTATGGGACGGCCTTACTTAAGTGGGCTTACGACACACCGGAGGAGTAAGAGTAGTAGATGAATAAGATAGAAAACTTCAAGAGCGGCTTTGTCAACATCGTTGGCAACCCCAATGTCGGTAAGTCTACCCTGATGAATCAGCTGGTAGGTGACCGACTCAGCATCATCACCAATAAGTCGCAGACGACGAGACACCGCATTATTGGCATCGTCAATAGCGATCGTATGCAGATCGTCTACAGCGACACTCCGGGGGTGCTCAAGCCCAAGTATCGTATGCAGGAGGATATGCTCTCCTTCTCACGCAGTGCCCTTGAGGATGCCGACATCCTCCTTTATGTCACAGATACCATTGAGCAGGCAGACAAGAATGCGGACTTCATCGCTCAAGTGGCCAAGCTTGACATCCCCGTCCTCGTCCTGATCAATAAGGCAGATCTTATGAGTCAGGAGGAGCTGGCAGCACTTATAGAGAGCTGGAGAGACCGGCTTCCTAATGCCACTGAGATCCTCCCTCTTGCTGCTCTGCATGGGGCCGGCATCCCTTATCTAAAGGAGCGCATCCCCGAGCTACTCCCGGTAGCGCCCCCTTACTTTGACGAGGATGCGCTGACCGATAGGCCGGCACGCTTTTTTGTCTCGGAGATTATCCGCGAGAAGATCTTCCTCTACTACAGGGAGGAGGTCCCCTACTCCTGCGAGGTTGCAATAGAGTCCTTCAAGGAGTCCGATGACCTGATCCGCATCACAGGGACGATCTTTGTCGAGCGAGAGTCCCAGAAGGGGATCATCATCGGCAAGGGCGGCATAGCGCTTAAGAAAGTCTCTACCCTTGCCCGTCGAGACTTAGAGAGATTCTTCGGTAAGAAGATCTTCCTCCGCCTTGAAGTGGAGGTCTCCGGTGACTGGCGCAATAGCGATCGAGCACTCCAATCCTTCGGTTACGAGTCCAAGAGCTGAGTAACCTATTTCAATACCGATAACACAATAGACAGATACACCCTATGGCCAATAGCAAACTGGTAGCACTTGTCGGTCGACCTAATGTCGGCAAGTCCACTCTCTTCAATCGCCTCACTGAGTCCCGTACGGCGATCGTCTCCGACACCCCCGGCACCACCCGCGACCGTCAGTATGGTCGCTGCGAGTGGCAGGGGCGCTCCTTCAGCATAGTCGACACCGGTGGCTGGGTCGGTCAGAGTGATGAGACCTTTGAGTCCGCTATCAATAAGCAGGTAGAGATGGGTCTTGCAGAGGCAGATCTTATCGTCTTCCTCGTGGATGTGAAGGAGGGCCTCACGCCACTGGATATGGAGATTGCGAATATGCTTCGCCGCACAGACAAGCCGCTCATGGTGGTGGCAAATAAAGCAGACAACTTTACCATGGATGCCTATGCTGCGGAGTTTTACGCCCTCTCACTCGGGGACCCCTACCCAATCTCTGCCACAAACGGCGCCGGCACGGGTGACTTCCTTGATGCCTTGGTCTCGATGCTTCCGGAAGAAAGCATCGAGGAGGAGAAGGTACCGGATATGCTTCGTCTCGCCATCGTTGGCCGTCCCAATGCCGGTAAGTCCACCTTAGTCAATACACTATTGGATGAGGATCGCCACATCGTGACCGATATCTCCGGCACCACGAGGGACTCTATCTACACACATTACGATCGCTTTGGGCACAACCTCCTCCTCGTGGACACCGCCGGTGTGAGAGAGAAGAGGAAGGTGAGTGAGGATATTGAGTACTACTCTGTACTCCGTAGCATCACGGCGATAGAGAATTCTGACGTCTGTGTCCTGATGCTTGACGCCACCCAAGGCATTGAGGCTGTGGATGTCAATGTCTACTCCATCGTCCGAAAGAATAACAAGGGTCTCATCGTTTGTGTCAATAAGTGGGACTTGATTGAGGAGAAGGGTAAGGAAGTCATGGAGACATATAAGGCAGCCATCCGCGCCAGACTGGCTCCATTCACAGACTTCCCGATCCTCTTCATCTCCGCCCTGACGAGGCAAAGGGTACTTAAGATCCTCGATCTTGCTGAGGAGATCTATGCCAAGCGGAAGACCCGTATCTCCACCGGTCAGCTCAATAAGGTACTCCTTCCTATCATAGGCGCCACCCCGCCCCCAATGATCAAGGGAAAGATGATCAAGATCAAGTACATCACCATGCTCCCCGGTGTTACTGTCCCGAGCTTCGTCTTCTTCTGCAACCTGCCGCAGTGGATCAAAGAGCCTTACAAGCGCTTCCTTGAGAATAAGATACGGGCCAACTGGGACTTCAGTGGCACCCCGATCAACATCTTCTTCCGAGAGAAGTGACGCACAATGGCTGAGGTAAAGAAGCGGAAGCGTCGCACAGCAACGGCGGAGCGGACTCGACAGCACTTCATCAAGGTAGCTCGAGACCTCTTCGCTTCGCTGGGCTTCCGTGACACCACGATGAATG
The DNA here is from genome assembly GCF_001808555.1 of Porphyromonas sp. HMSC065F10. GTDB lineage: Bacteria > Bacteroidota > Bacteroidia > Bacteroidales > Porphyromonadaceae > Porphyromonas_A. Next base: position 123,351 of record NZ_KV793752.1, read on the forward strand.
GCATTGCCAAGAGTGCCGGCAAGAGCCGCCGCACGCTCTACACCTACTTCAGCACCAAGGAGGACATTTACTTAGAGGTGATCAAGGAGGAGTTTGACTTCCTCTACAGCGAGCTGGAGAAGTTTGTCAATCAGCCCGTCCCTACACCGGAGAAACTCATGCGCTACATAGGGCACCGTGAGGAGATGATCAATAATGTAGTGATGTGGAATGGGACACTGGAGGCTGAGTTCTTCAATGACATTGCCACCCTCGAGCGGGCCAGAGTGCGCTTCGATGTACTCGAGCGACGTCTCATCCGCCAGATGCTGCAGGAGGGGATTTCCGGAGGCTACTTTCGCCCCACACTTGACCCGACCCGCACCACGATGCTCCTACACGCCTGCCTCAAGGGGCTTGAGGTACCCTACATCCGGGGTCAGCTGGGACGCTCACGCGAGTCGCTCATGCGTACCTACTTTATCGTCTACGACCTTATCCTCAAGGGGATAGGCAATGATAAAGAAGACAAAGAATAATCCAATACCAGATATGACTACTACTCAGACTCATAAGACCGCCATCGTCACCGGTGGAAGCCGTGGCATCGGTCGCGCCATCTGTCTCGAGCTCGCCTCGAGAGGCGTCCAAATAGCCTTCTGTGGCAGATCGCTCAATGCCAATACTGCCTCTCTTGAGGAGGAGCTCCGTGGAATGGGTGTGGAGTCCAAGGCCTACGCTCTTGATGCTGCAGACCACGAGGCAGCCAAGGTCTTTGTCGCTGACGTGCTCAGAGACTTCGGCACCATTGATTACTTAGTTAATAATGCCGGTATCACTCACGATGGACTCCTGATGCGCATGGACGAGGAGCAGTGGGACAGCGTTATCGGTGCAAATCTGAAGAGTGTCTTCAATGTCACCTCTGCCCTACTCCCCACTATGATCCGCGCTCGCAGCGGAGCCATCGTCAGCCTCTCCTCGGTTGTTGGTCTACACGGCAATGCCGGTCAGACCAATTACTCTGCCTCCAAGGCCGGGATCGTCGGCTTCACGAAGTCGCTCGCCAAGGAGGTGGGTAGTCGAGGCATCCGTGTGAATGCGGTCGCTCCCGGATTTATCCTGACTGATATGACCTCTCAGCTCAGCGAGGAGCAGACGAAGGCGTGGACAACAGAGATCCCGCTTCGTCGGGCAGGCACTCCGGAGGATGTTGCCCGAGCAGTTGCCTTCCTCCTCTCTGATGATGCCTCCTACATCACCGGACAGGTGCTGCAGGTCTGTGGTGGTATGGCACTCTGATCCGATGGAGGTACTCTACGAGGACAACCACCTGCTCGCTGTCTCCAAGGCTCCCGGTGAGATCGTGCAGGGGGATCGTACCGGAGATGAGCCACTTGTGGAGACCTGCAAATCCTATATCAAGGAGAAGTACAATAAGCCCGGTGCTGTCTTCCTCGGGGTGGCACACCGACTTGACCGACCGGTGAGCGGGGTGGTACTCTTCGCACGCACCAGCAAGGCACTCACACGACTCAATGACGCCTTTCGCCGTAGGGACGACCTTGAGAAGGTCTACCTCGCCCTTGTCGAGGGACGTCCGGATCGCCCCGCTGCCACTTTGACCCACCATCTCCTTCGCAATAGGGATCAGAATAAGAGCTACCCGGTCCGCGCGGTGACGAAGGAGGCGAAGGAGGCGGTGCTGGAGTATCGAGTGATGGCTCAGCCTACCGAAGGGCAGACGCTGCTGGAGATCCACCTCCATACCGGACGGCATCACCAGATCCGTGTACAGCTGGCAGCCATAGGCTGCCCGATCGTCGGTGATGTCAAGTACGGCGCCTCTCACCCCCTCCCAGATGCGTCCATAGCTCTCCATGCCCGCTCACTCTCTCTGACTCATCCGGTCCGCCGAGAGCCGATCACCTTTATCGCCCCACTTCCCTCCACCCCCGTCTGGGATCCTGTCCGAGACCTATAACACAAGAGAGGCTGTCCGAGATGATCGGGCAGCCTCTCTTTTGCTTTGTAGGGCTCGTGTTACTTCTTATTGAGCCACTTATTCATCCAGTCGATCCAGGTGCGATAGAAGAGGACGCTATTCTGCGGCTTCAGGATCCAGTGGCTCTCATCAGGGAAGTAGAGCATACGAGAGGGGATGCCTCGCAGCTGAGCAGCATTGAAGGCCTGCATACCCTGTGAGAAGAGGATGCGGAAGTCATCCCCGCCTGCAATGCAGAGGATCGGGGTGTCCCACTTGTCGACAAAGTGGTGGGGAGAGAAGGAGTACGAGTTGCGTACCCGCTCCTTATCTGTCTCCCAGAAGGGACCACCGAGATCCCAGTTAGTAAACCAGAGCTCCTCTGTCTCCAAGTACTGCGCATCGAGATTGAACATCCCGGCGTGAGCAGCAAAGGCCTTGAAGCGACCCTCATGGTGCCCGGCGAGATAGTAGACAGAGAATCCACCATAGCTGGCACCGGTGGCACCGAGCCGATCCTTATCCACATAGGGGAGCGTGGCAGCGTAGTCGATCGCAGAGAGATAGTCCTTGATATTCTGACCACCATAGTCACCGGAGATCTGCTCCGTCCACTCCTTACCATTGCCGATGGTACCGCGACGATTAGGCGCTACCATGATGAAGCCTGCGGAGGCAAAGGTGCGGAAGTTCCAGCGGTAGCTCCAGAATTGTGTCACCGGGCTTTGAGGACCTCCCTCACAGAAGAGGACTGTAGGATACTTCTTTTTGGGGTCAAAGTTGGGCGGCAATATGAACCAAGTGATCATATCCTTGCCATCGGTCGTCTTAACGATGTGACGCTGTACGGTCACATTGGGATAGTCAGCAAGGAAGGCATCATTGTCAGGGGTCAGCTTCGTCGCCTCGCCCTTTGCCACATTGTAAGCAAAGGCGGAGGTCGGCTCTGCCATTGACTGGATAGTGAGGAGCATCTCCTTTCCCTCGCCTGCAAAGCCCGTCACATCAGCGAGGTCGTACTTTGTCATCTGCTCAGCCTTCCCGGTCTCAATATTGATGCTAAAGAGATTGGATGTGCCGTGATCTGGGGTGACAAAGCGGAGCTTCTTACCACAAGAGCACCAGCCCAGCTGCTGTGGGTAGTACTCATAGTCCTTGGAGACAAAGGTCTTCTTCCCGCTCTTCATATCCATCACGAAGATCCTCGGGAGGTCCGACTCACAGCCGTCATGCTCCATGCTGAGCCACGCGAGCTTAGTCCCATCGGGAGAGAAGGTGGGATTGGTATCGTAGCCCATCATCCCCTCTGTCAGATTGGTCGTCTTGCCACTCTCGAGGTCAAAGAGATAAATATCCGTATTGGTCGAGATGGCGTATTCCTTACCCACCTTCTTGCGGCACGAGTAAGCGATCTGCTTGCTGTCCTTGGTCCAGCTCAGCTGCTCGGTACCGCCAAAGGGCTTGGTCGGCAACTCAAAGAGCTCGCCCTCATTGAGGATTGAGCGAAGCTCCTTGGAGACCTTGCCATCGGTGCCTACCGTGGCGATGAAGGACTGAGGTACGGAGACATTCCACTCATCCCAGTGCTTGTACATCAAGTCATCGTAGATATGGCCGGTCTGCTTCCCGAGGTCAGGGTTCTCCTCCTTGGAGATCTCCGGAAGCATCACCTCGCGTATGACGACCACCTTCTTCCGATCGGGAGAGTAAAGGAAGTCGATCACATCGAAGTCATAGTCCGACACCACGCGGAGGTTACTGCCGTCTAAGTTGCAGAGAGCGATCTGAGCCTTGTCGCCCTTTGTGGAGACAAAAGCAATCATCTGATCGTCAAGGAAGACCGGAGAGTGACCGGCATTCTTGCCGAGGATGGCTCGTCCGCTACCGGGCTTACCAGTCTCACCGACCATGATCTCGGAGTAGAAGTTATTCTGCTCAAGCTGAGCCATAGAGCGGGTGTAGATGAAGTGCTTCCCGTCCGGAGAGAGCTGGATGCCCCCGATGCGATAGAGCTTGTGCATCGCCTCAGCGGTGAAGACTTTACCCTCGCCGGCGGTCTCACTTGCCGTTGTTGCGCTCACCGGAGAGCAGAGCATAAGTGCTCCGGTCGCCGCAAGGGTCATAAGGGATAAGAATTTTGACATGTGTACGTGTTATGATTAAAAAGGTATTTGTGCTTCGTACTTCACAATTGCGAAAGTACACAATTATTACGACACCTCCCGATCATAGCGGTCAGAAAAATTAGTCAGAGAGAGCGACGAATGGGGCATATACCCCTCATAGGAGCGGACAGATAGACACTAAAAGCAGCATTGATGACTTATTCCGGCACTACAAAGCGCTTGCGATAGTCCTCTAAGCCTATCACCACCATCTGGCTCCTGATCAGAGACCGGACATACTCTTTTTGTCTGCCGACAGATGTCAGAAAAATCGCCCCGACTGCAGGCTCAATTCTTTTACCGATATTAGTCTTGTCTAATATCGATATTAGTCTTCTCTAATATCGGTATTAGA
>NZ_KV793752.1:127933-144672 GCF_001808555.1 Porphyromonas sp. HMSC065F10
GATATTAGTCTTCTCTAATATCGGTATTAGATAAACGCCTCCATAAGGGCGGTCAGGATGGACGATTGAATCGGGCTTTTTCGCTCCGCATAGATTGCCTCCTCGTAGGCAATCATCGGGCCGTCAGGAAGCGTGGATCAATGACGTGTGCCTACTCATAGGGACCAACTCCCTGTGAGCACACGACTGCTCTCTGCAAAATTGCTTAGCGATCCACCAGCGGCGGATTATTTGCTACCTTTGTAGTCAGATAGTAGTGCTACGTTTGTCCAACTCTTCATAGGCTCTTTATATAGACTTCCATATATGTCAGCTAAGGGATATTGGCAGAGGGTGAAAGACTTCTTCTACAACGTCAATCCATTCTTCCTGATGACCGGACTGCTTGCCGTAATGCTTGTGGTCCCTGGTCAGCATAGTATTTGGTCTCAGATCAAGACCTCCCGACAGCTCAAGGAGAAGCAGGAGGAGTATCAGTATTACAAGGATGAGATCAAGAAGTCTCAGAAGCACCTTGATGAGATCAAGTACAAGCGTGATATGCTTGAGAAGTATGCAAGAGAGCGCTATCTGATGAAGGAGGAGGACGAAGATCTCTACTTGCTCACAGACCCGGACAAGAAGTAATGACAGACCTACAGAGAGGCGGTCAGAAGGGACCGCACAAGAGCATCAGCAATACACTCTATCCGGCCGGCTTGATAGCCTGCGCCCTCGGAGCCATTCTCCATATTTGGCTTCCCCAGGTGGGCGGATGGACGCTCTTTGCGGGCGGGCTCTTGATCATCATCAGTCATATTGTTGATGCGCGTCAAGTGAGTTCTCTCGGGGTACGTGCCAAGCGGCTGATGCGGATGAACTTCCTCGGTGCTGCTATGTATATGATCGCCGGAGGCTCCGCTGTAGAGGGTAAGAGTATGTGGATCCTCTTCTTCGTGATCGGTACGGTCTTCGTCGCCTACACTTTTTTTGCCCTCAGTCACACAGATAAGAAAACTGAACTATGACGCGACAGCTTGTCATCATACCTACCTATAATGAGATAGAGAATATCCGTGCCATCACGGCCGCAGTGCTGGAGCTGAGTGATCCCTCCTTTGACATCCTCGTCGTGGACGACGGTTCGCCCGACGGCACCGGGGCCGAGGTGACCAAGATCGCTGAGGAGCAGCCGGGACGGGTCTTCCTGCTCAGTCGCAGTGGTAAGCAAGGGCTCGGGACTGCCTATATTGCCGGCTTCAAGTGGGCTCTTGAGCACGAGTACGACTACATCCTGGAGATGGATGCCGACTTTAGCCACGATCCCAAGTCCCTACCCAAGCTCTACGAGGCGTGTCACAGTGGTGGAGCTGACGTGGCGGTGGGGTCAAGATATCTGACCGGAATCAATGTGGTCAATTGGCCTCTCGGTCGTGTGCTGATGAGCTATTTCGCCTCCCTCTATGTCCGTACGATCACTGGCATGAGGGTCTACGATGCCACGGCAGGCTTTGTCTGCTACCGAGCCGAGGTGCTTCGGACGATCGACCTGGATAAGATCCACTTCAAGGGGTACGCCTTCCAGATCGAGATGAAGTATACAGCGACGCTCTGTGGCTTCAAGATACAGGAGGTGCCGATCATCTTTGTGAATAGGAGACTAGGCGTCAGCAAGATGAGCTCAAGTATCTTTGGCGAAGCTTTCTTCGGTGTACTGAAGATGCGCTACTGGTCTCTCACCCATAAGATACCCAAGACAACAGGATATGAGACGAGAAGAGAAGAGACTACTGATCCACAACGCTGAGATCGTCAACGAGGACGAGTCTTTCCGTGGATCGGTCCTGATCACCGGGGAGCGTATCACGGAGATCATCCGAGACGGGGAGCCCCTACCCTCAGCCGATGAGGTCCTTGAGGCAGATGGACTCCTCTGCCTCCCGGGGGTGATCGACATGCATGTCCACTTCCGGGAGCCGGGGCTGACCGCCAAAGGCTCCATCACATCAGAGAGTGGTGCCGCCCTGCTGGGAGGGGTCACCTCCTATGCTGAGATGCCCAATACCCTCCCTCAGACCACCACGATAGAGACATGGGAGGACAAAATGAGACGCGCCGAGGAGGAGTCGATGGGGAATTACTCCTTTATGTTCGGCGCTACGAATGAGAATGTCGACCTACTCGCAAGGCTTGATCTGAAGCACACTCCCGGGGTAAAGGTCTTTATGGGCTCCAGTACCGGCAATATGCTGGTCGACTCTCCGGAGACTCTCTGGAGGATCTTTGCGGAGTGTCCCACACTGATCTGCATCCATAGCGAGGATGAGGGAATCATCCGAGCCAATAAGGCGAAGTATACTGCACTATACGGAGACGACCCGGAGGTAAAGTTTCATCCCCTCATTAGGAGTCGAGAGGCTTGCTATGAGTGTAGCAGGCGAGCTGTCGCCATGGCTGAGGAGACAGGGGCAAGACTTCACATTCTCCACCTCTCCACAGAGGACGAGCTGTCATTGCTGAAGCCTCGCACAGCAGAGGGATTCAGGAGCAAGAGGATCACCGGGGAGGTCTGCGTGCACTACCTCTGGTTTACCGATAAGGACTACGAGCGACTTGGGGCAAGGGTAAAGTGGAATCCCGCCATCAAGACTGAGCGCGACCGAGATGCTCTGAGAGCCGCCATCAATAGCGGTCTCATCGATGTAGTTTCGACAGACCACTCACCCCACCTGCCGGAAGAGAAGGTGGGCGGTGCTCTGGGAGCAAAGAGCGGCGGACCGCTGGTGCAGTTTTCCCTCCCCCTTATGCTGGAGCTAGTCCGTGAGGGGATATTCCCGATCGAGCGGGTAGTGGAGTATATGGCGCATAATCCTGCCCTACTCTATGGCATTGAGGAGCGAGGGTTTATACGTAAGGGCTACTACGCAGACTTAGTGCTGGTAGACCCCCACAAGAGTACTACGGTGACAAAGGAGGTGATCCGAAGCAAGTGTGGCTGGAGTCCCTTTGAGGGAGAGACCTTCCACAGCAGCGTTGTCGGGACGATACTTAATGGAGCTCCGGTGGTGCGAGGAGGAGTGCTGGATGAGGCGCTTGCCCTCCGCTCAAAGAGAGCACTCACCTTTGGCAATCGACTTCCGAGATGAGCAGGAGCAGCCTTTTTCCCATCCTTGCTACCTGCTGCCTTTTGCTCCTTGGGGAGGGAAGAGCACTGGGACAGATAGACATCGACAAGCAACTCCGGGATCGTATCATCGCCCCCGACTCGCTGCTCAATGACGACACTGATGCCGATCGGCATGGGACGCTTGAGAGCTACTACCTGACCGGTCGCACGGGAGACCTAAGGCCGGCTCCTATTGATACCCTCAAGCTCAATTCTTTCAGACGAGAGCACATTGAGGGAAGGAGCATCGTGGAGAGCTACTTAGGCACCTATGCAGGGCCCTATCAGTCCAAGGTCTACTTCGACCAGCCGATTGACCAGTGGGGAGACTTTTACTACCTGGCGCCCTACTTTCACCTCCTCCGGCGAGGAACCATGGCGAGATACTTCGACACCAAGGTGCCCTACACTTATCTTAGCGTGCAGAAGCTGGGCGGATCAAACGAGCTGGAGCAACTCCTACATGCCCTCTTTACCACCAACTTGGGTCCCAATGTCAATCTCGGTGGGGAAGCGGAGATAGACAAAGCCAATGGCGTGTACAATAATACCGCCTCCCAAGCGCTCACCTACCGAATCTTTGGCTCCTACACCAAGGGGCGATATGAGATCTTTGCCGAGGTGGGGAATACCAACGTCATCAATCAGGAGAATGGCGGTATCACCGACATGAGGTATATCTCCAATGTGGAGGAGATAGCCGGTGGACGACGCACACTGCTGCCTCGCGACATCCCGACCCGATATAAGTCTACGTGGAACTCCGCCTCCTATGGTCGCGGACGGCTTCACCACAGGTACCGCCTCGGACGCTACCGCGAGTACGACAAGGATGGGAAGCTAGTCGAAGCCCCAAAGACTACACTAAAGGACGAGGTAGCCAAGCAGGACTCGCTACCGACAGCACCGGAAGTGACTTCCAAACCCGACTCCCTTGCAGTACCAACAGAGGCGCCTAAAGAGCAGAAGATACTTAGGAGAAGCACACCACCGAAGGATAAGGGAGACGAAGACAACAACGAGGAGAAGGACGAAGTGGTGAAGAAGATCTTTGTCCCTGTCACCTCAATCTTCCATGACTTGACGATAGAGCGAGGCAGTCACGAGTTTGTCTCACAAGACCCTGCTCTGCTTAGTCGATTCAAGGAGAAATTCATCCCCAAGCAGGAGGGGATGAAGTACTATCCTTACGACCGCTTCAGCAGCGCTACCATATCAAATACCGTGGGCGTAGAGCTAATGGAGGGCTTCCACAAGTGGGCGAAGATGGGCATCAGCGCCTTTGCCTCCTTTGACTACCAGATCAATAAGCAACCACTCATCCTACCGGAGGATGCTGAGCGACTGGACCTCCCTTACGAGGAGCAGGGGGCTAAGCTGCACTCTACCCTCGTCGGTGGGAGGATCAAGAGCGACTCCTTTAAGCACCTGAAGTGGTATGTGCAGGGACAAGTAGGCATCGAGGGCTATCGCGCTGGTGAGATCGATGTGAGGGGTAACGTGGATCTGAGGATGAAGCTCTTCAAGAGGGACGTGATCCTGAGTGGAAATGGACTTTTCCTCAATACGGTACCGCCCTACTTCTTGGAGCACTTCAAGAGTACATTCCACGCTTGGGATAGAGAGCTAAGGAATACTCAGCGCCTGAGACTCGGGGCTGACCTTACTATCCCTGCGACAGAGTCCCATCTCTTTGTACGTGCAGAGACGATCCAGCAGCCCTACCAGGTCGACTCTGTTTCCTATCAGCCGATCCAGCATGAGGGCAACGTCAGAGTGATCAGTGCAGGCTTTGACCAAGCACTGCGGTGGAGGTTTGTCAATCTCGAGACCTCATTCGTCTGGCAGAGCAGCAGCGACAGCTACGTGATCCCGATGCCGGAGTTTGCTGCGTATGCCAATCTCTACTTCAGCGGACTCATCGCCAAGGTGATGACCCTACAGGTGGGTGTGGATGCCAAGTGGCACAGCAGCTACACAGCACCCTACTATGAGCCGACGACGCAGATGTTTACGCCGCAGGATAAGATCCTTATCGGCGGGGATGCTCCTATGATGACAGCGTATGCCAATTTTCATCTCAAGCGAGCACGCGTCTTCGTGAGATACTACAATGTCGGTGCACAGGTATTTAAGCCCAATCACTTCACTATGCCCTACTATCCCACCTACCCTCCTCAGGTGCAGTTTGGTGTGGTTGTGGACCTGAAGAATTGACACCAGAGTATGAAGTTCAGTAGATCCTATGCCTCCTTGATCGCGGCTCTCGCGGTGATCCTCGGGGTACTCCTTTTTATCGTACTTCGCCCTGGTACTTCCCCTCGGGAGACTCTTGGTCCGATCGAGAGGATGGCACAGGTCCCCACGGGAGATAGTCTTCATCCACTACGGATAGCGGTGGTAATGGAGCCGGGACTCTTTGAGATCGATGACGAGGGTGAGATCTCGGGGAGGCTGCCTGAGGTGGCAGACAGGTTGCTGACCGGCATCAGCTATATATGGGTGCCGGTATCAGAGAAGAGCCTCGGAACAGACTTGCTGAGGGAGAAGAGGGTCGATATCCTCGCCACTCAGCAAGCCTCTACAGATCTATCGGAGAGCTCCGACCTCCTCACGACAGACCCTATCAGCAGCTCGCACTATGCACTGATGAGTCTGCAGGATAGTCTCTCCTGGGGCGATGTGCTGAGTGGTCCCAGTCCGGTGGAGGTCTACTACTCTACCGAGGATAAGGAGGCGCGGCTGATCCTACAAAACCTCCACGACATCTCCTATACGGCCATCCGACCAAGCGAGATCGATCTGCCGCCTCTCGAGATGATGCTGGAGATGGTGAAAGGGAAGATCTACTTCGCAGTAGTGAAGCATAACCTCGCCCAAGAGATGGCAGAGCGCTTTCCGCAGATCCGCGTGGTTACGGACATATCGCTGGAGGCACCCCAGGTATGGCTCATCAGGTCTGATGCAGAGAGCCTGAGAGATACCCTCAATCAGAGGATCCGCAAGACAGATACGACAGAATAATAGTACGTAAGATAGAAATATGACCAACCAAGAGTCACAGATAGACTCCTTTTATGACTTTGGGCTCCACCCTGATGTCGAGGATGCGGTGGAGACGATGAACTATGGTAAGCCCTCTCCGGTACAGGCAGCAACGATTCCCCTAATTATGGATGGTGAGGATATTATCGCATGTGCCCAGACCGGTACCGGCAAGACTGCTGCCTATCTCCTCCCGGTGCTGAGCGAATTAGCCTACGGGGATTACCCAAAGGATCACGTCAATTGCGTCATTATGGCGCCGACGAGAGAGCTGGCGCAGCAGATCGACCGTCAGATTGATGGCTTTGCCTACTACGTGAAGGTCAATGCTCAGCCGATCTACGGAGGGACCGATGGCATAGAGTATGAGCAGCAGCGCAGAGCGCTGGCCAAGGGGGCCGATATCATCGTAGCCACCCCGGGGCGTCTGCTGTCCCATATTGATATGAACTCAGTCGACCTCTCTCAGGTGAGTTTCTTCATCCTGGATGAGGCTGACCGGATGCTGGATATGGGCTTCTCTGAGGATATACTCAAGATCCAGTCCCTCTTGCCCAAGAAAGGCGTGCAGACCGTGATGTTCTCTGCCACTATGCCGGAGCAGATCCGAACCTTTGCCCGCAAGATTATGCGTCGGCCAAAGGAGGTCAATATCGCCATCTCACGTCCCCCGGAGAGCATCAGCCAGTCCGCTTTCATAGTGTCCGATGACGACAAGCTGTCACTACTGGTATCGATACTCAATGAGCGGCGACCGGAGAGGTGCATCGTCTTCCTCGCAGCTAAGAAGAGGGTCAAGGAGGCCGCTCGTATGCTACGTATGCAGGGACACTCGGTAGAGCAGATGCACTCCGACCTAAGCCAAGAGGAGCGCAATGAGGTGATGCACCGATTCCGAAATGGACATGCCAGCGTCATCGTGGCTACCGACATCCTCTCGCGCGGCATTGACATTGATAATATTGAGCTGATCATCAACTTTGACGTGCCATCCGACCCAGAGGACTATGTCCACCGCATTGGTCGCACATCGCGCGGAGACAACTTGGGAGGCTCAGCAGTCACCTTTGTCTCCACGAGGGATAAGGACTCATTTGCCAGGATTGAGAAGTTCCTCGGCTACAAGCTGCAGCGCCCGGCCTTCCCGGCAGACTTTAAGCCCGGTAAGCCACGCTCCTCAGAGGATAGAGGAAAGAGTCACTCCGGCAGACGAGGAGGATCCTCGCGTGGTCGAGGTGGCAGAAGACCCGGTAACCGACCTAAGAAATAAGACCAAATGAAGATAGACTTTGCTAAAGAAGACCTCACCAAGCTACAGGACTTCCTCTCCGTACCACGCCGTATCACACTCCTGGGGCACGTCTCTCCGGATGGTGATGCTGTAGGCTCCACACTCGGCTTTACTTCATTACTTGGGACCTTAGGCCACTCCGCCACGGTTGTCTACCCGACAGCTTACTCGGATAGCTTTGTCTTCCTGCCTGGGGCATCGGAGGCACTGATTGCTAAGAATAAGCCCGAGGAGGCCCTCCGGGCGATACGTGAGGCGGAGGGGCTCTTCTGCCTTGACTTCAATGAGACAAAGCGTGTTGAGCAACTGGCCGCCCCTCTGGAGGAGTCAGAAGCGCTCAAGCTTCTGATCGATCACCATCCCTACCCCTCCGACTTTGCAGACCTCTCTTTCTCCTATCCCGACAGATCCTCCACCTGCCTGATTGTCTATGAGCTGATCCGTGCGATGGGATGGAGAGACCGGCTGTCCACGGAAGCAGCCACGGCTATTTATACCGGTATGATGACTGACACGGGGAACTTTGCCTACAACTCCGAGGACCCCGAGATCTATCAGGTCATCTCAGAGTTGCTTGAGCTGGGGGTGCGTAAGGATGCCGTCTACGATGCAATCAACAGGAGCTTTACCATCGATAAGCTGCGCCTCACAGCGCACTTGATGGCTGATAAGCTCACCTTTTTCCCTCAGTACAAGACTGCCATCATCACCCTAAGTATGGCAGATAAGGGAAAGTACAATTACCAGACCGGTGACGTGGAAGGGTTGGTGAATGATCCCCTCGCAGCTAAGGAGATCGAGTTCTCGATCCTGATCCATGAGATGCCGAAGTACACCAAGATCTCAATGCGAAGCAAGGGGAGCTTTGCCGTAAACGACTTTGCCTCCAAGTTCTTCAACGGTGGTGGGCATACCAATGCGGCTGGGGCTGAAGTCTGCGACACCTTATCCAATACCTATAAGCTGGTCGAGACAGCAGTACGAATACTCCATCCCTGATGATCCCTTCACTCTTCCCCGGGGGGATACTGCCTAAGGGCGATCTCCCGATCATTGCCGGTCCCTGTAGCATTGAGTCTCAGGGACAGATCTATGAGACCATGCGCCGACTCAAGGAGTGTGGGATCGGGGTGGTCCGTGCCGGTGCCTGGAAGCCTCGGACACGACCGGGTGCCTTCGAGGGTGTCGGGGAGATCGGACTACGCTGGATGCGTGAGGCCGCTGACCAGCTGGGGCTCAAAGTGGGAACTGAGGTTTGCCTACCGGAGCATGCACGGATAGCACTTAGGTATAAGTGTGACTTCGTCTGGCTCGGTGCCCGTACTACAGGATCCCCCTTTGTGGTGGAGGAGATAGCAAAGGTCCTTGATGGTAGTGATCTGACCGTACTGGTCAAGAATCCCATAGCGCCAGACTTCCAGCTGTGGCAAGGGGCGGTCGAGCGACTACAACGCCATCACTTGATAAGGATAGGACTGATCCTGAGAGGATTCACCACTGTGGCGGGTGGGCTCCTCCGTAACGACCCCTTGTGGGAGGCGGGAGATGACTTTAAGTCTCACAATCCTGAGCTCCCGATCCTCTGTGACCCGAGTCACATCTCTGGAGACCGTCGTCTACTGAGAGAGATCGTTGAGGAGGCGCTGCGCAGAGACTACGATGGACTCTTCATCGAGAGTCACTACCACCCGGAGACGGCCCTGACAGATGCAGCTCAACAGATTATCCCTGAGGAGATAAGCACTCTCCTTCACGGTGAGTCCACCCATGGTGACTGCGCCCTCACTGCTTACAGGGAGCAGGTAGATAAGGTTGACAGTGACCTCATCCATCTCCTCTCTATGAGATCCGAATTGACCACAGAGATAGGTGCGTGGAAGGCAACTCATCACCTCACGCCCCTACAGTCAGCACGGCTTGAGAGTATGATCTATCACTACAGGCGTCAGGCAGAGCTGTATGGGATATCACCAGACATGGTGGAGGACCTCTTCCGCATCATCCACGACTACTCTCTCACCGATCAGATCAAGCGACTAAAGAATGAAAATCACTCAGACAAGGATTGATCTCACTAACCTCCTCTTCCGTGCCGGTCATGGTGTGGAGGAGAGGGAAAAAGTGGCAGGTAATACCTACAGCGTCTCCCTCTCTGTCTGGCCTACAGAGCACTCCGCCATGATGAGTGACAACGTGGGAGAGACGATAAGCTACGCAGATCTCTATGATCTCGTTAGGCGTGTGATGACTGAGGAGCGCCCCTCTGACCTCTTAGAGCATGTGGCCTACAGGATCCTGCAGGAGCTGGAGGCTGCACCACACTCAATCAATCGGGCCTCCGTCTCGATCACCAAGGTCCAGCCCCCGATCAAGGGTTTCCGCGGGGATGGCGCTACCTTCTCAGCCGAAGCATCCTTTTGACGATGCCTCGCGTCTCGATTGTCATACCGGTGTACAATACTTCTCGATTTCTCGAGGAGTGCCTCAGGAGTGTCCTTCGTCAGGACTTCACTGACTGGCAGGTCATCCTCGTTGACGATGGCTCCACCGATGGCAGCGGGACGATCTGCGACCAATACGCAGCGACCGACCCTCGGATAGAGGTGCTGCACCAGCCCAATCAAGGGCTGAGCGCTGCGCGAAATAATGGTCTGGCAAGAGCTCAGGGCGAGTTTGTCCTCTTCTTAGACAGCGACGACTTTTGGCTACGGCAGGATACGCTCACCACGCTTCTTGACGCTATGGATAGCCATCCGAAGTGCGACTTTATCGGATTTAATTGGGTCTACTACTTCTCTAAGGAAAAGCAGAGACGCTGGAGGGACTTCGGCAACTACGTCCCGGAGGTTGTCAGCGGTGAGGAGGCGCTGAGGAGCATCCTTCGCTCAGGAGACACCCCCATGAGTGCCTGCATCAAGATCATCCGTCGAGACTTCCTCATCGAGAGTAAGCTGTCCTTTATTCCGGGGATCACCTCAGAGGATATCCCGTGGTTTATGCGCCTTCTCTGTCACGCAAAAGGCTGTCTCTTCCTTCACGACTACCTCTATGGCTACCGACAGGAGGTGGACGGCTCGATCACGAGGGAGTACTCCCAAAGACGCTTTCACGACCTCGTCTTCATCATTGAGGATGGTCTTCGGCTCACCGATAGCCAGCCCTCGCAGGGGATGAGAGAGGCACTTCTCTCCTTCTATGCTACAGAGTACTGCATCCTGCTCAGCCACATGAATGTACTTACCAAGGAGGAAAGACAGAGCATGGAGCCCTGGATGCGGAAGCACCAGTACCTCCTGAGGTGCGACCAAAGTCCCAAGGTGCGACTCGCTAACAGAGCTTGGCGGTTAACCGGGCTGAAGGGTCTCGAGCTGCTCCTCCGCCTCCGTAATATGCTGGTCCGTCAGTAATAGCACATCACGAGATGATCCTGAAACACCTTTCGCTCACCAACTTCAAGAATATAGAGAGCTGCGACCTGACCTTCTCCGATAAGCTCAATTGCATCATCGGCAATAACGGCATGGGGAAGACAAACCTCATGGACAGCATCTACTATCTCTCCTTCACCAAGTCGCACCTCCATGTGCCTGACCAGATGGTGATCCGGAAGGGTGAGACCTATGCTATTCTCCAAGGAGGCTACCGAGTGGGTGAGGACGAGGTGTCGATCAATATCGGTGTCACCACTGAGAAACCCAAGGTGATCAAGCGGAATCGCAAGCGATACGACCGCATCACCGATCACATAGGGCAGCTTCCGGTCGTGATGATCGCTCCCTCCGACATAGACCTGATACGAGGCGGCAGCGTGGAGCGGCGAAAATTCATGAACCAGCTCATCTCCCAAGAGTCCAATCCGTACCTCACATCTGTGATGCACTACGACAAGCTCCTCGGGCAACGTAATGCTCTCCTAAAGAATAAAGGCTTCCTTGACCTCCCAACCCTCAATATCCTGGACCACCAGATGGCCGGTGAGGCGGAGACAATCGTCAGGCACAGAGCCGACTGGACTGAGCGGATGAAGCCTATCTTCCTCTCCTACTACAGCTACATCACGGAGTCAAGGGATATGGTAGACATCAGGTATCAGCCCTCACTCACGACAGATCACCTGCCCTCAGCTGAGGACTTTATGGAGGCTTGGCAGGCGACCCGACAGGCAGACCTCTATATGGGCTATACCACTGTCGGGCCCCACAAGGACGACCTAGAGATGCTTCTGGAGGAGACTCTGATCCGAAAGATCGGCTCCCAGGGTCAGTGCAAGAGCTATATGATTGCGCTCAAGTTTGCACAGTTCAAGATCCTCTCCACACTCTACCCCAATAATAGTCCGATCCTGCTACTGGACGATGTCTTTGACAAGCTTGACGAGGAGAGGGTAGACAGGATCGTCCACCTCGTGGCCGGGGATGACTTCGGGCAGATCTTTATGACTGATACCAATAGGAAATACCTGGATCAGATCATCGCCCAGCTACCGGACACGGAGTACACCATCGTCCGGGTGGAGGACGGGGTCTCTACAGTAATCTGAGAAGGTTATGCGCATCTATAGGTCGGAGACACTGGGCAAGATACTGAAAGAGATGAGAGAGGGAAATAAGCCCTCCCTCTTCACCGACCTTGAGCGACATCGGGCATTCCTCGAGCAGTGGCAGTCTCTGCCGGGGATCAGGCTGCACCGGATCCGACCTGTCTTTACCTTTGACGAGAGCAAGTCCACCGTAGTCGTCCACTGCTCATCCAGTGTAGCGCTGAATCTCCTTCGTCGAGAGCGCCCCATCATTGAGCAGCACTTCCGACCGCTGATGGATCGGTACAAGCTTGACACCCTCTCGATAGTCCTCCGGGACAGCAGCCAAGAGTAGAGAGACCATCTATACAAGTCTCTATTACTCAGACTATAGCTGATCACTAAGCAGAGCAAGGAAGGATAGCGTAGCACCCCATCCCTCTGGCGTAATTCTTTTACCGATATTAGTGACGACTAATACCGATAAAAGATTTCTCTAATACCGGTAAAAGGTTGCGTGCTGACTCTGATGCGATTGCCCAATAACGACTGACCCATGGGCGCTCTTTGTAGCGGAAATGAGCTACCTTTGCGACCAAATCAGCATATCGAATGACAGAGATCGCAAAGAAAAGACATCAGACAGCAGAGGGCTACACAGCTGCCCTTCTATCAGCTTTTACATTCGGACTCATCCCTCTCTTCAGCGTGCCGCTCCTCGCAGACGGGCTGCCCACCTCCACGGTCCTCATGTACCGATTCCTCTTTGCCACCCTGGCGATGAGCATCTATGTACTTGTCCGTGGGTCATCCCTCCACATCACGAGACAGCAGTTCGTCTGGCTACTCCTCCTCAGCTTCCTTTACTTTGCCACGGCACACCTGCTCCTCACCGGATACGAGTTTATCTCCTCCGGTATGGCCACGGTACTCCACTTCACCTACCCCATTTTCGTCGCCCTCCTTATGCTGCTGATCTTCCGTGTCCGGCTCAGCAAGAGAGGCATGATGGCGATCATGGCAGCTGTGGCCGGGGTCTCTCTCGTCAGTGGGGTCACCTCCTCAGAGCCCATCAACCCCGAGGGACCTGCCCTGGTGATCACAAGTGGATTCCTATACGCTGTCTACATCATCACGGTCAATAAGAGCGTGGCCCGGACGCTGAGCCACGAGGCGCTGACCTTCTACATCCTGCTGATCACCACTGTCTTCCTATCCCTCTACTGCATTGCGGACGACAAGATGGTGCTACCTGCCTCGGCGATGGATTGGACCAACTTAGTGCTGCTGGGTGTCCTATCCACCACAATCTCCAATATCACACTGGTCAAGGCAATCGACCTCATCGGCTCCACACCGACCGCAGTGATGGGTGCGCTGGAGCCCATGACGGCCGTTATGGTCGGGGTGATTGCCTTTGGCGAAGTGCTGACCCCGATCCGTATCCTCGGGATACTGATGATCCTCGTGGCAGTGGTGCTCCTGACCACAGATAAGAGCAAGTAAAATAGTACCTTTGCCCGAAGCTGTCACCGAAGGGATGACGGGCTCACTATTAGGACTGCATGAAGGCTAACGGTCACCACTATCTCTCCTATCCTTACCGCACGTGGATCACACTGTCGATCCTCGTGGGGTTTCTCGTCACCGGTTGCGGTGTCCATCGGCGGAGCATCACCCCTGAGGATGTGGCAAAGGTGGCAGCAGCAAGGGACTCCCTCCCGGCAAGGGAGGAGACCCCCACAGTAGCCACAGACTCCCTACCGACAGGCTCCGTGGAGACGGTAAAAGCACTGAGAGACAGCCTCGACCAAAGTATAGCAACATCTGACTCCCTCTCGGAGGAGGGGCGTAGAGCGGAGTCCGTGGACAGCATCCCTACGGATAGTCTCCGGAAGGACAGTGTCGTGCCAGACAGTCTGCTGAGTGAGCTCAAGGCTCCGATGGACTTCACCTCCAATGACTCTATTGCGATCTACCCCAAGCGCAATATCGTGCGTATGTACGGTGAGGGGACGATCAACTACGGAGACAATAAGATCACGGGAGACTTTATGGAGATGAAGACCGACTCAGGGACAATATTCTCCACCTACATCGACTACCCCGACTCACTCAAGAAAGAGCGCCACTACGCTAAGATCACCACAGGTCAGGACGAGTACGAGGCGAAGTCGATGCGCTACAATGTCAAGACTCAACGTGGCTACATCACTGACGTGATCACGAAGCAAGGCGAGGGCTATGTCGTAGCACAGCAGACTAAGCGGATGGAGAACTCTGACCTCTATATGAAGGACGGCAAGTACTCCACCTGCGAGAACCACGAGCACCCCCACTACTACATCGCCATGACGGAGGCTAAGGTCCGCCCTGCTAAGGATCTGGTCTCCGGACCGGTCTATCTCGTTGTGGCTGACGTACCGCTTCCGATAGGCTTGCCATTCGCCTTCTTCCCCTTTACTACGAAGCGATCATCCGGACTCCTGATGCCGACCTACGGAGAGGAGGGAGACAGAGGATTTTACCTCCGCAATGGGGGCTACTACCTGGCACTCAATGATCATGTAGACCTCGAGGTGACCGGAGATCTCTATACCAAAGGCTCCTGGGGGCTCACAGGACGCTCCACCTATCGTCGGCGCTATCGGCACAGCGGATCCGTCAACGCCTCCTACCTCAAGACGAATCGCGGAGACCGCATCGCCGGCGACTACTCCGAGAGCACCGACTTCCGCATCGCTTGGTCCCACCAGCAAGACCCGAAGGCAGATCCCTACAGGACCTTCTCTGCCAACGTCAATTTCTCCACCTCCTCGTACAACCACAACGACCTCAATGCGCTCTATAATCAGGCGATGATGGGTCAGAATACCAAGAGCTCCTCGATCAGTTTCTCGAGACGCTTCCCCAATAGCCCCTGGTCCATCACCGGATCGGTGGACATCACACAGCGCTCCCAAGATAGTACGGTAGCTGTGACGCTCCCCAACCTCTCATGGTCGGCAAGCAGGATCTTCCCCTTTAAGCGGAAAAAAGCTGTCGGTAAGGAGCGCTGGTACGAGAAGATCTCCCTCTCCTACTCCGGTCAGCTGCGAAACTCAATCACCACGAAGGAGAATCAACTCTTCAGGACCAATCTCATCAGGGACTGGCGCAATGGTGTCAGCCACTCCATACCTGTGAGTGCCTCCTTTGACCTCTTTAATTACTTTAAAGTAACCCCCTCTGTAAGCTACAACGAGCGATGGTACAGCTCCCGGGTGACTCGCGCCTATGATCCCGAGAAGAACGATATCATCCCCGTGGACACCACCTATGGCTTCAATCGAGTGTACGACTTCCGTGCCTCGCTTGCCCTCTCAACGACCGTCTACGGATTCTTTAAGCCCATGTCCTGGGTCCCTTGGGCTGGGAAGAATGTGGAGATGATTCGCCACCGTATGGAGCCCTCGATCTCGCTCAATTATCAGCCTGACTTCGCCGACCCCAAGTTTGGCTACTGGGAGCATCTGCAGTACATCAGTAGGGACGGACGCCAGCTGGATAGGTGGTACAGTCCCTACGATGGACAGCTATTCGGTGTCCCCGGTAGAGGCAAAAGCGGTAGCGTCAGTCTCTCTGTGAGCAATAACGTGGAGGCAAAGCTGGCGGCGAAGAACGATAGTGTGAAAGCTCGAAAGATCAGCCTGATCGACAACCTATCCTTCTCCACCTCCTACAACTTTGCCGCCGACTCCTTCCGGTGGAGTGACTTCCAAGCGAATATTGCCCTCCGCTTTACAAAGGACTTTACGCTGAGGCTGGGTGGCTCCTTTGACCCCTACATCTGGGACTACTACGAGTATGACGGAAAGGTAGTACCCTATCGTGTTGACAAGCTACGCATCGCTGCCGGGAAAGGGATTGGCTGGTTTAGAGGCACCTCGACAAGCTTCTCCTACAACCTTAACCCGAAGACCCTCAGCGAGCTGCTTGCCAAGGTGGGGCTGAGACGCAAGGATGAGAAGGATGAGGGCGATGACACGACTAATCCTCCCGGCACCGAGCAGCGACCACGCGGAGGATCCGGCAACTCCCCGGATGGCGGTGGCTCTCTTTTCTCCTCCGGACAGAGCGATCTTGAGTACGATCCATACGGGTACAGCAAGAATGTGATCGACTGGAATCTGGGCTTTAACTATAGCCTCACGATGGGTCAGGGTCCTTTTGACCCGCGGATCCGGGAGTTCACCTACAAGTTCTCTCAGGATCTTAGCTTCAATGGCAACCTGAGCGTGACGAAGAATTGGCACTTCAACTTCTCCGCCAACTATAATTTTCAGCTCAATAAGATCACCAACATGTCGTGCAACCTGCAGCGTGACCTCCACTGCTGGTCGATGCGCGCCAGCTTCATCCCAGTGGGCCCCTACAAGTCATACAACTTCTCCATTGCGGTCGATGCCTCTCTCCTCCAAGACCTGAAGTATCAGGAGAGCAGCCATCCACAGCGTACCAACCCCTGGTACTACTGATCCACAGGGGTACAGGATAACAGCGCTGACTTGCCCAAGAGCGGTCCCGACATCATCTGCCGGAGCCGCTCTTAATCGTGCAGGAGGTTAGTCAAGACTTTATGAACGACCTTGGTACCTTTCGTATCAGCATGGGACATATAGCTATACTAAGCTGTACCTTTTTCCACGCTCTAAGCCGGTAAATGTGGGCGTATAGGTCAAAATGGTGGGTGAAACAGC
>NZ_KV793753.1:0-572 GCF_001808555.1 Porphyromonas sp. HMSC065F10
ACTGACTTCAACGGTCTAACCCTAACGATAAGACCGTTTTATTCTGACTATGTCGCAAAAATGGATGAATACCCGGTCGACACATGGTGTGCGAACCCATATCTTCATTGCCAGTTTATCGAGACTATCTCAAGCTCTCTTATTACGCCTGCAGACACCTTCTTTATTGATCAGGCGCTTCTTAAACTGCTCACTTATGGTTGGACGCAAACTGTAGCAGGAGTACTCCTTTTGTCCTATATACAAGCAGAATATGTACGAGAGTTTAATCTTGAAAAATTCCTTGTAGCTCCGGCAATTCGATGGAAAGAGAATAAGAACTTTTCCGATCGGGCAGTCCTTAGATATTCTTATTTGCCTCCTTTTCAGATAAGAATGCACGAATACTATAGTCCAACGTACTTTCTAATGCCGGAAGAATTGAATTATTTTTTTTCTCGGAAAGGTGTGCCACAAGATTCATTGCGTATTACAGTGGATGCTTCCGATGCGTTGTTTTACACGCGATCCGATAGACCACTGGTTCCCGATCCAATAGATCCCGCCTTGAAAAGAATTGATTGCACCGTATC
>NZ_KV793753.1:672-934 GCF_001808555.1 Porphyromonas sp. HMSC065F10
GACGTCCTATTCCAGCATCTCGATAAGTCGCACAAACTTACAAATGAAAGTGAAGTCAAGCTGGAACTCCTCCCTCTTAAGGATACATCACCCATAGACAGTGCTATATGTCGACTCCAGCAAATTGTTCCTCCATTGGATAAGCTCACGAAGCCATTGGAGTCCTCCCCCACAAAGGTGGATTTAATTGTCTCCAATATGAAGCAGTCATGGGATGGCTGGGGGTTTGTATATGGAAAAGCTTTCCCATATACCGAAAACA
>NZ_KV793753.1:1034-1306 GCF_001808555.1 Porphyromonas sp. HMSC065F10
AAAGCTTTCCCATATACCGAAAACAAGGTCCTGTTGGTTGATCCTGATGATTATTACTCTCGTGTATTAACGCATGAGATGACCCATCTATTTCTCCCTTCTGTGAAGCCTGGTCAAGCTTCCTGGATGTCCTCCGTAGATAAATACATACTAAACGAAGCGCTTGTGGAGTATGTCGCCTGCGTCGTTCATAAGGAATACACAGGAGAAAGCTTTTGGGAGGAAAAGGAACGTTATGTTTCGGAAAATGTGGATAGCACAATGTTGAATGA
>NZ_KV793754.1 GCF_001808555.1 Porphyromonas sp. HMSC065F10
TCACCAAGATGGAGGCACTGGGCAACGACTACGTCTACACGTGATTATCCTCGTGACCGATCTGGGAAACCCCGCCCACATTGAGACCAGCGCGGTGGCGGGTCGCTGCGGCTTGTATTGCGACGGACGGTGGGCGAGGCTATGATACCTGCCGTGAATAAAGAGAATGAAGCTAAATCCCCCCTCTACCCTTGCAGCACTTCGACCAGCTCTACCTCTGTCACCCCAATAACACAACCATTACTTACCTTTAAATATGCCCGTTTCGCTGTCTCGATTCCATACACCTTTTTGATCTGACTGATATTTACGTCCGCGTGAAAGATTCCATGTCAGATTCAAAGAGATCATATTTCCCCACTCCGGAATATATACAGTTAGATCTTTCTTGATGAACTGCGAGTGCGTTGCCTCCCCGAAGGTAGAGCCATTTTTCAGGAATAGATGAGAGCCATAAAGACCAATGGAGAGGTTTTGGCTCAGTTTATAATTCACTTGCGCTTCTATATTCTGGCCGGTGGTGTTCTCACTTTCTCCTCTAAAGTTTCTTTCCTTTGCAGACCAAGAAGCTCTAAAGCTCCATTTGCCAAAAAAAAGTTTCGAGCCAACATATCCCCATAGGCGATGGAAGTCGTGGGTATAATTATTTCCCACGTAACGAGATAGCAGGTACGAAAATCCGCCATCCAAAGTCAGAACATTGGGTATTATATAGAGCTGAACAGTTGTATAATTCCAAAAGTCTGCTGCTGACTTCTGCTGTTCATAGCCTAAGTCAAACCATGTCCTCCCATTTGCGTCACGGTGTCTCGTTATTTCTTCTAAGATAGGATTCCGGCTATACGTGTACCCCGTTGTGTTTTCAGTATAGAAGTATTTATGCTCGTAAGAAAGGGTCAGCGTCTGTGTATACCTGCTGTAAGGTTTCAAGTTAGGATTACCTACATGATATTCGTATTCATTTGACTGCTGTCTGTTATTGCTCAGATTAGCCAAGGATGGTGCATTGGGAGATATATTAAAGACATATCGTATGTTTCCCTTGTCCAGAAAAGGGTGGCTGAGACTTAGAGATGGGCGTAAAAGGAAGTAATGATAGCTCTCTGTCCCTTGCGAATAATATTGATAGCTTCCTCCTATACCAAGCATATAACGTAAGTTGCTGAATCTTCCTGAAATCTGGGAATAAAGATAGGTGCTGCTGTTGTGCATATCATTGATGATGTCGGAAGTCCCTGTATATTTATTTTTGGTATAGCCCTGCAGGTGACTGACGCCAGAGGTCCAGCTGGACTTGCCCAAGGGCTGGCTAAACTTGACGTCACCTATAAGGGAATAGCGTTTGCCGTCTGTATCGTAGCCATATTGTGATGTCGGCAAGTCAAAATCTTCATTGTCAAAGGTCTTAAAGCTATATCCATATTTCGTGTCGTACATGGTACCTACTAAATTGAAGGTCAATGTGCGATTTTTCTTAAAATAGCGCCTAAAGAATAAATCTATCGTTGGCGAGAAATAATGCTCTGTAGGTTCGGTCAAAGCGTAATATTTAGGCTTGCCCGTTTCATAAATGCGCTGGCGGTGGCCTCTGTCCGGGCTATTATAGAAGTGACAGCTTGCCTGTGCCATAAAGGTATACTGTCCCTTCTTTGTCCAATCATAGGTAATGCCGAAATCATGGTTTGCGTATGCCAGCTTTGTATTCATTCCCTCACGGCGTATTTCGTGAAGGTTTCCATCAGCTAAGATATAGCTATCCGTTTGGTCGATGTGTCTTCGGCTTAACTTTGAAAAATCATTCTGATAGTAAATGCCCCACTTGGACAGGCGATGATTATATTGTGCATAGATATAATTCTGTCCATTCAACGTAGTCACAGCATCATTCAGATTAAAACCGATAGACATACCTTTCATTCGGGGCTTAACAACAAAATTGATGATGGCAGTAGGTGTCTCCAGCCCAAATTCAACACCTGGATTATCAATGTACTCTATACGCACAACCTCATCTGGTCGCAGGGCAACGACATCGGCTTGTGAAGCACGCTTTTCATTGATAAAAACAGGAACACTTCCCGATCCTCGCCTCTCTACTTTTTTGTTTGCCGTATCAACATAAACTCCGGGCAAGTTGACTTTATCTATGAGATCAAAGCCAGAGCTCGAAAGCCTAATGTCATCTTGGGATGGAAACAGTAGCTTTCTATCTACTTTATGGATAATTCTATCAGCCATGACCGTCACCTCCTCGAGGACGTTATCCTCCAATCTTATTGTATCAAGCTCTATCGCTTTCGGCATTTTCTGTAAAGAAAGGAGGTAGGGAGCATAGGCAGCATGTCTAATTTCAAGAATGCAGTCTTGTCCCTCAAGTGTTTTTGTTTCCACCCTAAACTCTCCTTTCATATTTGAAATAGAAATATTCTTAGCCGGACTCCCCTTGCAGGTCAGTGTAACAGAGGCACCACCGACAGGTTGTTTCTCCCTATTAACTATTGTGCCGGTAACTTGTGCAGAGCAGACATTACCCATCAATAGTATGATAGCACATATAGTACAAAATAGAAATCGATTATTCATAATAATGTTGTTCGGTTTTCTGATTTATAAAATTGAGAAATCTCTTTCCGTTCTTATCTTGCCCGTCAGTCGTGCGGTGTCACTGACTGTCTTTCTACAAGGACCACCTGCTCCATACCCAGCGCCTCGAGGGTGCGGAGCTTGGCGTTGCTGTCGTTGTGGCACTGCGTACTGGCGTGGAGGGGGATGGGAGGCAACTTCTCCATCAGCAGCCCCATATCCTGTATGATCAGCGCATCGGCACCGGCACCATAGAGGTCCCACGCTAGTGAGACCGCCTCGGGGAGTTGCTCATCCGTCAGGATCGTATTGAGCGCCACATAGACCCGTGCGCCCACCTCGTGTGCCTCTCGGGTGAGCGTCGCGATGTCCTCGAGAGAGACCCCGGCGGCAGCACGTGCGCCAAACTTCGGTGCCCCGATATAGACTGCGCCCGCCCCCGCCGAGAGAGCCACCCGCCCGCCCTCGAGGGACGAAGCGGGTGCCAGTATTTCGATGCTTCTCTTCATGGCACAAAGGTACCCATTCCTCCCCTCAGTTCGCCCCCTGAATTCAGCATGAAACTCGATGCGGGGAGTTAACGAGGCGAAAATGGGTAACTTTGGGCATCAGAGCAGTAATTGGGAGCAAAGCACTGACCAAGACCATGCACTTCACCAAGATGGAGGCACTGGGCAACGACTAC
>NZ_KV793755.1:0-6463 GCF_001808555.1 Porphyromonas sp. HMSC065F10
TTCTGCACTGCTCAAATGCGTCACCCCTGAGTCTCTCCCACAAGAGAGCCTAAAGTAACAAGAGAGTAACAAGATTATGGTATCTTTGAGCAGAAAGAAAAAAATAACAGACCCAATCACTAATCAATCAAAGCATTAAGATGAGAAAGACTTACACATCTGCGCTCTGCTCTATCGCCCTGATGGCACTGGCCCTCGCCGGCTGTCAGCAGGAGAGAGGGCTGGCGCCTGATCAGACACCACTGGACGGAGCCAAGGTGGCACAGTTCACCGCCGGTCCCGTCACCCGCGTGGTGAACGGGACCAGCTGGGAGGGGACCGAGGTGATCGGTATCTCAAATGTCACCAAGTCCGAGCCAGCTACGACCAACGTGGCCTATAAGGCGACGACAGCAGGCAGTACCACCAACTTTGCCGACCAGGGGACAAAGCTCCTCCTCCCGAGCGACAACACCGAGGTGACCTTTGCCGCCTACTATCCCTACGCAAGCACCATCTCCGAGGGTAAGGCATCCTACATCATCAGCAAGGGAAGCGATCAGCCGGTCCTCTTTGCGACACAGAAGGGTACGGCTGCCAATCCTAAGCTCCCCTTCACCTTTAAGCACAAGCTCGCTCAGGTAAAGATCATCCTCACCGCCGGGGAGGGTCTCAGTCTCGGTGACCTCTCCTCCGTACTCTACAGGGGCGGAGTAACCGATGTGAAGATGAATGTCCTCACCGGAGAGCTCACCACCGGCAACACCAAGGGCGATATCACCCTGACGAAGGAGGCTGAGGGTGAGGGTACCTGTACCTACAGTTCCTACATCGTGCCTCAGGATGTTGAGAGCACCTTTGCCTTCGTCATGACGCTGGGCGGCAAGACCTACACCCTCAGCATGGACAAGGTGAATAAGGCACCCACCAAGCTGGATAGCGGTTTCGCCTACACCTTCAAGGCCAAGCTCACCAAGGATGGTACGGTGGTCAATCCCGACGGCAGCTCCATCGGTGGTATCGAGGACGGCGGCACCGGAGAGGGTGGCGACGTCACCCCGGACGATCCTTCGACCCCCGCTGCTGCACAGAAGCTTCCTTTTACTAACGACTTCAAGTCAGCGGCCGGCATTGCCCCCTTCACCGAAGTCAGCGTATCGGGCGAGCAGGCTTGGCGTATCGATGACAGCACATATAAGAATGGTGCTAAGATGTCCGGCTACGTAGGTGGCGCTAAGAATCCCAACGAGGACTGGCTCATCTCTCCCGCTCTCGACCTTAGTGGTGCTATGGCTCCCGAGCTTTTCATCAGCCATGCCATCAACCACGCCGGTGATATGACCTCCGAGCAGCAGGTGCTGATCTCTGACAACTACACTGCTGGAGACCCCTCTACTGCCACTTGGACACCACTCACTGTGACCTATCCCGCCGGGAACAACTGGTCCTACGAAGACTCTAAGACCGACCTGAAGGCTTATGCAGGGAAGAAGAATATCCACATCGCTTTCAAGTACGTCAGCACGAGCACATCTGCTGCTGCCTGGCAGATTGCTAAGATGGAGGTGAAGGAGGCGACCGGCAGTGAGCCGGGTACTGAGCCCGGCACCGAGGAGCCCGGCACCGAGCCTGAGCAGCCCACCACCGGCAACCTGCTCTTCCCCGGAGCCGACTTCGAGGACTGGAGTGCCTTTATGTCCGTTTTCACGAAGGGAAACTCAACCGGCATCACTATTGAGCAGGGGAATGACCCTACACAGGGTGGAGTGATGAAAGTGACCGGTAAAGACTCGGGAAACAAGTGGATCTTCAATATTCAAAACGTGCAAGTCACAAATCCTGCACCTAAGAAGATTACTTTTAAGGTAAAGGGCACAAGTCCATCAAGATCTTTCTCAGTCGTTGTCTATGGCCTCAATGGCGAGATGGCAATCTATAACATTGGGGATATTCTTGCTGACAAGGTGATATCTGAGTACAAGACATCAACTAAGGACCACAAGTATGATGGTCAGATCAACACGGGGGACCAGTGGGTAACCATTACGCTTGATATTAGCCAAGTCAAGATCAACAACACTGGATCCGGTAAGATTTTCAGCGCAAAGATTGGTAAGCTATCTGAGTACAACGTTATGCTCGATGACTTCAAGATCGAGTAAGTAGACCTTATACCATTTGACAAAGCGGTCGACAGCCTTCTGTGGCTGCCGACCGCTTTTGCTTTTACCCCCTATGCCCTACTCCTCCTCTCGCAATTGCTCCAGGTCAATGAACTGTCCCTCGTGAGCGAGGAGGGAGCGGGGGAAGACCTCCTTCGCCTCCGCAAGGAGGATCGACTCCTCCGTCTCGGCCGTGTAGCGGGAGGAGAAGTGGCCGAGGAGGAGATGCCCCGCTCCGGCAAGCTTTGCCACCTCGGCCGCCTGACGGGGGGTGGAGTGACCGCGATGCTTGGCGAGATCGCTCAACTCCTCTCCGAGCGTCGCCTCATGGTAGAGCAGGTCGACCCCGCGGACATAGTCCGCCGTCGCCTCCCGGTAGATCGTGTCAGAGCAGTAGGCATAGCTGAGCGGGCGTCGACTCGGTGTGGTGACAGAGGCAGCCGGGACGATTGACCCATCCTCCCTGACGTAGTCACGCCCCTGCTTGAGGCTGCCGAAGTAGGCCATAGGGACCCCGGCCCGATCTGCCGCCTCCCGGTCGAGGTGCGGCAACAGCGGTGCCTCGTCAAAGCGGTAGCCGATACAGGGGACGCGATGCTTGAGCGGGAAGCAGGAGACAGTCACCGACCGATCCTCGTAGATCACCGTCCGCCCGGTGGGCGCACACTCGTGCACCTCGATCTCGACATACCGCTCCCCCCCCCTTCTCTCCGATGAAGAAGCGAACCACTCGATCGACAAAGTCTGCCGTGCCCACCGGTCCGTAGATATGGATCGGGTGATCAAAGCTCATCAGCGACATCGTGCTGATCAGCCCCGGCAAGCCGAGGCAGTGATCGCCGTGCAGGTGGGTGATAAAGATGCGGTGCAGGCTCGCTATCGGCACGTCATAGCGCATCATCTGCAGCTGAGTCCCCTCGGCACAGTCGATGAGGAAGACCTTATTGCCTCTCAGTCGAACCACCTGCGCAGAGGGGTTGTGTCTAAGTGAGGGCTTGGCCGCACCACAGCCCAGCACCTGGACATACATCCCGACGCCGATCTCTGCCTTACTCATCACGGGATACGCTCTCAGTGGTTCCACTCTCGGGACCAATGCCGTAGGTCTCCCCCACTCGGTCCCTCAGTGCGGTGAGTCGCTCGCGCACCTTCATCAGCCGCTCCCTCACCTCCAGGTCAATGTCTAAGTCAGGGTGGTCCAGCTGCTCTGCAGCGGCCTGCAGGGTCATCCCCCGCACCTCGACCAAGTAGTAGATCCGCTCAATCAGCTTAAGGTCATCGATGGAGTAGCGACGAGAGCCGCTCGGCATCCGTCGCGGGGAGAGGGAGGTCCCCTTCTCCCAGTATCGCAGGACATGCTCCTCGACCCCAAAGAAGGCAGCCGTCTCCTTGATCGTATAGAGTCGCCTCGGCAGGCTCTCTATGTTTTTCCTCTGTCCGCTCTTCTCTTTCCTCATGCTGACTTAGTGGAGGGGGAGGAGGTTCAGGCGATGGGTATAGGTGAGGTAGCCGGTGCCGGAGGGGTCAGCGTAGACAAAGAGGACGCCCAGCTGGGGCTGTCCCTCGAGGACCTCCTTGGCACGCTCCAGCCCAACTGCCATAAAGGCGGTCGCCCAGGCGTCTGCCTCCATAGTAGTGGGGGCTACGACAGTCGCCTCGAGTATGTCGCTGTGGGCGGGACGTCCCGTGACGGCGTTGATGGTATGGGCAACCTTCCGCCCCTCGATGACCTTATAGTTGCGGTAGTCGCCACTGGTGGCGACACCCATTTTCTCACACATCTCAATCTTACCGAGGAGCTCATTGACGGTGGAGGTATTGTCCTCGATCGGCTTATTGATCCCGAGGCTCCAGCAGTCGCCCCGAGGATTGCGCCCATGGCAGGTCACCTCCCCACCGATCTCCACCATATAGTCCTCTACCCCGTAGTGCTCGAGCGTCCGAGCAACGAGGTCGACGACATACCCCTTGGAGAGCGAGGCGAGCCCCATAGAGAGCCGAGGATCGTCCTTGGTGATGCGGTGGGTAAGGGTATCGATGTGTATCTGCCGGTACCCGACAAACCGGAGCACCGAGTCGACCTGCTCGTCAGTCGCCAGCCGAGTGACCCCCTTCTTGGTCCCGAAGCCCCAGAGATCAAAGAGTGGTCCACCGGTGACATCATAGACGCCATCCGTTGCCTCGCTCACGACAGCTGCCTGTCGCAGTACCTCCTCCAGCATAGGATCCGTCCGGTCGGTGATATTGGCATTGATGCGGGAGACGACGGAGGTGGAGTCAAAGTTATTGAGCACCGCATTGAAGGCATCCATCGTCGAGTCGATCTGTGCGGCAAGGGGCTTATCAGCGCGATAGGTGATGGCGTAGTAGGTGGTAAAGCGCTCTCCGGTCTCGCGGTAAAAGGTCCCCTCCCCACGATCACAACCGGTGAGGAGCAGGGAGAGAAGGAGGGCGAGAGTCAGTAGGTCAGATCTCATCACGCAGGGCATAGGTATTTCGTCCGGGACTTTGCCGGGCTATGAGCTCACCGAGGAACCCGGTAAGGAAGAGCAACACCCCCAGCACGATAGCCAGGAGGCAGAGGTAGAAGGCGGGCAGGTCGGTCACCAGTCGGGCCGGGATCCCATGGTAGAGGGAGTAGAGCTTGGACCC
The DNA here is from genome assembly GCF_001808555.1 of Porphyromonas sp. HMSC065F10. Classification (GTDB taxonomy): domain Bacteria; phylum Bacteroidota; class Bacteroidia; order Bacteroidales; family Porphyromonadaceae; genus Porphyromonas_A. The sequence continues at coordinate 4,794 of NZ_KV793755.1, forward strand.
AAGGACACAGAGGAGAGCGATCAGCCCGAGGAAAAACATCACACTGCCCCAAAGGCCGAAGAAGTGCATCGGCTTGCGACCAAAAGTGCCCATAAACCAGAGGACCAAGAGGTCGAGGTAGCCATTGACAAATCGGCTCATGCCAAACTTTGTCTTCCCGTACTTGCGGGGTCGGTGATGCACCACCAGTTCACCGATCTTGCCGTATCCCGCCATCTTCGCCATATAGGGGAGGTAGCGGTGCATATCGTTATAGACCTCTATGTGCTTCACCACCTCATTCTTGTAGCTCTTGAGTCCACAATTGAAGTCATGAAGCGGGATACCGGAGAAGAAACGGACGGTGGCATTGAAGAGCTTCGTGGGACCGGTCTTGGAGAGCGGGTCATACCGCTTCTTCTTCCACCCACTCACCACATCGTAGTCCTCCTCACGAATCATGCGATAGAGCTCGGGGATCTCATCGGGGGAGTCCTGCAGGTCAGCGTCCATTGTGATGACGACAGCACCCAAGGCGCGCTCAAAGCCTGTCTGCAGCCCGGGAGACTTTCCGTAGTTGCGGGCAAAGCGGACCGCCCGGACGTGCGGATCCTCCGCATGTAGTTGCTCAATGGTCGTCCAGGAGTCATCCGTACTCCCGTCATCGACAAAGATGATCTCATAGGTGATCCCCATCTCGGTGACGACACGGGAGATCCACCGATGAAGCTCGGGGAGCGACTCCTGCTCATTGTAGAGCGGGATGACAATCGATAGGTCTATGGGGTAATTCTTCTCTTGAGACATATATATGTATATACAAGCAAAGGTACCGATAATCAGTCTCTGCGGAGGAAGATCGAGGCAATAAAGATGTAGAGCGTCCCAAGCGTGAAGGAGAGGGAGATCACCCCCCGCGTCATCAGCGCCGGCGTGATCCCTTGGTAGGACTTCAGCAGCACCTCCCGATCAGCCTCACTATCCACCATCTGCCCGGCGACCTCTATACTCCGGTCCATATAGGCGAGGAAAGTAGGATCACGAAAGAGATAGGTGAAGACGAGCAGGTAAACAAGCGTCGCGACGATAAGGGCAAAGAGGTAGATCACACCCATCACTGTGACGCAGCGTGAGTAGGACAGCCGGTTGCCAAAGACGATCAGGCGGTACTTCCGAAGCTCCTGTGTCAGCAGGACAGGGATGAGAACCAGCCCACCCGTCATGAAAAGAGTAGAGAAGAGGGGCTGCCTGTAGAAGAGCATCCCGACAGCCTGAGCCACGAAGCCCATCCCGACGAGGAGCCCACTCCACATCATAGCCTGCAGGAAGCTCTGTGCGAAGCGCTTTTTCTGTGAGTCCTTTTTATCCAGATCCATAGGTGTCATCTGCGTTGTGAGAGACAAAGGTACCAATTATGTAGCAGGGCATCAGCGACCATGCAGGGGTGACGCATTTGGGCGTTGTAGCTTAGGTGTGGCCCCCTACGGCGGGGGCGATACCGTTGACCGATCCCCGCCCTGCTACTACAGCCTGCCGATCCCGCAGGGGCAAAGCCCTGGAGGGATCATCGTTTTTTAGCCCAGTGGTCGAGGCACGAAGTGCCGATGACCCCGGGAGAGGATGACGCATATAAGGTATACGACCCCGCCAGGGTGTCGCACTGATTGCCTAACTGGTAAGTGCGACACCCT
>NZ_KV793755.1:6563-26841 GCF_001808555.1 Porphyromonas sp. HMSC065F10
GGGTGCTTCGTTCACCACGTTTCTCAATGAGTTGAGTGCCCGCTGTAACGCTCAAATGCGTCACCGCTGATCCGGGATATTTCTTTTACCGATATTAGAGACAACTAATACCGATATTAGACTTCACTAATACCGGTAAAAGAATTATCTAATATCGGTATTAGTGTGAGGCTTCATCCGAGCAGCTTTCCGCCGCCTCTTCGGAACCATCCGAGGGCATCCTATCCATCTCGGATGCGCCTGCACTGAAAAAGAAGTGGGCAATAACTTGCTAATCCATTTTTTATGGCTAAGTTTGCCCTATTGGAAGCCATAGAGAGGATCTTAACTAATTTCTTTAGGGCTATAATCTCCCTTATATGACTTCACCACATAACCTATAGCGGGTCATAACCATTATGGAATCAAAGAAAACTACGACTGGTAAAGCGAGTGATATTACCATCGTGATCGGTGTGATCGGTGCCGATGCCCATGCAGTGGGGAACAAAATTATCGATTATGCGCTTAATGATGCGGGCTACCACGTCATCAACCTCGGTGTGATGGTAAGCCAAGAGCAGTACATCGAAGCTGCCATCGAGACCAACGCCGATGCGATCCTTGTCTCGTCCATGTACGGACAGGGGGAGATCGACTGCCAGGGGCTGCGAGATAAGTGCAATGAGGCGGGTCTCAAGGGGATCCCTCTCTTTGCCGGTGGCAACTTGGTGGTAGGTAAGCAGAAGTTTGAGGACGTCCTTGAGCGGTTCAAGAAGATGGGCTTCGACTATGTCTACCCGCCGGGTACGCCGATCGAGACAACCATCGCGGACATCGACAAGACTTTCGGGATCAAGAGATAATCCTACTCGCCCCGACGATCCACCCATACACAAGTAGGATCGCCCTTTTGCGTCATCATCATGAGATATCTTACAGCAGACTTTGGTAGTACCTATACCAAGGTAACAGCCATCGACACAGACGTCCCTGAGATAGTGGGTACAGGCGCTGCCTTTACCACGATCGAGACGGATGTGATGGAGGGGCTCCACAATGCATTCAGAGAGTTAGAGAAAGAGATCGGCAAGGAGTGGACACCGGATAAATTCCTCTGCTGCAGCAGTGCGGCGGGAGGACTTAAGATGGTGGCCAGTGGCTTGGTCCCCGACCTCACCGCCAAGGCAGCACGTATGGCAGCAGCCAGTGCGGGTGCCAAGGTGATGAAGACCTACTCCTACGAGATCACCCACACCGAGGCAGAGGAGATCGAGCGACTCGATCCTGACCTCTTCCTCCTCTGCGGGGGTACCGATGGAGGCAACGTGGAGAATATCATCCACAATGCGGAGGTCATCGGTCGGATCCCGGGTCACTTCTCTACCGTCGTGGCGGGGAATAAAGCTGCTGAGGAAGAGGTGTCACGTATCCTCACAGAGGCAGGCAAGCCTTTTGTGATCACGGAGAACGTGATGCCCAACTTCAACACCCTCAACATCGCTCCCGCCAAGAAGTGCATTATGCAGCTCTTCATCGATCGTATCATTGAGGCGAAGGGTCTCTCCAAGGCTCAGGAGCAAGCTGACAACGAGATCATCCCTACCCCTCTGGCTGTACTCAACGCCTGCAACCTGCTCAGTGACGGCACCAAAAACAGACGAGGGCTGGGAGAGCTCCTGGCCATCGATCTCGGCGGTGCCACTACCGATGTCTACTCGATAGGCGATGGCGAGCCTCATGAGGCCAACATCATGCATCAGGGTATCCCGGAGCCGTATAGCAAGCGTACCGTAGAGGGCGACCTCGGCATGCGGTATAGCCTCACGGCGCTCTCGGAGCAACTGGACCTTGATGCCGTGGCGGCTGAGGTGGGTCTCTCGGGCGACACGCTCAGAGACTGGGTCGCTCGATGTGATGCTGATAAATCCACTCGTGCGGCGACGGAGGATGAAATCCTCTGCGAGAAAGCCCTTGCCAAGGGAGCTGTGAGCCTAGCGACAGATCGCCATGTAGGACACACGCATAAGGTCTACTCCCCAATGGGAGAGTTCTTTACCATCAATGGCAAAGACCTGACCCTCACGGATCACGTCCTCGGTATCGGGGGGGCGCTGATACACAGCGCTGACCCTACGTTTATCTTGGACGGTGCGACATTCAACATATCCAACTACGACAAAGCCAAGCCACTGAAGCCTGACTTTTACCTCGACAGCCACTACATAATGGCGTCAATGGGTCTCCTGAGCGAGCAGATGCCTGACGTTGCTCTGGAGCTGATGCAGAAGGAGCTGGTCAAGGTCGGGACGAAGAAGAAAAAACAATAATCTCGAGGAGGGACACTTAGCGAGTCAACCACCTCGAATACACCACGAAACTAACAGAGAACAACATATTATTATGGAGGTCAAAAACGTCAAAATCCCAATGGACGACTTCCTCAAAGAGCGTGAGGAAGTGCTGGCCTGCTGGCCCACGGGTAAGGATATCGACTTTGAGGAGGCGGTAAAGTACCAGCTCTCCATCCCTGAGGAGAAGCGCTTCGGAGCCAAGCTCTGGAAGGCTGACGAGGAAAAGAGGACGCTGATACAGCCTCGTGCCGGTGTCGCCCTCTACGATGAGCACATCAAGCTGCTACAGTACCTCGAGGATATGGGCGGAGCGGATCTTCTTCCCTCCACCATCGACAGCTACACCCGTCTCAATAGATACGAGGAGGCTGAGATCGGTATCAAGAAGAGTCAAGAGGCCGGCCGCTCTCTCCTGAACGGATTTCCGGCTGTCAACTATGGTGTAGACATCTGCCGCACCGTCACCGAGTCTGTCAAGAACCCGGTGCAGGTACGTCACGGGACCCCGGACGCAAGACTTCTGACGGAGATCGCCATCGCCGGCGGCTTCACCTCCTATGAGGGTGGAGGTATCTCCTACAACATCCCCTACTCCAAGGATCACCCCATCGACAAGGTCATCAAGTACTGGCAGTACACCGACCGTCTCTGCGGTCTCTACGCTGAGCACGGAGTGGATATCAATCGTGAGCCCTTCGGCCCCCTCACCGGTACTCTGATCCCCGCCTGTATCTCCAATGCCGTCGCCATCATCGAGGCACTCCTCGCTGCAGAGCAGGGTGTGAGCGACCTGACGGTGGGCTACGGTCAGTGCGGTAACCTGATCCAGGATGTCGCCGCTATCCGCGCACTCAGGGAGCAGTGCCGCGAGTATCTGGAGATGTATGGCTACAATAAAGTGCACCTCACCACTGTCTTCCACCAGTGGATGGGAGGCTTCCCGGAGGATGAGGCTAAGGCATTTGGCGTGATCAGCTGGGGATCTGCCACCGCTGCGCTTGCCAAGGCGACCAAGGTGATCGTCAAGACACCTCACGAGGCAGTCGGCATCCCGACCAAGGAGGCCAACGCTGCAGGTCTCCGCGCCACCAAGCAGGTGATCTCTATGCTGAGAGACCAGGATCTGACTATGATCCCCGCTGTGGAGCAGGAGGCTGCGATCATCAAGAGGGAGGTCAAGGAGATCATGGACAAGGTCTTTGAGCTCGGTAATGGCGACCTGGGTGCAGGTGTCGTAAACGCATTTGCAGCCGGTGTGATTGACATCCCCTTCGCTCCCAATAAGTACAATGCCGGCAAGGTAATGCCTGCACGCGACAACGATGGGGCCATCCGCATCCTCGACTGTGGCAATATGCCCTTCTCTCAAGAGACGAAGGACTTCCATCGCCAGAAGCTGGAGGAGAGAGCCAAGTGTGAAAATCGCGAGGTGAGCTTCCAGATGGTTATCGATGATGTCTATGCGATCAGTAAGGGCTTCCTCGTCGGTCGTAAGAACCTCAAGTAATCGAATACAATCAATCCTATAATAAACAACTAAACTTCAATCCATTTCTTCTATGAAAATTAAGAAGGTAGTATGTGCCCCCGGTAAGACCGGCTTTTACTTCGATGACCAGCGTGCCATCAAGAAGGGTGCTGAGAATGACGGTAACTTCTATGTCGGTGACCCTGTAACTGAGGGCTTCACCGGTGTACGTCAGGCAGGAGAGTCCATCTCGGTACTCTTCGTGCTGGAGAATGGTGCCATCGCTCATGGCGACTGCGCTGCCGTACAGTACTCAGGAGCCGGAGGCCGTGATCCGCTCTTCCTCGCAAAGGACTTCATCCCTGTGATCATGAAGGAGATCGCTCCGCTCTATGAGGGTAAGGAGATCACCAACTTCCGCGAGATGGCTGATCTGGTCGACAAGCACACAGACGCCAATGGTAAGAAGTATCACACCGCCATCCGCTACGGCGTGACACAGGCATGCCTTGATGCTGTCGCTAAGGCAGAGGGCAAGCTGATGGCTCAGGTCATCGCTGACGAGTATCACACCACCCTGTCTGACGAGAGGATCCCAATCTTCGCACAGTCTGGTGACGATCGCTACAACAACGTCGACAAGATGATCATCAAGGAGGCTGATATCCTGCCTCACGGACTCTTCAATCACGTAGAGAAGAAGGTAGGTCTCAAGGGCGAGAAGCTGCTCGAGTATGTCAAGTGGCTGCGTAACCGCATCCTTGATAAGCGCACCCGCGAGGACTACATGCCGATCTTCCACATCGATGTATATGGTACCCTGGGTATCGTATTTAACAACGACTGGGAGAAGATCGCTGACTACATCGGCGAGCTGGCTGAGGCTGCTAAGCCCTTCCACCTCCGCATCGAGGGTCCGGTAGACGTAGAGGAGCGCGAGGCTCAGATCAAGGCTCTCGCCGCTATCCGCAAGTGCATGGACGACAAGGGTATGGATGCCGAGATCGTAGCTGACGAGTGGTGCAATACCTTTGAGGACATTGTTGACTTCTGCAAGGCTAAGGCCGGTCACATGGCTCAGATCAAGACTCCTGACCTCGGCGGTATCAACAACTCCATTGAGGCTGTCCTCTACTGCAAGGAGCACGGGATGGGCGCATACCTCGGTGGTACCTGCAACGAGACCAATCGCTCTGCTGAGTGCTGTGCTCACGTAGCTATGGCCACCTCCCCGTCCCAGACCTTGGCTAAGCCCGGTATGGGTGTAGATGAGGGCTATATGATCATGTTCAATGAGATGAGCCGCATCCTGGCACTCAAGGACGTCCTCTAATCAAAGAAGGAATTAAGCTAAAGCATTCGTTACCATGAAAGAATTCAGAGTACTCTCTCCGTCAGCGATCCTGGGATACGGTTTCCCCAAGGAGTCGTTTGAGGAGGGCATGAAGCGCCACCCGGACGTGATCGCCTGCGATGCAGGATCCAGCGACCCGGGTCCCTACTACCTCGGTGCCGGCATTTCCTTTACCGATGTCGCAGCTGTCAAGCGTGACCTCTCCATCATGATCCCTGCTGCCATCAAGGCAGGCATCCCGGTCATTGTCGGTACCTCCGGTGGATCAGGCGCTACCCCACACCTTGAGATCAATCGCCGTCTCGTCATGGAGATCGCTGAGGAGCACCACCTTAGCTTTAAGTATGCTGAGATCTCTGCAGAGTTTGACAAGGAGACGATCCGCTACAACCTCAAGGAGGGTCGCATCAGCCCTCTCGGTCCCGTGCCGGAGCTGACGGACAAGGACATCGATGAGGCGGTGCACATCGTCGCCCAGATGGGTGAGGAGCCTTACATGGAGGCTCTCAAGGGCGGTGCTCAGGTGATCATGGCAGGTCGCTCCTACGACCCGGCTGTCTTCGCCAGCCTCGCTATCACGAAGGGCTTTGACAAGGCACTCGCCCTCCATATGGGTAAGATCCTTGAGTGTGCAGCGATCTGTGCACTCCCCGGTAGCGGTAGTGACTGTATGTTCGGCTACCTCTACGAGGACCATTTCGAGGTCGAGACCCTATCTCCGGCGCGCAAGTGCACGACTCTCTCTGTCGCTGCCCACACGCTCTACGAGAAGTCCAATCCCTACCTCCTCCCCGGCCCGGGCGGACGCCTCAATCTGCACAATACCACCTTCAAGCAGGTGGCAGACAATCGTGTCGCCATCGCAGGTACAGTCTTCGAGCCCACTGACGGCTACTTCATCAAGCTTGAGGGTGTCAAGAATACCGGCTACCGCACCATAGCATGCGCCGGCTGCTCTGACCCGATCCTGATCTCTAAGATCGATGAGGTGAAGGAGGATGTACGCGCCCGCGTCGAAGATAACTTCCGCGATATGGATATGGGTGACTTCTTCCTTGACTTCAAGATCTATGGCAGAGGCGCTGTGATGAGTATGTTCCCGAATATCAAGAACGCTACCGGTGAGGAGCTCCTGATCATCATCGAGTGTGTCGCCAAGACACAGTCCATCGCTGATACGATCTGCAGCTTCGCTCGCAGTACGTTCCTCCACTTCGGCTACCCCGGACGTATCTCCACGGCTGGAAATCTTGCTTTCCCCTTCTCCCCGTCAGATGCCCATATGGGAGCGGTGTACGAATTTAACGTATACCATCTGATGAAGGTAGATGATCCGAAGCAGTACTTCCCTGTCACCTTCCATGATGTCAAGGACGGCAAATGCAGTGACTTTGATTAAGAGAAAGAGATGAAAACATATAAGCTTATCGACATGGCTGACGTGATCCGGAGCAAGAATTCGGGTCCGTACGAGCTGACGTTTGACGTTATCTTCAAGACGTTTGACGACTACAATTTCTTCAAGGAGCACAAGCCGATCACAGCTGAGTCCTTCTCCAAGCTCTATGGCATCAAGGAGGAAGACGTCTTCAATGTGATCTATTTTGATCCGGCTAAGGCGGTCAAGGTGACGATTAAGCGCCCGATCCCCAGCGGTGCCCTTGGTGAGGTAGACGTCTACGGCGCGCAGCAGCACGCCCCTCTGGTCCACTTCACTTTTGATGCTTGAGGAGAGCACCAATAGCGTAAGACTTCACGCCACGCCCAAGCGAGTGCAGGAGTCCTGGGTAGAGACCCAGTACTTCGCCCCGCGTGGGCGTGAGCGTTTATTACAGCTTGGCGAACGGATCAGCCAGCTGCATCTCAGCTTCACCGATCGTCTGATCGGCATCATCGGTGCTGCCGGCTCCGGCAAGTCCTCCCTCATCCATGGGATGTTTCCCGGGCTGGAGCTCTCCAATGATGATGATGCGATCCTCACGAGGAAGATCATGCAATTCCGTAGCGGATTTGCAGACCTGCACTCTGCGACCACCTTTCACCTGGATATGCGGTTTCAGCTCGCATTCACCCAGATGTATGAGATCGTCGACTTCGTCAACCGAGCCCTTGCGGCCAAGAAGCGGCTTGTCATCGAGCACTTTGATCTGCTCACCGACGCCCTCGGTCGCAATGCCGACCTGCTGATAGCTATTGGTGAGCAGATCATCATCACGAGACCCTCTATCTTTGGTCCTGAGCCTCACACGCTCTCCCGGATGGTGGAGTCCTCGCTGATCTACCGCAAGATGGCTCACTCCGCTGAGGAGGTGACGACGCTCGCCCTTGCAGAGCTATTCAACCTTCATGAGGATCACTTCTACTCCGCAGATATTGCCAAGGGGTATGTCCTGAAATTCAATGAGGATCCCAATCTCTCCAGAGAGGACTTATGTCGACTGGAGCAGAGGATACTGGACCTTATCAGGGCAGACCTCCCGATAAGCTATATCGATGAGGACCACATCAAGGTCGGTGAGAGGATACTTCCCTGCGAGGGTCCTCGTATCCACGTCCAGTCGACCGGTGAGATCAAGGACTTCTCGCTCCATCACTCACTCATCTATGATGGACGATACGATGCTTGGTGCCTGGTAGGACTGCTGGGAGCAACCGAGGAGGAGATGGAGGACCTCAATAACCGCAACGCCAGATACTTCTTAGGAGTCTCTTAACATAGATATATCAACTTATGAGAGAAATAAAAGCGCAGGATATCACCGAGCTGGTCTCCCGACTCTGCATCGATGCCTGCTATAATCTATCACCCGACATCTACAATGCGCTCAAGGATGCCAGCGAGCGGGAGAGCTCTCCCCTCGGTCGGGGCATCCTCAAGACCTTGGTCAAGAATGCCGACATCGCTCACGACAAGGAGAAGCCCATGTGCCAGGACACCGGGATGACAGTTGTCTTCGTCCGTCTCGGACAGGAGGTCCACGTGGTGGGGGGAAATCTCACCGATGCGATCAATGCCGGTGTGCGTGATGGCTACCAGAGAGGGTACCTCCGCAAGTCGGTGGTCAATGACCCGATCCTGCGAGAGAATACCGGGGACAATACCCCTGCCATCATCCACTACGACATCGTCCCGGGCGACAAGATCGAGATCACCGTCAGCCCCAAGGGCTTCGGCAGTGAGAATAAGAGCGACCTCCGTATGCTGCAGCCCAGCGATGGCGAGGAGGGCGTCAAGGACTACGTGATGGAGGTGGTCAAGCATGCCGGCCCCAACCCCTGCCCACCTACTATCGTGGGAGTCGGTATCGGCGGCAACTTTGAGGAGAGCGCTCTCTACGCCAAGCGCGCCCTACTCCGTCCCGTAGGCGACCGTAACCCAAAGCCCCACCTCGCTGCTATCGAGGAGGAGCTCCTCAGCAGGATCAATGCCCTCGGCATCGGCCCCGCAGGGATGGGCGGTGACACGACGACCCTTGACGTACACGTGGAGGCCGGTCCGACACACATCGCCGGACTACCTGTGGCGGTCAATATCAGCTGCCACGCCACCCGTCACTCCGAGGGGAGTCTCTGATCCAATAACCCGACCAAGTAAGAAACGCACGACTTATTATGCATACAAGTGATACAGAGAAGCGTATCATCTCGGCTCCCTTGACCGATGAGATCATCAAGACACTCCACGCAGGGGAGATGGTCTACATTTCCGGAACCATCTACACCGCTCGCGATGCCGCCCACAAGCGACTCTGCGAGATGATCAAGCGTGGGGAGGAGATGCCCTTTGACTTCGAGGGACAGATTGTCTACTACGCCGGTCCGGCTCCTGCCAAGCCCGGTGAGCCGATCGGCTCGGTAGGGCCTACCACAGCCGGACGTATGGATGCCTACACCCCTACCCTTGTGGAGCATGGACTAAGAGCCATGATCGGCAAGGGAGCCCGCAATCAGGCCGTCATTGACAGCCTGAAAGACCACTGCGGGGTCTACTTCGCTGCCATCGGAGGCGCAGCTGCCCTGATGTCTCTATGTGTCAAGGAGGCTGAGGTGATCGCCTTTGACGAGCTGGGGACGGAGGCTATCCGTAAGCTCCGTGTCGAGGAGCTGCCGGTAATCGTTGCTGTTGACTGCCATGGCGGCAATGTCTACGACCGGAGCAGCGAGAAGAAGTAAAAGGGAATCTTTTTGCTAAAAAGAAAGACCACCCTCGGGAGAATCATTCTCTCGGGGGTGGTCTCTATTAAATGCAAATTAACTGATTGCTCAAAAACATGAGTCCGGCAAACGGGAAGACAATAGTGTCCCCCAGATTGCCAGAGGGGAGGGAAAACTGCTCATCCGGCAGGAATGGCAGGGAGTCATAAGACAGACACCCCATCGAGCCAGATGCGATCCGGGCTATAGACCTCACTCACCAGCCCGGAAGAGAGCTTAAAGACCTGCGGTCCACGCCGCATAAGCTGCCTTCTTACGCTCCGGCCCAGCTGTGAAGCTGCCAAGATCCTTGTCCCCATGGCCACATTATCTGCCTTTGCATAAAGCAGGGCATCGTCATCGCTGTCATCCAGACAGATCGAGTAGACCGTTACCCCTCTTGCAAGTGATCGGTGTGAGAGCATTGCATTAATCGCTCTCGAGAGACCATCATCGGTCCGCCACGTCACAATGACTGTTGTCTCCGGACCACCGCCAAGGGCATTTAGTGTGTCATGGAAACCCTCCATTTCTCTTCCTGGAAAGCGCTCTCCCGGGGTGAGCCCAAAGTCAGGCTCTTCGGGAGCTACCCTGGCAGACAGGCACAATAGCGTCATCAGCAGAGCAAGCCCTCCAAGTACGAAATTTCTGAATCTCATATCAAAATGTTTAGTGAATAGATATCCTGAGTCGCCACATACCCTCACGGGCCGGCAATGCGATCAGGCGTCCGTGTCTCGGAACCTTTTGGAGAGGACAACCGCTGTTGTCCATCGCACTAAGCAGCGCAAAGGTACGTGATTTATGGTTTGCGACAAAATACTCATCCCTAAGTATCAGGGCTTTCCCGCTCCCGGAGAGGGATAGACAGGGCGCGCCCCACCCTGCCGGCACCGAGTTGCCACCAGCCTCCTCTCAGTAGGTGAGTAATGACAGAGAAGTCACATGTGGAGCGTCATTTTGTCACCGGCAGACTTGTCAGGTGGGACTTGGCACACTTTTCCCTAAGTCAATAGTGAAAGTAAAGACAATATCAATCATTATTCAGCAACTCAATTATGAATATCAAACCGTTAGCAGATAGAGTCCTCATTGAGCCCGCAGAGGCAGAGAAGACTACTGCATCAGGCATCGTCATCCCTGACTCATCCGAGAAGAAGCCGGTCCGCGGCAAAGTCATCGCCGTAGGTGAGGGCACCAAGGATGAGAAAATGGTGCTTAAGGAGGGAGATCACGTTCTTTATGGCAAGTACGCAGGTACCGAGGTAGAGGATGGAGACACTAAGTACCTCATCATGCGCCAGAGCGATGTGCTCGGCATCATTGAGTAATCAATCGTAAGTAGAAACATCAAAAAGAATCAAATCACAACACTATATGGCTAAGCAAATCAAGTACAGCACTGAGGCAAGGACCCTCCTGAAGGATGGTGTCGACAAGCTCTCCGATGCGGTTAAGACGACTCTCGGACCAAAGGGGCGCAACGTGATCCTGGATCGCAAGTTTGGCGCTCCCCACATCACCAAGGATGGTGTATCCGTAGCCAAGGAGATCGAGCTGGAGGATCCGTATGAGAATATGGGTGCCCAGCTGGTCAAGGAGGTAGCCTCTAAGACCAATGACGACGCCGGAGACGGGACCACCACCGCTACTGTCCTCGCCCAGAGCATCATCAGCGTCGGACTCAAGAACGTCGCAGCCGGTGCTGCCCCTCTGGAGATCAAGAGAGGTATCGATAAGGCCGTCAAGGTCATCGTCGAGGATCTGAAGAAGCAGAGCGTGGAGGTAGGCACCGACCTGAAGAAAGTCGAGTATGTCGCCACTCTCTCTGCCAATGGAGACGAGGAGATCGGCAAGCTGATCGCTGAGGCTTTCGGTAAGGTGAAGAAGGAGGGTGTCATCACCGTTGAGGAGGCTAAGGGTATGGAGACTTATGTTGATGTCGTTGAGGGAATGCAATTCGACAAGGGCTACATCTCCCCATACTTCGTGACCGACACGGACAAGATGCTGACGGAGTTTGACAACCCCTACATCCTGATCTACGACAAGAAGATCAGCAACATCAAGGACATCCTCCCCATCCTCGAGAAGGTGTCTCAGAGCGGTCGTCCACTCCTGATCATTGCTGAGGACGTTGAGAGCGAGGCACTCGCCACCCTCGTGGTGAATAAGCTCCGTGGCATCCTCCAGATCGCCGCTGTCAAGGCTCCCGGCTACGGTGACCGCCGTAAGCAGATGCTTGAGGATATCGCCATCCTCACCGGTGCCACTGTGGTGAGCGAGGAGGTCGGTCTCAAGCTTGAGAACGCTACCGCAGATATGCTCGGAAGTGCCGAGAAGATCAGCGTGGACAAGGACCACACCACTATTGTAGGTGGCAAGGGAGACAAGGATGCTCTCGCCAATCGTGTCAGCCAGCTCCGCAATCAGATCGAGGCTACCACCTCTGACTACGACCGTGAGAAGCTCCAGGAGCGTCTCGCCAAGCTCGCTGGTGGAGTAGCAGTCCTCTATGTCAGCGCCCCCAGTGAGGTGGAGATGAAGGAGAAGAAGGATCGCGTCGATGACGCTCTGAGCGCCACTCGAGCAGCCATTGAGGAGGGAACTGTCCCCGGTGGTGGCGTTGCCTACATCCGTGCACAGAAGGCCCTCGAGGGTCTCAAGGGCGCCAATGACGATGAGCAGACAGGAATCGATATCATCTGCCGCGCTATTGAGGAGCCACTGCGTCAGATCGTTGCCAACGCTGGCAAGGAGGGTGCCGTAGTGGTACAGAAAGTCCGCGAGTCGGAGGGTGACTTTGGATACAATGCACGCGAGGATCGCTTTGAGAACCTCCGTGAGTCCGGTGTCATCGACCCGACCAAGGTGTCGCGTGTCGCTCTTGAGAATGCTGCCTCCATCGCAGGCATGTTCCTCACCACCGAGTGTGTGATCACCGACATCAAGGAGGATGAGCCTGCCATGAATCCTGCCGCAGGTATGCCTCAGGGGATGTAACACTGCCCCCCACTGAGCCTAAAGTCGGCTCAGTACAGATAAGTCTGAAAAGGCTGCCGACCCTCAGTGGCCGGCAGCCTTTTTTGTACTCCGTAGGTAGGGAAAAGTAATCGAGCGTCTTACAGGATATGGTATGAGCCGGAGCAATCGGTCTCCTGATGAACTTAACCTCAGGTCGTGCCATGGAAAGACCACTTTATTGGCCACTTCTGATTACATTTGTCATTAGAATTATTTTATAGGAGTAATATGGACAATTTGATCACAGCCACAGGTAATATCAAGGCCATCGGGGTGCTTACCTCCGGAGGCGATGCACCGGGGATGAATCCCGCCATCCGTGCGGTAACGCGTACCGCCATCTACAATGGGATCAAGGTGTATGGTATCTACCAGGGATACAAGGGGCTCATTGACGATGAGATCAAAGAGCTCGCCACTGAGGATGTCAGTAACATTATCCAGAGGGGAGGCACCTTCCTGAAGACCGCACGCTGCAAGGAATTTATGACTGAGGAGGGGAGCCGGCTGGCATACGACAATCTTGTCAAGCACGGGATAGACGCTCTGGTGGTGATCGGTGGCGATGGCTCCCTGAGTGGCGCCCGGAAGTTTGCCAGTGACCACAATTACCCCATCGTAGGCATCCCCGGGACAATCGATAACGACCTCGGAGGGACCGACCAGACGATAGGCTACGCCACAGCCCTCAATACGATCATGGACGCAGTCGACAAGCTACGCGACACAGCCAGCTCGCACAACCGCCTCTTCATCGTAGAGGTGATGGGTCGTGATGCGGGATTTTTGGCACTCAATGGAGCCATTGCCAGTGGTGCCGAGGTTGCGGTGATACCGGAGTTTAAGAGCTCAATGGATCAGATGAACTGGATGGTTGAGAATGGGTTCCGAAAGACTAAGAACTCTGCCATCGTCCTTGTGGCTGAGAGTCCCGCCACCGGAGGCGCACAGGCACTAATCGAGAGGATCCACGAGTCACACCCTCAGTGGGAGGCTCGGGCTGTAATCCTGGGCCACATCCAGCGCGGTGGTAGCCCAGTCGCAGGCGACCGTATCTTAGCCAGTCGCTTAGGTGTCGCTGCTGTCGATGCACTCCTCGATGGACAGCGCAATATTATGGTTGGGATCCGAGACAACAGGGTCGTCTACATCCCATTCTCCAGTGCCATCAAGGGCGCCAAGAAGATCAGCGAGGAGGACTACCGAGTGCTCAATATACTATCACTATAAATCACACATAACCTATGCCAGTATCGGCCAAGACACCCCGCATACTTAACCCCAAGTATAGCTCTACGAGCGATCCTCTGAAGTACCTTCTCTTCGCCGTTGACCTCGATGGTACGCTAGTAACGGACGATAAGCAGATCACCCCCGCCACTGCCAATGCCATCCGAGAGATCCTCGAGATGGGCATGACCGTCGCCTTAGTGTCGGGGAGACCGACCTTTGGCTGCGAGCATATTGCAGATCAGCTCCAGCTTGCGAAGTATGGGGGGTATATCATCTCCTACAATGGTGCCAAGATCACCTCGTGCATCGACAACGATGTCCTCACCCGATCGACCATCTCACGAGAGACGGTCGGTGAGCTCTACGACTTCCTCAAGGGGTACCCCGTGACGATGATGCCCTCCCCCCGCCACGAGATCATCACTGAGGATGCTGATAGCCACTACGTCCGCCAAGAGAGCCAGATAGACAATGGGATGCCGATACGCCAGGTGCCCAACCTCAAGGATGCACTCGTAAGAGACCCCTACAAGTGTGGTATTGCCGGTGACCCGGAGGTGATCGGCAAGCTGGCTATCGAACTGCAGGAGCGATTTAGTGGAAAGCTTAATGCGATCCTCTCCGGCCCGATCTTCATCGAGGTGATGAGTCCCTATGTGGACAAAGGAAAGGCGCTCAGCTTCCTCATGTCCGAGATGGGGATCGAGCGAAGCCAAGTGATCGCCGTCGGCGATGCCAATAACGACATCCCGATGCTCCAAGCTGCCGGACTGGGAGTGGCGATGGCTAATGCCAATGAGATGGTCAAGCAGGTGGCCGACTACGTCACCACCTCCAACATGGAGGAGGGGATCCAGCACCTACTTAATAAATATGTGCTGCATCCGGAGCAGTCCGCTGCGCATCCTGAGGTGGACTTCATCAATGCGATGCAGAAGGATACCCTTATGGAGACACTCGGGATGAAGTGTACGCTCCTTGAGGAGGGCTACGTGGAGTGTACGATGCCGGTCGACCGCCGCACCTGCCAACCTATGGGGATCCTCCATGGCGGTGCCTCCCTCGCTCTCGCTGAAACAATAGCCGGTTATGGGTCGGTCTACCTGCTGAGCCAGGATGAGACGATGGTGGGAATGCAGGTGAGCGGTAGCCACGTGCATTCCGCACGGCTCGGCAATACACTGACGGCCAAGGCTAAGATCATCCACCGCGGACGCTCAACTCACCTCTGGGATGTGGAGATTTACACAGAGATGGGGACCCTCGTCTCCTCTGTCCGTGTACTCAATAGCATCCTGCACAAGCGGTAGTTTTTCGTTTCTTTTAGTACATTTGACCGTCGCAAAGGGTATAAAGCTCTTTGCAACCTTTAATTTAGAATAGCTCAGTCGCGTAGCTCATAAGCACATTTACGCGTGCATCCTTAGGCGTGCCATCGCTTACCCCTCTCCCCGGGCTCGGAGATGGTGCTGCAAAAGGGTATTACACACTTTACTTGTAATGATATGGACACGATCATTATCGTTGCTTCATTTGCGGTCGGCATGCTCATCGGGGCGCTGATCAACCGACGATCCAAGAGGCTCACAGTCCCCTCTTGGCTCTCATCTGTCATCATCTGCATCCTTCTCTTCCTGCTCGGCATTGAGATCGGCAGCGACCACGATGCGATCAATTCTCTCGGTCAGATCGGTATCTCAGCTCTCTTGCTCACGATCGGGGCAGTGGTCTGCAGCGTCCTACTCGGATGGGGTATGTGGCGATTTATCGGGAAGTATATGGAAAAGAAAAATCAGCCATCACATAAGCAATGAAAGACAGTCTGATCATCTTTGCCTGCCTCATCGGCGGCGGACTTGTAGGATACTTTATGGGAGACAACGTCCCCGCAATCCTACTTGACTCACGGACCTCAATGTTTGTGATCTACATCCTCCTCTTCGTCATCGGGCTAAACTTAGGTACCGATATGGAGAAAGTGAAACTTATGCTCAAGATGCCATGGATCATCTGGACGCTCCCCGTCTTCACCTGCATTGGTAGTATCTGCGGCGCCGCCTTTATGACCCTATTTATCCCCAATATCACAGGGCTGGAGGGTGCGGCCATTGGTGCCGGTCTCGGGTGGTACTCTCTCTCGAGTATCATCATTGGATCCTATGGAGCTGCCTCGCTTGCGACTGTCGCCTTGATCTCAAATATCATACGAGAGGCGACTGCCCTCCTGATGGTCCCACTCATAGGGAATAAGATCGGGCCTATGGCATCGATCTCTCTCTGCGGAGCCAATAGCGCCGACGTCTGTCTCCCTGTAGTGCAGAAGTCTGTAGGTGCCAGCTACACGATCCCCTCTATCTTCCACGGCATAGTGACTAATATCCTGGTGCCTGTGCTGGTAGGATTTTTCTGCGAGCTCATCTACGTGATCTGATAAACGATCTGACTACTTTTATTACACTCAATATTACTCCAACATTTATGGACAAAACCATGAAGCTGCTTGCAGTGTCCCTCCTGACACTGGCAGCCCCCCTCGCTGCTTTGGGACAGGCGGAGGATGCGGGATGGATTAGGAACACCGCCCTAAGCCCCGATGGAAAGGTGGTCGCCTTTACCTACCAAGGGGATATTTTCACCGTACCGGTGAGCGGTGGCATCGCCACACAGATTACATCCAATCCTGCATACGACACGGCGCCGGTCTGGAGCCCTGATGGACAGAGCATCGCCTTCTCGTCTGACCGGGAGTTCGGCACCTTCCACGTCTATCTCACCTCCCGTCAGGGCGGTCAGGCAAGGAAGCTGACCTACATCAATGGCAAGACACAGACACCGGTCGCCTTCTTAGACAACGAGACCATCCTCTACGAGTGCGGCTATCGCACTACTAAAGAGTCGGGTATCTTCCCCGGTGGCTCCTTCTCTCAAGTCTACCGGATCAAGACCACCGGAGGGCGTCCGCACCTCTTCTCCGCCTTTACGATGAAGATGCCATCGATCAATCGCACGGACGGACGCATCCTCTTTACCGATTTCAAGGGGTACGAGGATCCTCTGCGGAAGCACCACAAGTCCCCCGTCGCCAGAGATATATGGATGTGGACTCCGGATGGCAGTATGGGCAAGTATGCTAAGATCACGGCCTTTGAGGGTGAGGACCGCAATGCCATCTGGCTCCCGGGTGAGGAGGCTTTCCTCTTCCTGAGCGAGCGGGATGGTAACTTCAATGTCTACCGCGCCACTCTCGCTGACCCGACCCACCCCACTCAGCTGACCAACTTTAAGAAGCACCCGGTCCGCAACCTCTCTATGGACAATAGTGGCAATATCGCCTTCTCCTGGAATGGTCGGCTCTACTATATGCCCAAGGGCGGAGAGGCAAAGCAACTTCCGGTGCAGGTGATTGCCGACAACAGCAAGCAGGAGAAGCTCTATGTGGCCTACCGGAGCGGGGCTTCAGAGGCAAAGCTCTCTCCCAATGACAAGGAGTACGCTTTCATCGTCCATGGCGATGTCTACGTTGCCAATATTGAGTACGGCACCACGAAGCGGATCACCAATACCCCTGAGCAGGAGCGAGACCTGACCTTCAGCCCCGATGGACGCACCCTCGTCTACTCCTCAGAGCGTGAGGATCAGTGGAACCTCTATCAGACCACCATCAAGCGCTCAGACGAGAAGACCTTCACCTACGCTACCGAGCTGGAGGAGAAGAAGCTGACTCACGAGAAGGGGGTACCCGCATTCCAGCCGGTCTTTAGCCCCGATGGGAAGAAGATCGCCTACCTAAGGGATCGCGCTGCAGTCTACTGTCTTGACCTTGCCAGTGGCAAGAGCACCGAGGTGCTGAATAAGAAGTACAACTACTCCTACTCTGATGGAGACCAGTGGTTTACCTGGAGTCCCGACTCAAGGTATATCCTGACCAACTTCATGGGCAATGGTGGCTGGAATAATGCCGACGTGGCTCTCGTCAAGGCGGATGGTACTGGTGAGCTGGTCAATCTCACCGAGACCGGATACAATGCCATCGGTGCCCGCTTTGTCCTTGATGGAAAAGCGATCGCCTACTATTGCGACTACGCCGGCTACCGTAGCCACGGCTCCTGGGGCTCTCAGACGGATATCTACCTGATGTTCCTTGATCAGGATGCATACGACCGCTTCCTCCTTGATAAGGAGGAGCGCGAGGTGCTCCTGAAGGACAAGGATGAGAAAAAGGAGAGCGCAGACAAGAGCGACAAGGACAAGAAGAAAAAGGGAAAGAAGGACAAGAAGAGCAAGGACGAGGACAAGGTGAAGCCTCTCGTCTTCGACTTCTCCAATCGCGACAAGCGTATCGTCCGCATCACCCGTACGAGTGGCTCTCAGTCTGACTTCGCTGTAACGCCGGAGGGAGATAAGTTCTACTACCTCGCCTCCTTTGATGGCACGACCAACCTTTACTGCCTCGACCTCGCTGAGAAGGAGACCAAGGAGATTGTTGGCGATACCGGCGGTGGCTCTCTGGAGATGAGCAAGGATGGGAAGACCCTCTACCTCTTTGGCTACAACGGCTTCAAGAAGATTGAGGGCAGGGACATCACTCCCCTCACCTACTCTGCACGCTTTGAGTACTCACCGGCTAAGGAGCGGGCATACATCTACGACCATATGGTTAGGCAGGTAGAGAATAAGTTCTACGACGCCAATCTCCATGGTGTGGACTGGAAGGGCTACTCCGACAGCTATCGTGAGATCCTGCCCTTCATCAATAACAACTACGACTTTGCCGAGCTCTGTAGCGAGCTCCTCGGAGAGCTCAATGGCTCCCACACCGGTATGCGTTACTTCGGTGGTGCGTCCACTGTTCGGACCGCCTCACTCGGGCTCTTCTACGACGACAGCTACGAAGGCGAGGGAGCCAAGATCACCGAGGTGATCGTCGGCGGTCCCTTCGACCGCGCCAAGTCGATTGCCAAACCGGGCGTCATCGTCCTCAAGATCAATGGCACCACCATCTCCAAGGACCTTCCGATTGAGCATTACCTGAATGGTCTCACCGGACAGCGCACGGTCGTGACCCTCAGGGACGAGAGCGGCAAGGAGGTTGAGGAGTCTGTCGTTCCCATCTCACTCGGTAAGGAGTCATCTCTCCTCTACGACCGCTGGGTGGACCGCCGGGCAGCTCTCACCGAGAAGTGGAGCAATGGTCGTGTCGGCTATGTCCACATCGAGGGAATGGATAGCGAATCCTTCCGTCGGGTATTCAGCAAGATGCTCGGCAAGTACCGAGGCTGCGATGCGATCGTTGTGGATACGCGCCACAATGGTGGCGGCTGGCTACACAATGATGTAGCAATCCTACTTAGTGGCAAGGAGTATGCACGCTTCCAGCCGAGAGGTCAGTATATCGGCTCCGAGCCCTTCATGCAGTGGTACAAGCCGTCCAATATGCTGGTGAGTGAGGACAATTACTCCGATGCATACGGCACCCCGTGGACCTACCAGACCCTCAAGCTTGGCAAACTGGTCGGCACCCCCGTGGCCGGTACCATGACTGCCGTATGGTGGGAGACGCAGGTCAATGAGGACCTCGTCTTCGGCATCCCACAGGTGACGATGACCGGGACGGACAATCTTCCCCGAGAGAATAGAGCGATCTACCCTGAGATCACAGTCTACAACTCTCCCGAGGACTTCCTGACTGACAATGACCTTCAGCTGAAGGCAGCCATCGATGACCTCATCCAGAGGGTAGACTCCGCTAAGAAGTAAGGAGCTACAGCATAAAGCAGAGTGGCAGCGTCTCGGATGAGACGCTGCCACTCTTTTATTATGTCAGGAGCAAAAAAAAGAGACTCTACAAACGAATGTAAAGTCTCCGTAGGGTGCCCAAAGAGGTTCGAACTCTCGACATCTGGAACCACAATCCAGCGCTCTACCAACTGAGCTATGGGCACCATATCACCTCTGAAATCCCTCCCAGAAGTGTAACGCAAAGGTACGACATAATTTCTAACCCTGCAATAGACTATTCGTCCTCATATAGGTGCCGTAGCGGGCTATTGCAGGGCTTATCAGCAGACGTATATGCAGATAGCAAAGTCCGATATTGTCATCTTCATCACACAAAATGGCATAGAAGGACTGATAAGTGCGATGAAAAAGCGATTTCAACGCCCTTTTTGTGACGAATTATATTGTATTTCAATAAAAGTTCCTACATTTGAGCATGTAGAAGGGATGTCACATTGCGTGCGTTAGCAGTTGGGGTCTCTACTACACACCTTAGCATCATTATTTTTTACACGTTTAATAACCATATTACATTACCATGAACAAGACCGAATTCATTGAGGCAGTTGCCCAGAAGGCCGAGCTCACCAAGGCAGACGCCAAGAAGGCTGTCAATGCTTTTTGCGATGTTATCGCAGAGGCTATGAAGAAGGACGAGAAGGTGACCATTATCGGCTTTGGCACATTCTCTACCAGCGAGCGTGCTGCTCGTACCGGCATCAACCCTCAGACCGGCAAGAAGATGCACATCGCTGCTCGCAAGTCTGTAAAGTTCAAGGCCGGCTCCGGGCTCGACCTCAAGAAGTGATCCGGATCCTCTTGAGATAGCGGAGGGGAATACTCCTCTCTGCGCTTAAGCTTATGGCGGGTGTCAGACCAAGTGGTCCGACACCC
>NZ_KV793755.1:26941-53130 GCF_001808555.1 Porphyromonas sp. HMSC065F10
CCCCCCGCCATATCTTGTATCATACCTGTCTTATGCGACTATGAAACGCCTCCCGATGTGACACATTGTACCGCCATCAGTTACTTAGAGACAGACTTGGCATAGGGTTTGTACATATGAGGGTGCAGTCCTCTCATCACGAGAGGACGACACTGACTTATAGACAACAAACTAATTTCATATATAAGATACAATGGGAAAGATTATCGGAATCGACTTAGGTACAACCAACTCTTGTGTAGCTGTACTCGAGAATAAGGAGCCCGTCGTGATTACAAATAGCGAGGGCAAAAGGACCACCCCGAGCGTGGTCGCCTTTGTGGATGGTGGTGAGCGCAAGGTCGGAGACCCTGCAAAGCGTCAGGCAATCACCAATCCCCAAAACACAGTCTACTCTATCAAGCGCTTCATGGGAGAGAGATACTCCCAGATAGAGAAGGAGGCGTCTCGTATGCCTTACAAGGTCGTGGCAAGTGGTAATGACCTGCCACAGGTAGACATTAATGGTCAGATGTACACGCCTCAGGAGATCTCCGCCATGATCCTCCAGAAGATGAAGCAGACAGCGGAGGACTACCTCGGTGAGGCAGTGACGGAGGCGGTGATCACTGTACCCGCTTACTTCAGTGACTCTCAGCGCCAAGCCACTAAGGAGGCTGGTGAGATCGCTGGGCTCAACGTGCGTCGTATCGTCAATGAGCCGACTGCCGCTGCCCTTGCGTATGGCCTCGACAAGAGCAACAAGGATATGAATATTGCCGTCTTTGACTTAGGTGGCGGTACGTTTGATATCTCTATCCTTGAGCTGGGCGATGGGGTCTTTGAGGTAAAGAGTACCAATGGAGACACCCACCTTGGTGGTGACGACTTTGATCACGCCATCATGGATTGGCTGGCCGATGACTTCCTCAGCACTGAGAATGTCGATCTCCGCAAGGACCCGATGGCTCTGCAGCGCCTCAAGGACGCTGCTGAGAAGGCAAAGATTGAGCTCTCCAGCACCACCTCAACGGAGATCAACCTCCCCTACATTACCTCTGTGGATAATGTACCAAAGCACTTGGTGAAGACCTTGACGAGAGCTCAGTTTGAGCAGCTCTGCCACAATATCATCCAGCGATGCATCGAGCCGGTGAATAAGGCACTGGCAGACGCAGGTCTCTCTGCCTCGGACATTAATGATGTCATCCTCGTGGGTGGATCGACCCGTATTCCTGCCATCCAGGATCTGGTGAAGAAGCTCTTCGGTCAGGATCCCTCCAAGGGAGTCAACCCCGATGAGGTCGTTGCACTCGGTGCGGCTATCCAGGGTGGCGTACTCAGCGGAGACGTGAAGGATGTCCTCCTCCTTGATGTCACCCCACTCTCTCTCGGTATCGAGACTATGGGCGGTGTGATGACTCGGCTGATCGATGCCAATACCACCATCCCGACCAAGAAGTCTCAGGTCTTCACCACCGCAGCTGACAATCAGCCCTCCGTGGAGATCCACGTGCTCCAGGGTGAGCGCCCCATGGCGAAGGACAATAAGTCGCTCGGAAAATTCAATCTCGATGGCATCCTCCCTGCCAAGCGTGGCGTACCTCAGATCGAGGTGACCTTTGACATCGATGCCAATGGCATCGTCAACGTGTCCGCTCGCGACAAGGGGACCGGCAAGGAGCAGAAGATCCGTATTGAGGCCTCCAGTGGTCTCTCTCTGGAGGAGATCGATCGTATGAAGGCAGAGGCAGAGGCTAATGCCGATAACGATAAGAAGGAGAAGGAGAAGATTGACAAGCTCAATCAGGCCGACAGTGTGATCTTCCAGACTGAGAACCAGCTCAAGGATCTCGGTGACAAGATCCCCGCAGATGAGAAGTCCAAGATTGAGGCTGCACTCAGTAAGCTCAAGGAGGCACACAAGGCTCAGGACATTGCCGGTATTGACTCAGCAATGGAGGAGCTGAATACGATCTTCCAAGGCCTCTCAGCTCAGATGTACGGCCAGCAGGGCGCTGATGCTCAGCAGGGT
Organism: Porphyromonas sp. HMSC065F10; assembly: GCF_001808555.1. Taxonomy (GTDB): domain Bacteria; phylum Bacteroidota; class Bacteroidia; order Bacteroidales; family Porphyromonadaceae; genus Porphyromonas_A. The sequence goes on from NZ_KV793755.1 coordinate 28,956, forward strand.
GCTTCGGGAGCTGGTCAGCAGACCACCTCAGGCCCCACTGCCGGAGGCAACTCCTCAGACAACTCCGGTGAGGGAGACGTCAAGGATGCTGACTTCGAGGAGGTGTGATAGTCCGCCTTTTCCCACAGAGAGGGATCTGAGGTGATTTAACTTCAGGTCATCCCTTTAGTCAAAAGACCCATAGGTTTCCGCCTGTGGGTCTTTTTTTTGTGCGATACAAGAGAGGGCAAATCTAATACCGGTATTAGTCGCATCTAATATCGGTAAAGCTACGATCTAATACCGGTATTAGATCGCACTCTGAGGATATTGGATCAGAAGTGAGTAAGTATTTGCCTTTTCTCTCAAGCTCAAGACCCGCTATTTTGGTACCTTTACACATTCATAATTTGCCCTAAACAGAGAATGAGCAAAAGCAAGTTAGAGAAATTTGCCGAGATTGACCGGCTGACCAACGTCCTACAGTATCCCTTTGAGACACTTCGGCGGGAGGGGATGACCTTCCCCCACAAGGGGCACTGGTCTGATGAGGTCTTCCGCAATGGTGCACCCATCGTGCTGGAGCTCGGCTGTGGTAGAGGTGAGTACACCGTAGAGCTCGGTCGGACCTATTGCGATCGCAACTTCATCGGGATGGACATCAAGGGGAATCGTCTCTGGGCCGGAGCCAAGGCTGCTGACGAGGAGGGACTGGAGAATGTACGCTTCCTGAGAGCTGAAATCGAGTTTCTGGACACTTTTTTTGCACCGGGGGAGATATCTGAGATATGGCTCACCTTCCCCGACCCGCAGATGCGTAAGTGCAGGCGTCGACTTACCTCACCCCGGTTTCTGGCTATGTATCGTCAGATCTTAGCAGAGCCTTCGGTGCTTCACCTTAAGACCGACTCGCAGTTTCTTTTCCGCTACACCGAGGCTGTTGCTGAGGTCAATGGTCTAACGATCAATGAGCGAATGACTGACGTGGGCAGCGAGGCCGCCGCCGACTCCCCGCTCCGGACGATCCAGACGTACTACGAGCAACAATGGATCGCCCGAGGGATCTCGATAAAGTACCTCCGGTTGCAACTGGATCACCTCCCAGATGAACCCATAGAGCCGGAGATAGAGATCGAGCCGGACAGCTATAGGAGCTTTGGTAGGTCCCGAAGGTCAGAGGTGGTGGGCAAAGGAAGCAAAGAAGAATAAATCGTAAGAATAGAGATGCCATATATCACACTATACCCGGCACTGATCCGGGAAGCACTTAAGGAGGTCCGATATCCCGGTGAGGAATCGGACATTGTCTCCTCGGGAATGGTGGAGGACAATATCAGGATAGAAGAGAATAAGGTCTCCTTCTCCATACGCTTCAAGAAAAGTCGCGACCCCTTCCACAAGAGTGTCTTGAGGGCAGCTGAGGCGGCGCTGAAGCGAGAGATCTCGCCCGAGATCGAGGTGGAGATCACTCCCCTATTCCCTGAGCCGACCCCTACAGCCGACGAGGAACCGCCCCTGCAGGGTGTCAAGAATATCATCGCTATCGCCTCCGGCAAGGGGGGCGTAGGCAAGAGCACAGTGACCACCAACCTGGCTGTGTCACTGGCTGCACTCGGGTATAGCGTGGGACTGCTGGATGCGGATATCTTCGGTCCCTCTATCCCCCGTATGCTCGGGGTGCAGGAGTACAGACCCTGGCTCGATGAGGTGGACGGCAAGGAGCTGATCCACCCTGCGGAGGCCTATGGCGTCAAGGCACTCTCCATCGGACACTTTGTCGACTCTGACCAAGCTCTCGCCTGGCGAGGATCTATGGCATCCAATGCTCTCGGGCAACTGATCCGCGAGGGTAACTGGGGAGAGCTGGACTACCTCCTCATCGACCTGCCTCCCGGCACATCGGATATACAACTAACACTGATACAGACGCTTCCCATCACCGGGGCAGTCATCGTAACTACCCCTCAGAGCGTAGCTACAGACGATGCGATCAAGGCGATCAATCTCTTCAGGCTTGATCAGGTGTCAGTACCGATCCTCGGGGTGGTGGAGAACATGTCGTGGTTTACCCCTGCTGAGCTGCCGGATCATCGGTACCACATCTTCGGTGAAGGCGGTGGAGAGGCTCTGGCAGAGCTCACAGGTAGTACGCTACTGGGCCAGATCCCTCTCGTGCAGAGCGTACGCGAAGGAGGTGATGAGGGAAAGCCGGTTGCCCTCCGAGAGACGGTGTCGGGGCTTGCATTCCGTCACGTAGCAGAGCAGATGATCGGAGCCGTGGAGGAGCGCAATAAGCTACTTCCTCCCACCCATCAAGTAAAGGTCAATAAGTAACATCAAGATACATTTTTATCAGGAACGTCATGTCAAATAGTACTTCCTACAGGCGCAGTGATGGCAAGTCAATGCTCGGCTTCCTCAAGGGAGTCAATCCCGCTGTCTATCTCTTCAGCGCCACTGTGCTAGCACTCATTTTAGCCAACTCCCCTTGGAGTGGCTACTACTTCTCTTTCCTAAATACACCGATCAACCTCCAGATAGGAGATTGGCAGGTCTTTAGTCACCACGGGAGGACGATGAACCTAGGCGAGTTTATCAATGACGCCCTGATGTGCTTCTTCTTCTTCTCTGTGGGACTGGAAATCAAGCATGAGATGGTGGGCGGGTCACTGTCGGACTTCAAGACGGCAAACCTACCGGTCCTGGCGGCCATCGGTGGCATGGTGGTACCGGTTGCCTGCTTCGCTCTTATTGAGAGTGGCAACGCCACCGTGCTGAGAGGTGCCGCCATCCCGATGTCAACCGATATCGCCTTCTCCCTCGCAGCCCTCGGTCTACTTGGTAGCCGTGTACCCACGACACTGAAGGTATTCCTGATGGCTCTTGCCGTCGTGGACGATATCGGAGGGATCCTTGTCATTGCAATCTTCTACTCTGAGGGACTGGCGATCTTACCGTTGCTGATCGCCGCAGCACTGCTGATCATCACCCGCTTCTGTGGCCAAAAGGGAGTGTACCAACAGTGGTTCTACTACCTTATGTTCTTCCTCGTGTGGCTCTGCTTCCTCCAGGGGGGGATACACACGACGATTGCCGGTGTACTGCTCGCCTTCTGCGTACCCTACGTCCCGATAGGTGTCCCAAAGGATCTGATGGACCAGATCAACGTGGCAAGGCAGAGCTTTGACACCTACCCCGTGGCTCACAGCAAGAATAGAGTCTATATGTCTGCCTCTCAGCTTGACACGCTCACTCAACTCCGCAACACCTCCTCCAAGGTGGTGAGCCCAGTGCAACGGATGAATGTCAATATAAGTCCCTTCGTGAACTATGTTGTGCTGCCACTCTTCGCCTTCTCCAATGCGGGGATAGCCCTTGGCGATGTGCCGATAAGCGACTTTGCAGGCGGTGTCCCCTTCGCAGTGATGCTGGGTCTGGTGGTCGGCAAGCCACTTGGCATTTTCCTATTTACCTGGCTCTTCACCAAGCTTGGGGTGGTCAGCTTCCCTCCCGGTATGACGAAGCGAAATCTGCTGGGCGTGGGTATGTTTGCTGGGATCGGCTTTACCGTATCACTCTTTGTGGCGACTCTTGCCTACCCCGCATCTCTCGGCGACATCGGTGTCGAGTACCTCAATGATGCCAAGCTCGGCATCCTGCTCGGCAGCTTGATCTCCGGGGTCATCGCTTACTACTATATGCGCATAGTCCTGAATAAGGAGGTTAAGGAGGGGCGAGGTGCTGCCAGCCCGGAGTATCAGGCTTACCTTAGTGCACAATCGGGTCATCCTCAAGAAGAGAAGTAACATATAGATGAGCAGAGGAGACCATCATATACTCAAGTCCGTACTTCTCCTCCTCGCAGCCTCCGGACTTGCCTTTGGGGTAACACTTACCCTGAGAGAGCTCTTTCCCTCCCTTGGAGTCAAGGTGTTCAACCCTCTGAGCGACCTCTTTCCCACACCTGGAGGAGAGCTGGCTCAGCGGGTTGACACAACCCCAGAGGACCCACTGCTTGCAGAGGCAATGAGGCGTGACAGTCTTGAGCGTGAGGAGGCTGAGTTGGTAACCGATACTCTGCAAGTGGATAGTGTCATGGAGCCGACCTCTGCCGGACTGCTCCCCGCAGGACTAATCGACTACTCAGGTGGCTCGGCACTCACTCGGCTGAGGGAGATCCTCACAGAAGCAGGTGATCAGCCGGTCAATGTAGCTTTCCTTGGAGACTCCTTCATTGAGGGAGACATCTTAGTCGAACACTTCCGTGAGGCTCTGCAGGCGCGCTATGGCGGTGGAGGAGTCGGCTATGTGCCCCTCACCTCAGTCACGGCTCGCTTCAGACAGACGATCAAGCACAGTTTCTCTGGGGCGTGGGAGGATGACAATGCCCTTAAGCACCCGCATGGCAGCCACTTCTTGATCACAGGGTCTTACCAGCAGGCGGTCGGTGAAGCAGGAGTCAGCTATGAAAATAGGCAACCGGTTGACCAAGCGACCCTCCTCTACACATCGGAGGACAGCCTACGGATCAGCTCTATATTGAATGGAGATGCACCCACAGAGATACTTCTTCCATCAACGGGTGGAAGCCTGCATGGGGTGAAAGTGGGGCGACAGGTTGCAACGCTACGTCTTGACTTTCCCAAGGCCGAGGGTAGCAGACTCTATGGTATCTGTATGGATGGGGACAAGGGCGTACGTGTGGATAATATGAGTCTGAGAGGCTCCTCCGGTCTGCAGCTGGGTGCAGTCTCGCCAAGTCTCTCGGAGGATCTCCATCGCATCCGACCTTACCACCTGATCGTCCTCTCCTATGGACTCAACGTAGTGAGCCCTAAGGATACCCGCTATGACTATGGCTATTACTTCAGGGGGATGGATCGGGCACTCACAGGCCTCCATGAGATCTACCCTGAGGCTATCTTCCTAATCATCTCAATCTCCGACCGTGGTCAGAGGATTGACGGCGAAGTCTACACGCTTCCCGGTGTACCACGAATGGTAGAGATACAGGAGCGATTAGCGAAAAAGTACCACGCTCTTTTCTTCAATACCTATGGTACCATACGCTCAATGGGCGGGATACGGAGCTTTGTTTCGAAGGGATGGGCGGCAAAGGACTACACCCACCTCAGCTCTGCCGGTGGTCGAGAGATCTCCAAGCGACTGGTGCAGGACCTGATAGAGAGTCCCATTGATCAAGTGACTCGTCAGGTAGCAGAGTCTCCCATTGAGGAATCACTCCCCCCAACAAAAGGCAAGGGAGCCGAGCGTATTAAAGCCAAGAGTGACACCCTGAAGCAGCGGAGTAGCTCTCCGACCACGCTTCCTCAGGAAAGCACAGCAAAGAAGGACTCCATCTAAAGTTTATGCGGTCTCACTACCCTATCCGCCTTTTGCTACCACTCTTGGCGATCGTACCGATGATCGAGTCAGGGGCATTGCTTAATGCTCAGCAGGAGTCGCAGCATGACCTCTACAGACAAGAGCGTGCAGTACAGGTAGTAGCCCCTCGCGGCTATCTTGACCCCATATGGCAGAGATGCTCGACACCGGGCGGAGATGATCATACGATCGTCCTGCACTTAGGCGACTCGCATGTGCAAGCGGGCTTCTTCACGATGCCGATCAGGGAATACTTCGGCCGTCAGTTTGGGCTCTCCGGACCGGGCCTGATCGTCCCCTACCGGATACTGGGTACCAATGAGCCCCGGCACACGAGGCTCCAAGGACGGCGGGGCGGCTATGCCACCGATCAGATCACCCGCAGATCCTATGCAGGCGAAGGCCCCACAGGGATAGAGATGCGATCAATCGTCTCCAGACCTCAGGAGGTGACTCTCTCCACGAGTGACGGGGTCCGTTTTGACCGAGTAATCGTATTCCATGGTCCCAATGACAGAGCCTTCTCCCTCTCCGGAGACTGGTCCGACTCACCTCGACGCCCATTCTCCCTCCTTACCGCAGGCTTCTGTGAAGCGGATACCCTTGACCTTAAGCGAAGCGTCACATCCACTAAGCTGGTGATCCCGGCAGGAGCGACCTTTTATGGTGCGAGCTTAGAGTGTCTGGCTCCGGGCGTGACCGTGCATACTCTGGGGCACAATGGGGCTACCTATCAGACCTACCTCAAGGATCACTTCACCAGCTCGGTGTCAAAGCTGAAGCCGAACTTGATCATCATCTCCCTCGGTACCAACGATGCTATGGGGCGAGTCAACTCATCGGCAGTAAGGGCGTCTGTGAGAAGCCTTGTCAACCAATTGAGAAAAAGCTGTCCTGAGGCAAAAATCGTCCTCTCCACTCCGGTCATGAGCTATGTCTCACGCCGTCGAGGTCGGACCGCTCCTAATCCCAGTGTCAAGCTGGTCTCACGTGCCATAATAGAGGAGGCAAAGGCTCTGGGCGTTGGGTACATCGATACATTCGAGATCTTCGGTGGAGAGAGAGGAGCAGACAGATTAGTCTCCGAGGGGCTACTCCGGAGTGACCGGATCCACCTCACCACCGAGGGCTACAAATCACTCGGAAACTCCATAGCCGATGCGCTTGCCAAGGACTATAAGCGCTACCTCGGCTCTCGTGCAATGATCAACTAACGCATCCCATGTGGCAAAAAATCATAGGGTTACTGAGCTACGACCCGGCCTCCCCTCTGCTCTTCAATAGCGGTCTCTTCCTAGTCCTCTTCCTCCTTTTTGTCCCGGTATTCTATCTGCTCCGCAGGCGCCATCTCCCGAGGACAATCTGGGTGGTGCTCTTCTCCCTCTACTTCTACTATCTCTCAAGCGGAGTATACTTTGTCCTCCTAATCCTCTTAGCGACAACTGATTTCATCATAGGTCGGCAGATCACCAGGAGCAAAAGCAGGTCGGGAAAGAAAGGCTGGCTCGTCCTCAGCCTACTTCTTGACCTCGGACTGCTCTGTTACTTCAAGTACACAAATTTCCTCTACGACTCCTTTGCTTCACTTTTCGGAGCGACACCGGATGGGCACCACTTTGACATCTTTCTGCCTGTGGGCATCTCTTTCTTTACCTTTCAGTCCCTAAGCTATGTGATCGACATATATCGGGGAAAGATAGAGCCGCTCAAGCGATGGATCGACTACCTATTCTACATATCCTTCTTCCCGCAGTTGGTAGCCGGGCCGATTGTCCGAGCTGTCGACTTCATCCCGCAGATCCACCGGATCCCCGGAGTGAGTCGGGATGACTTCGGTCGGGGGCTGTTTCTGATCCTCTGTGGACTGCTTAAGAAAGGGGTGATCTCAGACTATATATCGCTCAACTTTGTTGACCGGGTCTTTGACCAGCCACTGCTCTACAGCGGATTTGAGAACTTAATGGGTGTCTACGGCTATGCCCTGCAGATCTACTGCGACTTCTCCGGCTACTCAGACATTGCGATCGGGCTGGCACTCTGGATGGGGTACCACTTCAATACCAACTTTGACTTCCCCTATAAGTCGGCCACTATTACCGAGTTTTGGCGACGCTGGCACATCTCTCTCTCCTCCTGGCTGAGGGACTACGTCTACATCTCTCTGGGAGGGAATAGGAAGGGGAAGATCCGTACCTACATCAACCTCCTCATTACGATGCTCCTTGGTGGACTATGGCACGGAGCCAATATCCGCTTCGTCCTATGGGGTGCTATGCACGGAGTGGCTCTTGCGGTACACAAGTTTTTCCTAAGTCTCTTCCCCCGGATGGGTCGCACCGGCGAAGAGATGAGCCCCATATGGAGGGTCATCTCCGTGATCATCACCTTTCACTTTGTCTGCTTTACGTGGATCTTCTTCCGTATGGGGTCGATCAGTGGTGTGTGGGATATGCTGACGATGATCACGCAGGAGTTCCACCCTGAGGTGATACCGCAATTCTTCGCAGGGTATCGGATGGTGACAGCCCTCATCATCACCGGCTTCCTACTTCACTTCTGTCCGGAGAAATGCCGTGAGGCGATCCAAAACAGTGTAACCAGGGCTCCCCTCTGGGCTCAGACGCTGCTCTTTGCAGCAGTATTAGTGATCCTCACGCAATTCAGGAGCGCTGGTGTACAGCCATTTATCTACTTCCAATTCTGACACTTATAGCAGACTATCGCTTCAAAGATATAGGCAAGAGTTAGCGGATCAAGTCAAGGGATAGAGCTTTATACTATATACCTCGGAAAATGACAGCGGAGGGATGAAACCTTTCCGCCTACGAACGGAGACGGCGAGTATGAAGAAAAAAGCCTACAAATCCGTGTTAACTTCAAAAATAATACATATCTTTGGACCATAAGAGTAACAAGAACAACATTCAATCACTTTTCAAAGCAACTTTACAATCGTCATGAAAAAGCACAATTTCACTGCAGGACCATGTATCCTGGATGAGGGTGTCATCAAGGAGGCCGCTCGTGCGGTACTCAACTACAATGGCACAGATCTCTCCCTGATCGAGATCTCCCACCGTAGCAAGACCTTCCAAGACACGCTCGCTGAGACCACAGCACTCTTTAAGGAGGTGCTCGAGATCCCTGATACACACACGGTCTTCTTCCTCGGAGGAGGAGCCAGCCTGCAGTTTTATGCTCACGCAGTCAATTTCCTCAAGAAAAAGGCTGCCTATGTCGATACCGGCAATTGGGCTCATAAGGCTATTGAGGAGGCCCAGGTCGTAGGTGATGTTGACGTAGTCGCCAGCAGCCGTGATGCCAACTACACCTTCTACCCCGAGCTCCCGAAGCTCTCACCGGACGAGTACGACTACCTCCACTTCACCACCAACAACACCATCTATGGTACGGAGCTGCGTGAGGATCCTGAGGTTGGTGTGCCACTGATCGCTGATATGTCCTCTGACATCTTCACCCGTCACATCGACTTCTCCAAGTACATCTGCATCTATGGAGGTGCTCAGAAGAATATCGCCCCAGCCGGTGTCACCTTTGTGATCGTACGCAAGGACGCCCTCGGCAAGACCGGTCGTGCCATCCCGAAGATCCTCGACTACCAGACCCACGTTGATCACCCCGACTCCTACAATACGCCTCCTGTATTCCAGATCTACGTGATGCAGCAGACGCTTAAGTGGTTCAAGGAGATCGGTGGTCTCGATGAGCTTGAGAAAAGAGCTAAGGAGAGAGCAAAGGTGCTCTATGACGAGATTGACCGCTCTAAGGTCTTCCGTGGCGTAGCCAGGAAGGAGGATCGCTCTCTGATGAATGTAGACTTTGTCCTCGCAGACGAGTACAAGGACAAGGAGGCAGCATTCTTTGACTTTGCGAAGAAGAGAGGTATGGAGGGCATCAAGGGTCACCGCTCCATCGGTGGTTGCCGCTGCTCACTCTACAACGCACTCCCCCTCTACAGCGTGGAGGCACTCGTCAAGTGCATGCAGGACTTTGAGAAGGAGATCCTCTAACTCACGATAGCCTGATATCACAATGACTAAGAAAGTATTAGTAGCTACCGAGAAGCCCTTCAACTCCGCCGCAGTGCCACAGATCCGCAAGATCGTGGAGGATGCCGGATACAAGCTCGAGGTGCTGGAGAAGTATCAGAGCCAGGACGAGCTGCTGAAGGCAGTCGCTGACGCCAATGCCCTCATCGTCCGCAGTGACAAGATCACCAAGGAGGTGATCGACGCCGGCAAGGAGCTGGAGGTGATCGTCCGTGCCGGTGCCGGATACGACTCCATTGATACTCAGTATGCCAAGGAGAAGGGTGTGATCGTAGAAAATACTCCCGGACAGAACTCCAACGCTGTCGGAGAGCTAGTCTTCGGTCTGCTTGTATTCGCAGCACGCAATCGCTTCAACGGCAAGTCCGGTAGCGAGCTGATGGGCAAGAAGATCGGCTTCCACGCCTTTGGTCACACCGCCCGTTGCGCTGCTCGTATTGCACGCGGCTTCGGTATGGAGATCTACTGCTTTGAGCCCTTCTTTGAGCAGGGCAAGGAGCGCTCCCCCAAGGAGTACGAGGATGTCACCAACTTCACCAACGTGGAGGATCTCTACAAGACCTGTGACATCGTCTCCCTGCACCTCCCCGCCACACCGGAGACCAAGGGATCCATCAACTATGACCTCGTGAAGAACATGCCTAAGGGCGGTGTCCTCCTCAATGCTGCTCGCAAGGAGATCATTGACGAGGCCGGACTTCTGAAGCTCATGCAGGAGCGTGAGGACCTCAAGTATCTCACCGATATTATGCCCGATATGGATGCAGAGTATCGCGAGAAGCTGGGTGACCGCTACTTCTCCACCCCCAAGAAGATGGGTGCTCAGACTGTTGAGGCCAACATCAATGCCGGTCTCGCTGCTGCCCATCAGATCGTTGCCCTCTTCAGCGATGGAGAGGTCAAGTTCCAAGTCAATAAGTAACCACTACTATCCCAATAATAATGGCTACAGTAAAACCATTCAAGGGCTGGCGCCCTCCCAAGGATCTGGTCACCAAGGTCAGCTCACGTCCCTACGACGTCCTCGACACTGAGGAGGCTCGCAAGGAGTCCGAGGGCAATCCGATGTCCCTCTACCATATCATCCGCCCGGAGATCAACTTCCCCGCCGGTAAGGATGAGCACGACCCCGAGGTCTATACCGCGGCTCGTGAGCAGAAGGACAAGTTTGTCAAGGAAGGCTGGCTGGTACAGGACGAAAAGCCCTGCTATTACCTCTACGCCCAGACTATGGGCGATCGTACCCAGTACGGCTTTGTAGTAGGTGCTTACGTACACGACTACTTCAATAACGTCATCCGCAAGCATGAGCTCACACTCAAGGCTAAGGAGGACGATCGTATGAAGCACGTCAATGTCCTCGATGCCAATATGGAGCCTGTCTTCCTTGCATTCCCGGACAATGCAGACCTGCAGGCGATCATCGATAAGTATCGCAAGACCGAGCCGGAGTACGACTTCGTCGCTCCTCCTGAGGACTTCCGCCACACCTTCTGGGTCATCAGCGATGACAGCGACATTGAGACCATCACGCGAGAGTTTGGCAAGATGCCTGCGCTCTATATTGCCGATGGCCATCACCGCTCTGCCGCTGCTGCTCGTGTGGGTAAGGAGAGGTCTGAGACCAACCCCAATCACACCGGCAAGGAGGAGTACAATTACTTCATGGCAGTTGCTTTCCCCGCCAGTCACCTGCACGTCATGGACTACAATCGTGTGGTCAAGGACCTGAATGGGCTGACGAAGGAGCAATTCATCAAGAGGCTGGAGGAGAATTTCGATGTAGAGTGTAAGGGGAAGGAGATCTACCACCCCAATAAGCTCCACAACTTCAGCATGTACCTTGATGGTCAGTGGTACTCCCTCACCGCCAAGCCCGGCACCTATGACGACAACGATCCTGTCGGCATCCTGGATGTGACGGTATCAAGCAACCTGATCCTCGAGGATATCCTCAATATAGGTGACCTCCGGACCAGCAATCGCATCGACTTCGTCGGCGGGCTTCGCGGCCTCGAGGAGCTACAGCGCCGTGTCGATAGTGGTGAGATGATCATGGCCCTGGCACTCTATCCTGTGACCATGGGACAGATCATGAAGATCGCTGACACCGGCAACATCATGCCCCCCAAGGCGACTTGGTTTGAGCCGAAGCTTCGCTCCGGTCTCATTGTCCACACCCTTGAGGACGAGAAGTAAGTGATGAGATAAGAGCTCTTATCTCTCGCGATAGAGAAGAAGAGTGCCCGTGGTTGTATGACCACAGGCACTCTTTTTTTGCCTCAAAGGGACCTCCCACCACAGGTCAAGTATTGTGCCAATCTAATACCGGTAAAAGAGAAATCTAATACCGGTATTAGTGGCGACTAATATCGGTATTAGAGATGATCCTAAGCGCAGGGGGGACAATGGCTACCTTTGTCAGTCGCCTCTCTCGCATCCTGCCTTGAGAAAAACAGATCCTCACAACGTCATAGTCAACAATAATCTGTACATTTGTGGCATAATCAAATCACAACTAATCAATCCATAACAAACACAACTATTATTATGGGAAATCCCAAGATGCGTACAGAGAAAGACTTACTCGGTAGTATGCAGATCCCTATGGATCACCTATATGGTATTCAGACTCAGAGAGCGATGGACAACTTCCAGTTCTCACCCTACAAGCTCTCCACCTACCCTCGCTTCATCGAGGCTATGGCGATCACAAAGAAGGCAGCAGCTATGGCCAATCACGAGCTCAATGAGCTTCCTGAGGACGTCTACAAGGCTATTTGTCAGGCATGTGATGAGATCCGCGAGGGCGAGCTGGCAGATCAGTTCTGCATCGATATGTTCCAGGGAGGAGCAGGGACGTCGGCCAATATGAATGCCAACGAGGTGATCGCCAATCGAGCACTTGAGATCCTTGGTTACGAGCACGGGGACTACAAGCACTGTGATCCTCACGACCACGTCAACCTCTCTCAGTCCACCAACGATGCCTACCCCACCTTTGCACACATCGGACTTTACCTCACTTTCCTTGACCTCACACCCCACCTCGATGAGCTGATCAAGTCGCTGAGGAAGAAGGCAAAAGAATTCCGCGGGATGCTCAAGATCGGTCGCACCCAGCTCCAGGATGCCGTCCCGATGACTCATGAGCAGACCTTCAATGGCTTCGCCTCGATCCTCGAGGAGGAGATCCCCAATCTTGAGCACGCTGCCAAGCAATTCCTCGTACTCAACATGGGCTCGACAGCCATCGGTACCGGTATCTGCTCACAGCCCGGCTACCGCGAGGCGGTAATCAAGGCCTTCCGCAAGATCACCGAGTGGGACGTCAAGCCGACCAAGGATTACATAGGTGCTACCTCTGACACCTCTCATATGGTAGGCTACTCCGCAGCCCTTAAGCGCCTTGCTGTCAAGCTCAGCAAGATCTCCAATGACCTTCGCCTCCTCTCCAGCGGTCCCTTTGCCGGACTTGGAGATATAAGCCTTCCAGCTCGTCAGCCCGGCTCATCCATAATGCCTGGCAAGGTCAATCCTGTCATCCCCGAGGTGATCACTCAGATCGCTATGAAGGTGATCGGAAACGATGTCTGCGTGACTATGGCAGGCGAGGCCGCACAGCTGGAGCTCAATGCCATGGAGCCCATTATGGTCCAGTGCTGCTTTGAGAGCTCTGACCTCCTGATGCGTGCTATGGACACTCTTAGGGAGCTCTGCATCGATGGTATCAAGGCCAATGCTGAGCACACTCGCAAGCAGGTATACGAGAGCCTCTCCATCGTTACGGCTCTCAATCCCTACATTGGCTACGACAACTCTACCCTACTCACACAGGAGGCTCAGGCTTCCGGACGGAGCATTGTAGATCTGGTACTCGAGAAGGGCATCCTCTCCAAGGAGCAGCTTGACGAGATCCTCGATCCCGACAACCTGACACAGCCGGTAAGGCTTGACATCAAGCCCCTCAAGAGCGTAGAGTAATCCCTCGACTGCCTTTTTTGGCACAAAAAAAACTCAGCGACGCATCAGAGCTACATTTGCTCTGGTGCGTCGCTCTTGTACCCCACTCTCACAGGCTCTTAGCAAGTCAGCAAATAGTATCCGGTCATCCGTCAGGGAGATAACTCTACAACCAGTACCTTCGCCGAGATAGTAGCCAACTAACTCCTAAGGGCTAAATATCCTCCTGATCCAGCCTCTCCGGTGGGGAGACTTATGCTAAAATGGGTATATTTGGGAAGAAATAAATAGACCCATGTATAACCACTGGAAAGTTAATGAGCTAACTGACGAAGAGAAAAAGATCGCTTCTCTGCTGGCTCAGAAATATAAGCTCCTTACCTCCATCACCTCACTTATGGTGCAGCGGGGAGTGAGGAGTGTTGATGAGGCGTCACACTTCCTGGAGCCAAGGATGAGCGAGCTGCATGACCCCTTCTTGATGAAGGATATGGATGCCGCCGTCCAGCGGATCAATCAAGCCATCGGCAATAAGGAGCGGATCCTTATCTACGGAGACTACGACGTCGATGGCACGACAGCTGTCGCCCTCGTCTATAAGTACCTGCGGCAGATCACGCCGTCGCTGGAGTTCTACATCCCGGATCGCTACTCTGAGGGGAGTGGCATCTCTGATAAGGGGCTGGACTTTGCGAGGGAGAGAGGCTGCACGCTCCTCATCACGCTTGACTGCGGGACCAAGGAGGTGGAGATGATCGATAAGGCGGCAGAGCTCGGTATCGACGTGATCGTCTGCGACCATCACCTTCCCGGTCCGGTGCGACCTAATTGCATAGCTATGCTCAATCCTAAAGCCCCTGACTCAGGCTATCCCTTCAAGGAGCTCTCCGGATGTGGTGTGGGCTTCAAGCTGATGCAGGCCTTTGCCATGAGCAATAGGTCCGACAAGCGAGGGTTATATGACCTGGTGGACCTCGTGGCAGTCAGTTGCGCTGCCGACCTGGTGGAGCTGAAGAACGAAAATCGAATACTCGCCTACTACGGACTCAAGAAGCTCAACAGACACCCCACGGTGGGGCTAAAGGGGCTGATCAACGTAAGTGGCATCAGTAATCAAACTCTTGACATATCCGACATCATCTTCAAGATCGGCCCGCGCATCAACGCCTCAGGGCGCATCCAAAATGGTCGTGAGGCGGTAGAGCTCTTGCTCTCCAAGAACCCAAAGGATGCCCTTAAGCGCAGCGTGAACTTAGATAAGTACAATACTCAGCGTCGCGAGATTGATCAGTCGATCACTCAGGAGGCAAATGAGATCGTGGAGGGATTTAAGGACATGGACCAGCACAAGGTGATCGTTGTCTACGACCCCTCCTGGCATAGTGGCGTGATAGGGATCGTTGCGAGCCGTCTCAGCGAGAAGTACAATCGTCCCACGATCGTCCTCTCAGACTCGGACAGCCAGACCATCTCCGGATCGGCTCGGAGTGTACGAGGCTTCAATATCTACTCCCTCATCGAGCGGTGTTCCGATCTGCTGGACAACTTCGGGGGACACCCGTTTGCATCCGGTCTGACGATCAAGAAGAAAAACTTCCACCGCTTCATCAAGGAGGTGACCGATATCGCTGACCGAGAGATCTCGCTGGATGATCTGACGCCGGTGTTGACTATCGAGGAGGAGCTCAAGCTAAGAGAGATCACCCCGAAATTCAGACGCCAGCTACTGAAGCTGGCCCCCTTTGGGCACGGTAATGAGCCACCTATCTTTGTCACCTATGGAGTGGTATGTGTCACCCCACCCCGTATCACCGGCTACCAAGGATCTCACCTTAAGCTCGTCCTCAGTATGCCCGACCAGATGCCTATCATGCAAGCAATGGCATACAATCAGGCGGATAAGCTGGCTATGCTACAGCAGGACACCACCTTTGACGTCGCCTACACCATTGACGAATACACCAGGCAAGGGCACCACAATATCCAGCTCAATATTAAGGACATCCGTCTCCACGCTGCAGATCTGTAGTCACTCGGACGACACATGCGAAGAGATTACAGCCGGGCCACACCTCTCGAAGTACTGAGGGCCGTATGGGGGTACTCCTCCTTTCGCCCTATGCAGGAAGAGGTGATACGATCAGTCCTCAGGGGGGACGACACCCTTGCGCTTATGCCCACGGGGGGAGGTAAGTCGATTACCTTCCAGGTGCCCGCCTTGATACTCGAGGGGATCACACTCGTGATCACCCCTCTTGTGGCGCTGATGCGAGATCAGGTCGAGAAGCTGAAGTCCCTTGGGATCAATGCCCAGGCACTCTATAGCGGGATGACTCGTGGAGAGACACTCGCTGTACTGGACAATATCGTCTACGCCGCCGACTACAAGATCCTCTATATTGCTCCCGAGCGACTGCAAAACGAGCTTTTCCTGCGCCGGCTTGGGGCGATGGACATATCTCTGATGGTGGTGGATGAGTGCCACTGCATCAGTCAGTGGGGCTATGACTTCCGGCCGGACTATATGACGATCTCCTCTGCTCGGAGCATCATCGGAGAGGAAGTCCCGATGTTGGCCCTTACAGCGACAGCACCTCCACGAGTAGTCGAGGATGTGATCCGAAGCTTGGAGTTTAGACACGGATATAAGGTCTTCAAGAGGAGCTTTTACCGAGATAATCTCTCCTACGTCGTCCGCAAGACCTATAATAAGCCCCGAGAGCTAATCCATATCCTCTCAAGCGTTGAGGGATGTAGTCTCGTCTATGTGCGGACAAGGCGACAGGCGGAGCGCTTTGCGCAGCTGCTGCAGGATGCGGGATTTAGCGCTGACTTCTTCCACGCAGGACTGAACCCCTCAGTCAAGCAGCAGAGGCAGCAAGCATGGCAGAGCGAGGAGCTGAGGATAATGGTCTGCACGACCGCTTTTGGGATGGGTATCGACAAGGACAATGTGCGCCTGGTGATCCACCCCATTTCACCATTTAGTCCTGAGAGCTACTACCAGGAGGCAGGGCGCGCCGGTCGAGATGGGAAACGCTCCTATGCGGTACTCCTCTACACCCCACTGGAGGACGAGGAGTATCTCTCCAAGCTCATCAAGTCCCACTACCCACCTCCTGAGACAGTCGTGCAGATATACAATTGGCTGGGAGACTACTTCCGGGTGGCAGTCGAGTCGGGGACAGGCTCCTACCATGAGCTACTGCCGTATGACTTTATCAAGAGGTACCACTGCCCTCTATTTGTCCTCAAGGCGGCACTCAAGATCCTCACCCTCTCCGGCTACATAGAGCATCGGGAGGATTACCATATGGCAAGCCGGCTGATCTTTACGATCAATCGCAATGATCTCTACACCTTCTTCTCCGATGATGAGACGAAGTACGATGACCTGGTGGAGCTGCTGCTGAGGAGTTACGAGGGGATCTTCACAGAGTATGCCTTCATCGATGAGTCAATGATCCAGACAAAGCTGGGACTGAGCCCAGAGCAACTCTACCGAATGCTGATCCAGATGCGACGCTGGGGCGTTATCGAGTATGTCCCCGGCAAGCGGTCTGACTATGTCGTCTACACACAGCAGAGGCTTCCGTCGCGGGAAGTTAAGATACCCGCCTACATCTATGACCAACAGATGAGAGGGGAGGTAGACAGACTTACCAGGATGATCGACTACATCAGGTGTGACGACTCCTGCAGGGTGAGGATATTGATGGAGTACTTCGGAGAGAAAGCCCCCCTACCCTGCGGATACTGCGACTACTGCCTCTCTCACAAGACCAAGACCCTTACCTATCGACTAATCCATGAGATCTCAGAGACCTTGATCGATCACCCCGATGGCATCACGAAAGAGGAGTTGCGCGAGAGCTTTCCCACTGTCACCACCAAGCAGTGGGACTATACGCTCGACTTTCTCATCTCTCAGGGCTACACGATAGACCAGACTGAGGAATCAATACATCTACGCCTAACTACAGAATGACCACTTACACTTTTATTTAAATACATCGCAACTTATGAAAGGACTAAAGAGTATCATGTGTGCATCACTCGCAGTGATGGCACTGGCATGCAACCCAAGGCAGGAGATCAACGACCTTGACCCTGCTACATCAGGCAAGGGGGCAATCACCTTTGACCTCAACCTCCCCTCCTACAATCATCCCCGGGCGATACTCCGGGCGGATGAGGAGATCCTGAAGGATAAGGCGAAGATAAACACGATAAATGGTCTCCGAGTAGTACTCTACAAGGACAATGACCAAGGAGAGCCGGGGGAGGTTGCTTACGCTTTTGATAAAGACATCTACGCCTTCCGAGGTGTGCGTAAGGGAGCCGACCTCCTTAACCCTGACGACACGGCGGGGGTATTCTCCATCACCGGCATCAATGGGATCGAGCCAGCCAATTACACCCTCTACTTCTTTGCCACTCCATCCAAGGCTCTGATCCAAGCAACCCAGCCGGGCAAAGACTTCGGCGAGATCAAACGCCCTCTGATGATTGACTTTGCCGACAAATTCGTCACAGGAGAGGACATGGGCTACCACAGGGCACTATACAGCTCTGCATCCAACATCGACAGCCCCATCAAGGTATCGGAGGAGGCGCTACTCAAGAGTGTTGCTTCCAACCCTATTAAGCTCGGTGGCATCACGCTGAGGGCGCTGGACGGCATAGCCATTGCCAAGCTTGACATCGACCAGGCAAAGCAAGCCCCTTCAGGGGTGATCATCGGGGAGGCACACTACTTCTATCCTGATGTGCTTAATAAGTCAGTGATTCTCTTCCCCACGCTCGATAAGGATGTGGAAAAGAATCTATCCATTCCGAAGGATGACAATTACGATGGGATGGAAGGCTGGTCCGAGACACAGCTTGCAGAGGCTTTTCAGTACAATCCCATCAGTGCTGATGCCCTAACAAGCACTTGGCTAAAAACTAAGGCCGACATCACCGACCCAATCATCCTGCCGGAGAATACCACCGCACCGGGCCTGCTTAGCAACCGTGTAGTGACCCGTCTTGTGGCGAGGCTCAACGTCATGCCCACAAGCCAGGAGGAGGGCTTTGCCATCAAAGACAATACCAGCTGGTTCTCATACAAGGGGAAAAATTATTCGTGGGTGGAGTTCGAGAAAAAGTACACGTCTGCCGCAACGAAAAACAACAATGGGACAACGATCACTAAAGAGGAAAAGACTCTACTAGAGATAGGGCTGACTATCAATAAGGCACTTAACAAGGGGAGCATAGTACCCAAGTATGGTGATAAGCTACCCACCGTACCAGCAGAGGGCTACGACTCCAAGGATCTCAAGATCTACACTTGGGGCTGCTCCTACTTCAGCATTCCGATCAGGCACTACAGCGATGAGGTCACCCAGTCACTAAAGACCATTGGTCGCTATGGCGTAGTCAGGAACACCCTTTACCTCATCTCCATCACCTCGGTTACCCGCATTGGTGCACCTACTTATGATAGTCTCCCCAAGGAGACAAACTATACAGCGGCAGTCACCTCAGACCTCTCCATAGACTTTGAGGACCGCAATCTGATAAAGAACGAAGTAGACCTATAAATTAGTGCAAACGGGGCGGATACTGAAGTCTGAAACCGGTGAGTCGGATCCGCTTCAAATCTGCCATAAAATGGAAGAAAATGGCTATATTGCGGTATCAAGTTCAATCATTTGTTCAATCATAAGGATTTCTCAAAGCAACCTATGAAAAAACTATTGCAGTGGGGTATGACTCTGAGTGCGGTGATAGCATCAGCGCTCCTGCTTCCTCAGAGCTCCCAAGCATGTACCAATCTCATCGTCGGCAAGAATGCCTCTGTCGATGGGAGCGTCATCGTCAGCTATGCAGCTGACAGCCACACCCTCTACGGCGAGCTCTATCACTGGGCTGCCCGTGACTGGGAGCCGGGGCATATGATGGATGTCTACGTATGGGACTCTGGCGAGTACAAGGGACAGATCCCTCAGGTCGCTCATACGTACAACGTAGTAGGCAACATGAACGAGCACCAAGTCTGCATCACCGAGACTACTTGGGGCGGACTGGAGCAGCTCGAGGGGACCGAGGGTCTCATCGACTACGGGAGCCTGATCTACATTGCCCTCCAGCGTTCCAAGAGTGCCCGAGAGGCCATTGACGTGATGACCGGTCTCGTACGTGACCACGGCTACTGCAGTACCGGTGAGACCTTCACCATTGCAGATAAGAATGAGGTGTGGCTCATGGAGATGATCGGTAAGGGTAAGGGCGAGAAGGGTGCTGTATGGGTAGCTACCCGCATCCCCGATAACGCCATCACCGCGCATGCCAATCAGGCCCGTATCCAGAAGATCGACTTCAAGGACAAGGAGAACTGGCTTTACTCTAAAGACGTCATCTCCTTTGCCCGCCAGAAGGGTCTCTTCAAGGGTAAGGATACAGACTTCTCCTTCCAGAAAGTCTACAACCCCTACACCTTCAGCGGACTCCGTGGCTGCGAGGCGAGAGTGTGGTCATACTTCAATCGCTTCCACAAGGGTATGGAGCAGTACACCGACCTCGTGATGGGCTACAAGGCAGACGCTGAGCCGATGCCTCTCTACGTCGTGCCCGATCGCAAGCTCTCTGTCGCTGACGTGCAGAATATGATGCGCGATCACTATGAGGGTACTCCGATGGATATGACTAAGGATGCAGGCGCCACCTATGGCGTACCTTACCGCTGGAGACCGATGAACTTCAAGGTGGATGGCAAGGAGTACCTCAATGAGCGCGCCATCGCCACCCAGCAGACCGGCTTTGTCCTCGTGGCACAGCTGCGTAGCAACAAGCCTGATCTCGTCGGACCGGTTCTCTGGTTTGGCTGCGATGATGCCAATACCACTGTCTTCTCGCCCATGTACGGCTGCATCACAGAGTCCCCTCTCGCTTTCCGCGTAGGCAATGGTAGCATGACAGAGTTCTCCTGGACCAGTGCCTTCTGGATCAATAACTGGGTCGCCAATATGTGCTACAGCAAGTATGACTATATGATCCGCGACATCCGTCCTGTACAGCAGGAGTTGGAGAAGGGATTCTTTGACAACCAGTCTGCTGTCGAGACTCGCGCTCTTGAGATTGAGAAGAGCGAAGGTCGTGAGGCTGCTGTCGCCTACCTGACTCAGTACTCAGCTAAGTGTGCCAATGGCGCCACAGATCGCTACCGCGAGCTGGCTCAGTACCTCATCGTGAAGTATATCGATGGTAATGTCAAGAAGGAGAAGAATGGTCGCTTCGAGACCGAGAATGGTATGATCGTCTTCCCCGACCAGCCAGGCTACAGCGAGAGCTACTACAAGTCTATCGCTGAGGATAATCCGAAGCAGCTGATTGTCCCTGAGGGCTGCAAGTAACCCTATATCGTATAACCCACGTAGGGAGCGGTACTATACCCAGTACCGCTCCCTACTTTTATTGTAAAGTCTGATCTACATAGATACTTTCCCTAAAGACGATAACAACAAATGGGGCTGTACCGCCATATGCGATACAGCCCCATTTCGTTATGCGTTAGAGACTACCCCGGCATTCGGAGATTGCCTCAAACCGAACAAGACAATTAGTCCTTATTCAGATTGACACGCTTAAAGTCAACAACAGTGAGCTCCTTATTCTCAGACTTGAGGATCTGCTCCACAGTCTTCTTGCTATCGAGGATAGACTCCTGCATAAGGAGGCAATTCTCCTTGAAGTACTTATTGAGAGAGCCCTCAGCGATACGATCGAGGAGGTTCTCAGGCTTGCCCTGCTCACGAGCCTTGTCACGAGCAATCTCGAGCTCACGCTGTCTGATCTCCTCAGTCACCCCCTCCGGCATGATAGCGACAGGATTCATAGAGGCGATCTGCATACAGATCTCATTCGCCATCTTCTCAGAGGGCTCTATGTTAAATCCTGCAATGGCAGCCAGCATGTTTCCGGGGTGGATATAGCCATAGGTGTGAGGAGCCTCAATGAACTCGTAGTGACCGAGCTCTACCTTCTCTCCCGTCACACCAGACTGCTGAGTCACCTCTGCCTCTACCGTATGACCATTATCCATCGTCAGGGTGAGGAGCTCCTCAAGAGACTTCGGCTTATTCTTCATAGCGACATCAAGGATACCCTCAGTAACGCCACGGAAGCCATCGGTCGCAGAGACGAAGTCAGTCTCGCACTTCAGAGCTACGATGGCAGCAAAGCCATCCTCATACTTGGCGAGTACACAGCCCTGCTCTGCGGTACGCTCAGAGCGCTTAGCAGCGATAGCCTGACCGCGCTTACGGAGGATCTCGACAGCCTTGTCGTGATCACCCTCAGCCTCCTGGAGTGCCTTCTTGATATCAGCAAGACCTGCATTGGTAAGATCACGCAGTGCCTTGATGTCCTTCATCGATACAGCCATAGTTGTATGTATAGTTTAGTTGTTATGATTATTAGCTTGTCTGAAACAAAAAAGTAAGACCCTCTTGCGTCCCCTCTTATGTGATGGAAGCAAGAGGGCCTTAGTGTCATAATGACCGATAGTAGTCAGCCATCGGTGGGCGTACCCTCATGGAGATTGGGTAGGTGGTAGATGCTTTACTCCTCAGTAGAAGTCTCGCTCTCGTTAGCAGCCTCAACCTCGTCGGGAGTAGCGTCAGCCTCCTGATCGCCCTCTTCCTTTGCACGACGTACACCTGAGAAGCGACGGCGACGACGACCACGGCCCTCGCCATTCTCATCCTCAGCGTCTGCATCCTTATCGGCATTATCCGTATTCTGGATCTTGCGCTCCTGAGAGCCCTCCTTGATAGCCTCGCATGCGGCAGCCACGATCAGCTCGATGCCATCGTGAGAGTCGTCATTAGCGGGGATCAGGAAGTCGATGTCGCGCGGGTTGGCGTTGGTATCAGCGATGGCAAAGACAGGGATACCGAGCAGGTGAGCCTCCTTGACGGCAATGTGCTCACGCACAGAGTCGATGACAAAGATGGCGCTCGGAAGAGTCTTCATAGAGGCGATAGAGCCGAAGTTCTTCTCCAGCTTCTCGCGCTGACGATCGATCTGCAGCTTCTCACGCTTGGAGAGGTTGTCAAAGACGCCATCCCCCTTCATCCTGTCGATACGATCCATCTTGGAGACCGTCTTACGGATGGTGGGGAAGTTGGTCAGCATACCACCCAGCCAACGCTCGGTGACGTAGGGGACGCCTGCCTCTCCGCAAAGCCTCGCTACCGACTCCTGAGCCGATCTCTTGGTAGCGACAAAGAGGACAGTCTTACCCTCCTGGGCAAACTTCTTGAGCGCCTCGCATGCCTCATCGATCTTTGCTACAGTCTTGTGCAGATCGATGATATGGATGCCATTCTGCTCCATAAAGATGTATGGAGCCATTGCAGGATTCCACTTACGGGTAAGGTGACCGAAGTGTGCGCCTGCATCGAGCAATTGGTCAAATGTTATTTGTGACATATATCGTTTACTTTCTTCTTGATTATCTTAAGAGATCAGCCTGCGCAGTAGGGGGCCATACAGCCCCATCCCACAGGCTTGGATGCTAAACGTAGTCTTACAGCGAACTGCTCGATTAGGTTAACGCTTAGAGAACTGGAACTTACGGCGAGCTCCGGGCTGACCGGGCTTCTTACGCTCAACGACACGATCATCGCGAGTCATAAAGCCTGCTGCACGCAGAGCAGCCTTATCATCGGGATTGACCTTGACGAGAGCACGAGCGATACCGAGACGCGAAGCCTCGCTCTGACCGGTCGTACCACCGCCATTGACATTGATATTGATGTCGTAGCGATCCTCCACACCGAGGAGAGCCAGAGGCTGTCTCACGATACGGATGAGGAAGGGATTGGGGAAAAAGTCCTCAAGAGCCTTCTTATTGATCATAATTTTCCCGCTGCCCTCCTTGAGATAGACACGGGCGACAGATGCTTTTCTTCTGCCGAGTGCATTGATTACTTCCATGCTATGCTATTTCTCTTACTTAAGGTTGGGGAATTCGATCTTGCGGGGCTTCTGAGCAGCCTTATCGTGCTCCTCACCTCCATAGATGTAGAGGTGATCAATCAGCGTCTTACCGAGGCGGTTCTTAGGAAGCATGCCCGCGACCATACGACGGACGAGACGATCAGCACCACCCTTCTCAAACTCTCTCTTAGGAGTAGAGAAACGCTGTCCTCCCGGGTAGCGGGTATAGCGTACATAGACGCGGTCAGTCCACTTCTTGCCGGTCATAATGGCCTTGTCAGCATTGATGACAACGACATTATCACCGCAATCTACGTGGGGAGTGAAGGAAGGCTTATGCTTCCCTCTGAGCAATTTAGCGATCTCGCTGCAGAGACGGCCGATAGGCAGTCCCGTGGCGTCTACAAGGAGCCACTCAGCCTCGACAGTTGCCTTATTTGCAGAAATGGTCTTATAACTTAAAGTATCCATTTACCAGTAACTTATTAGTATTGAGTTATATCCAGCGGTAGATGTCTCACGAGTCCTTGCCTGTGAAAAACCATCTCTTTGCTAATCTATGGTAGGCGTGCGGCCCCCTCGAGGATAAGCAAGAGCTCTCGACATCCGTCCTCTTGATAATAATCGGCGTGCAAAGATAGCACTTTTCCACATCTCTTCCAATCAAAGTCGTATCTAATTTGGTAAAGTTGGGTCCACGGAGCGCGAGCAGGAACAGGGGTGACGTTTTTGGATTTGCTCGAGGTCTCGCTGAATAAAAACAAGAAAAACGTCTGAAAATCAGAGCG
>NZ_KV793756.1 GCF_001808555.1 Porphyromonas sp. HMSC065F10
TATTCTCGTATGCGTAGATCTGACCCATGGAGACGTCGGTGGCGGGCTTGCGGAAGCGCTCGAAGGAACCATACTCCTTACCATCCGTCCTGTAGGCGTTGGTCGACGAAGCGGCGAGGAGGGAGGACTGGGTCTTCCTATTCTTGACGGTGATCTTACTGAGCGTCAGCTTGTCGAGCGTCGACTGGACATCGATGCGGGCGGCGAGACGCTCTAAGTTAAT
>NZ_KV793757.1:0-11413 GCF_001808555.1 Porphyromonas sp. HMSC065F10
ATATACCATTCTGGCTGTCTCAACCCTCCTCAAGTGTCAACCTATTTCAGGGTAAGACACGCCTATTTTTCGTCACGAGACAGACGCATTAGGGAGCGACGGATGATCCCTTTTCTCCATACCCTCACACCGGCCCTTGAGAGGCAGTCAAGACGAGTAAAAAATGGTATCTTTGGGGTACTCAAAAAGCGAATCCTCAGTAGAAGACACTTTTAATCATCTCTATACACAATCACAATCTATGTACGACAAGTATAAGAAGCACCTCGAGGAGACTCTCCAGGCGATCAAGGATGCCGGCACTTACAAGCGTGAGCGCCTCATCACCAGCAAGCAGAGCTCTGCCATCACTGTGGATCAGAATGGCAAGGAGATCCATGCGCTCAACTTCTGCGCCAATAACTACCTCGGTCTCGCTGACGACCAGCGCCTGATCGATGCCGCAGAGAAGATGATGGCCCGCCGTGGCTTCGGTATGTCCTCCGTCCGCTTCATCTGCGGTACGCAGGATGTCCACCTGGAGCTGGAGAAGGCTATCTCTCGCTACTTCGGCACCGAGGATACGATCCTCTACGCTGCCTGCTTTGATGCCAATGGCGGTCTCTTCGGCTCCCTCCTCACTGAGGAGGATGCGATCATCTCCGACCAGCTCAATCACGCCTCCATCATTGATGGTGTCCGTCTCTGCAAGGCACAGCGCTACCGCTACCTCAATGGCGATATGGCTGACCTGGAGGCGAAGCTCAAGGAGGCACAGGCACAGCGCTTCCGCGTCATCGCCACGGACGGTGTCTTCTCCATGGACGGCAACGTCGCTCCGCTCGATAAGATCTGCGAGCTGGCTGAGAAGTACGACGCTATGGTGATGGTCGACGAGAGCCACTCTGCCGGTGTCGTCGGCAAGACTGGTCGCGGTGTCACTGAGCAGTATGGCGTGCGTGGTAAGGTGGAGATCATCACCGGTACCCTCGGCAAGGCCTTCGGTGGTGCTGTCGGTGGCTTCACCACCGGTAAGAAGGAGATCATCGAGCTCCTCCGCCAGACCTCTCGTCCCTACCTCTTCTCCAACTCTCTCCCCCCATCTCTCGTCGGTGCCGGCATTGAGACCTTCCGCATCCTCGAGGAGTCAACGGAGCTCCACGATCGTCTGATGGACAATGTCGCCTACTTCCAGGAGAAGATCAAGAAGCTCGGCTTCGACCTGCTCCCCACACAGAGCGCCATCGTCGCCGTGATGATCTACGACGCTGCCAAGGCTGCTGAGTTTGCTGCCCGCATGCAGGAGGAGGGCATCTTCGTCACCGGCTTCAGCTACCCGGTGGTACCGAAGGACAAGGCACGCATCCGCGTACAGCTCTCCGCTGCTCACACCCACGAGCAGATCGACCGCTGCATCGCTGCCTTCGATAAGATTGGCCACGACCTCGGCATCCTGAAGTAATCCACTTCCACTTCATCATAGCCTATGGCGCCCCGGCGGACTTAGATCCACCGGGGCGCCTTTCCTTTGGTGAGACCTTTGCATAATACCCCATCTGCGGCGTCACATTCGAGATTCGGGCTTGGTCATTTGCGTAAGCACACTCCCCTCGCCCTCACTCTCAGTTCCTTGCATCTGGGGTATTCTGCAAAGTCCCTGCCGAAAAAGCACCGCTTTTTCGGCGAAAGACCATTTTGCAAAGGTCTTTTGGTGCCTGACGATCTTTTTTTTGGGAGAAAAGAGGGGGCGACAGGTCAGTCTGACCTGTCGCCCCCTCTATGGGCTCTCTCTCGAGGGAGAGATTACTTCTTGCGGCTTACGCGGCAGTAGCCGTACTGAGCCTTGTCACCCAGCTCCTCCTCGATGCGGAGCAGCTGATTGTACTTAGCGATGCGGTCGGTGCGGCTGAGAGAGCCGGTCTTGATCTGACCGCTATTGGTAGCTACAGCGATGTCGGCGATGGTGGTGTCCTCGGTCTCACCGGAGCGGTGGCTGGTGACGCTGGTGTAGCCGGCGCGGTGAGCCATCTCGATAGCGTCGAGGGTCTCGGTGAGGGTGCCGATCTGATTGACCTTGATGAGGATCGAGTTGGCAGCGCCCATCTCGATGCCCTTCTTGAGGTAGTCAACGTTGGTGACGAAGAGGTCGTCGCCGACGAGCTGGCAGCGGTCACCGATGCGGTCGGTGAGCTTCACCCAGTTCTCCCAGTCATTCTCATCCAGACCATCCTCGATGGAGTCGATGGGGTACTTGGCGATGAGCTGCTCGAGGTAGTCGATCTGCTCCTCGGCGGTCAGCTTCTTGCCATTGGGGTCCTTGGGCATACCGGTCTTGAGCTGGCGGTAGTCGTAGTACCACTTGCCATCCTCCTGTACTGCAAACTCTGATGCAGCGCAGTCCATAGCGATGCGCACGTCCTTACCGGGCTCGTAGCCGGCGTCCTTGACAGCCTGGATGATGGAGTCGAGGGCGTCCTCGATGCCGTCGAGCTTGGGGGCGAAGCCACCCTCGTCACCGACAGCGGTGGAGAGGCCGCGCTTCTTGAGCAGCTTAGCGAGAGCGTGGAAGACCTCAGCACCCATGCGGAGGCCCTCACGGAAGCTCTCGGCACCCACGGGGCGGATCATAAACTCCTGGAAGGCGATGGGCGCATCAGAGTGAGCGCCACCATTGATGATATTCATCATCGGCACCGGGAGGACGTACGTATTGGTACCGCCGATATAGCGGTAGAGGGGCAGGTCGAGAGCGGTGGCTGCAGCACGAGCGCAGGCGAGGGAGACGCCGAGGATGGCGTTGGCTCCGAGCTTGGACTTCGTCTTGGTGCCGTCGAGCTCGAGCATCTTCTTGTCGATACCACGCTGGTCGAGGACGTCCATGCCGATCAGCTCGGGAGCGATCTTGGTATTGACATTCTCCACAGCCTTGAGGACACCCTTGCCGCAGTAGCGCTTCTTGTCGCCATCGCGGAGCTCAAGAGCCTCATTCTCACCTGTGGAGGCACCACTGGGGACGCAAGCGCGACCGATGATGCCATACTCCAGCTCTACCTCTACCTCTACGGTGGGGTTGCCGCGAGAGTCGAGGATCTCGCGTCCATGTACGTTCTGAATTTCCATTCTTCTCATTATCTATAGGGATTAGTACTAAAAATCTTTCTTTACCGACCACAAATATACCCAAAGTGTCCGACTTAAGTGGTCCGCTTGATCCCTTTTATAAGATAAGAAGTGGAGGAAGAGGGACGCAATGAGCTCCATCGGGCTTGTCCCGTAGGTAATGGGCTAGGCTATGAGCGAGAGCGTCGCCCAATAGCCCTCTTAGGTGGTGGCCGATGACTTAGGGGATCAGGAGACGCTGCCCGGGGTGGATGTTATTGGAGCGGAGGTTATTGGCTCGCTTGATCTGGGTGACGGTGACGCCCTTGTACTTCGAGGCGATGCCGGAGAGGGTGTCGCCCTTCTTCACGGTGTAGTAGCGGGCGCTGTGCTGCCGGGTGCTGCCCTTTTTCTTGCTCGTCGTGCCGGACTTGGTTGCGGAGACTGAGGCTTTGTCGCCTGTCCGGATCACTAACCTCTGCCCGGGGTGGATCGTATTTGACCTTAGCCCATTCCACGCCTTGATCTGAGTAGTGGTGACGTGGAAGCGACGGGCTATGGAGCCGAGAGAGTCGCCTCGGCGGACGCGGTAGGTCACCTCTCGCTCGCTGTCGGTGCTCTCCTGCTCCTCCACGTCACCCGAGTCGGACGTGGTGTCAGCCACTCCCGCCTCGCTCTCGTGGTGAGAGACGAAGTACTTCTCCCTCTTAGAGGCAAAGTCGATCGCTGCCTGCGCCGGTAGCACGATCACCTGAGACTGCTGGTTGCCGGGGATGATCCCCTTCTTGTACATCGGATTGAGCAGCTTGATGGTGTCAAGAGCGATGCCGGTCATCTCTGCCAGCTCTCTTGTGGTGCAGCGGTGAGCGAGATGGACCGTGTCTGTGGCGATTGGTATGTGGATCGCTGAGGGGCGTATGTCGTGCTCCCGGTAGTACTCCATACTGTAGAAGGCAGCGATGAAGAAGGGGACGTAGGATCGGGTCTCGCGAGGGAGGTAGGGGAAGATCTCCCAGAAGTCCTTCTTGCCCCCGGAGCGGCGGATTGCCTTATTGATGTTGCCGGGGCCACAGTTGTAGGCCGCTATGGCGAGC
The DNA here is from genome assembly GCF_001808555.1 of Porphyromonas sp. HMSC065F10. Lineage (GTDB taxonomy): Bacteria > Bacteroidota > Bacteroidia > Bacteroidales > Porphyromonadaceae > Porphyromonas_A. The sequence continues at coordinate 4,173 of NZ_KV793757.1, forward strand.
ATCCAGTCTCCGTAGAGAGCGTACATGTCCTTGAAGTACTCGCACATGGCGCGGGTGGACTTGCGGGGGTCCATACGCTCATCGACGACAGAATTGATCGTGAGACCGTAGATCTTGCCGGTGCGGAGCATAAACTGCCAGAAGCCTGTCGCCCCCATCCGTGAGACGGCGGTGGGACTGAGTGCACTCTCGACGATGGCGAGGTACTTCAGCTCAAGCGGCAGCCCCTGCCTGTCGAGCTCCTCCTCTATGATGGGGAAGTAGTAGGTGGCGCGGCTCAGCATCAGGCTCATAAGGTTGCTCCGGCGATTGACATAGAGGTCTATCGCCTCCCGTACAGCGGGATTGTAGGTGAGCGGTATGGCACTCTCCATCCGCGCCAGCCGCTCGCGGTAGAGCTGATCCTTGCCCTCCAGCTCCCGCTTGCTCGCCTGTCGCTTTGGCTTGCTTAGGGAGTAGTACTCCTTGTACCGAGAGTTGAGGAGCGAGTCGAGAGCCATATCAAAGCTCTCCGGCAGACGTCCCAGGTCGGGCTCCTCACCATCGCTCTGACCATAGGCCTGAGGTAGGGCGAGTGCTGTCAGCAGGAGGAGTAGGAGGAGAGGGATAGAGCGTCTCATATGAGGTCAAAAGGATAGAGCTACCTGGACGGCAGGACCTCCCGATGAGGGGAAGGTGGTCGAGGGAATGTAGGAGGGGGTCGCCCGAAGTGTCAGATCCGGGGAGATGTCGAAGTGCGCCAGCTCCGCATCGACGTAGGCGTCGACGATCGAGAGGGCGTAGACGCCCACGGCAACGATGATGGAGAGGTCGCGATTGCGTCGATAGAAGTCGCGCCCATGGCGGAGTGTCTCCTGGAAGGAGCCGTTAGTCCGGTAGCTATTGGGATCGGCGCCGGCGGGGACAAAGGCGATCCACGAGTCGTTGGTCATCGGGTCGTCGCTCTTGATGTCGCTGTAGGCCTTGGCGTACTCGAGGAGGTTATTGTTATTCCACGAGATGGCGTAGTAGAGGGCGGTCATACCCCCGATGATGATAGGGACCTTCCAGTACTTCCTATTGTAGACCTGTCCGCCACCGGGGATGATCGCCCAGAGGACGGCGGCTCGTGGACTGGGAGAGAAGGTCTTATGCTGCTCCACCTCCGCAGGGACCTCGGTCGGGATCAGTCGGGTGCTATCCTGCTGTACTGCCAGGGCGTCTGCCTTGGCGGGTGTGAGGATGGTCGTATCGCGCTGCAGCTCTGGTGCAGAGGGGATGGTGTCGCAGACGATCGTCTCGCGCCCGTACGCCAAGCTTGTCCCCAAGCCGAGAGTCAAGAGGAGGAAGAAGAGTGGTGCCAGGCGATGACTCAGGCGGTACATACGCTACAGCTTGCTCAGCATCGAGAGGATCTCCTGCAGCTGATCGTCGCTTGCGAAGGGGATCGTGATCCGACCCTTGCCGGCGGCGTTGCAGCTCATCTTCACTTTTGTCCCGAAGATCCGTGAGATCTGGTCGGTAGTGCTGCGGTACTGTGCCAGGCGCTCCTTGGCGGCCCGGCGTGCCTCCTCTTGCGACTTCGTCCGGTCGCTCGGCTCAGAGGTGCTGTACTCGCGAGCCATCTGCTCGACGTCCCTGACGGAGAGATCATCGGAGAGGATCTGCTTGTAGAGTGCCAGCTGCAGCTCGGTGTCCTCGATGCTGAGGAGGGCGCGGGCGTGCCCCATAGTGAGCTTCTTATTCTTAAGCCCCAGCTGTATCTGCGCCGGGAGCTTGAGGAGTCGGAGGTAATTGGCGACCGTGGCGCGCTTCTTACCCACGCGTGTCGCCAGCTCCTCCTGCGTCAGCCCGTCGGCATCAATCAGCTTGCTGAAGGTGAGGGCGATCTCGATCGCATTGAGCTCCTCGCGCTGGATATTCTCGATCAGCGCCATCTCCACCACCTGGTCGTCATCCACGGTGCGGATGTAGGCGGGTATCGTCTCCAGCTCTATTAGTCGAGCAGCACGGTAGCGGCGCTCACCGCTGATGATGATGTACTTCCCCTGCCCTTTGCCATCCTCTCGCACGGTGATCGGCTGGACAAGCCCGATGTGCTTGATAGACGAGGCTAGCTCTTCGAGGGTCTCAGCATCGAAGTCTCGCCGTGGCTGGTCGGGATTGGGGTAGATGGCATCAAGAGGAAGCTCGGAGATGGAGGAGGATCCTCCGGTCTCCACCTTCTTTATATTGACGAAGTCATTGGGGAAGAGGGCGTCCAGTCCTCGTCCGAGGGAGGCGCTATTTCTATTACTCGTACTCATGAGATGGTTCGGCGGATCGGGGTGTGATTATTCTCCATCACCTCGTGAGCCAGCTCGAGGTAATTCTGACTCCCCTTGGAGGAGAGGTCAAAGTCGAGTACGCTCTTCCCGAAGCTCGGTGCCTCGCTGATGCGGACGTTACGATTGATGACTGTGTCAAAGACGAGGTCCTTGAAGTGCTTCTTGACGTCCTTGTAGACCTGCGTGGAGAGCTTGGTGCGGCTGTCGTACATAGTCATGAGGAAGCCCTCGATGTCGATGGGGGGATTGAGCCGCTCCTTGACGATGCGCAGGGTGCTGAGGAGCTTGCTGATCCCCTCAAGGGCGAAGTACTCGCACTGGACAGGGATGATGACCGAGTCGGCGGCGGCGAGGGCAGCGATGGTGATGAGGCCGAGCGAGGGCGCACAGTCGATGAGGATGAAGTCGAAGTCCGGCTTCAGCAGCTCCGTGATGCGCCTAAGGACATACTCCCGCTGCGGGACGTTGACCAGCTCCACCTCCGCTCCGGCGAGGTCGGTGTGTGATGGGAGGATCTCCAGTCCCTCCACGGAGGAGGGGATCAGGCACTTCCTCGGGTCGGTATCCCCGAGGATGCAGCCGTAGGTAGAGAGCTCGGCGGACTTGGCCTGAGCACCGAGACCGCTGGTAGCATTGGCCTGCGGGTCCGCATCGATAAGCAACACGTGGCACCCCAGTGCGACCAGTGCCGCCGAGAGGTTCATCGCCGTTGTTGTCTTGCCGACACCGCCCTTCTGATTGGATATAGCTATTACTTTGCCCATAGCACTTGCCTGATAATGATCAGGGACAAAGTTAGGCAAAATCTATCACATACTTCCTGGCAAACTGCCTACCGGATCGGTGGCTCAGTCAGCGTACTCGCTGATATCGTCTTGTGTGGCGGCGTTGTAGTAATCGATGAGGTACCACTTGTCGTCCGGAGATTTCCGGGCAAAGGTGTACTGCTCAAGGATGTCAGAGTCTATGTATCCGGTGCAGAAGGAGGCGGTGTCCCTCTTGATGGTGATCCACGAGGCAAAGTAACCGGTGCTGTCGGGCGAGATGATCCGGAAGGGATCCTCGACCACATGAGGTGGTGTGATCCCGCTCGGCAAGAGGGCGCGTGCGCGGACGACTCCGGAGTCCTTGCGGAAGCTTGCAAGGAAGGAGGTGAGTGGCTCGGCCCCCTGATTGCAGGGGGCATCGATGCTCTCAAGGAGGGAGTTATTGGCCCGGTACACCGCAAAGGTGCAGGGCTCCTCCACCTCCGTTGCCTCGGGGACGCTCTGCTCAGTCGCAAGAGGGGCGGGGGTCGCCTCTTCCCAGCTCTTCTCCTCGCTCTGCTGCTTACTGTCGCTGCAGGAGAGAGAGCCCGCCAATAGGAGCAGCAGAGTCACACTCCCCACGCCAATCCTCATCACGCTCATATATATTGTGTGTCTCCTTACCTACTCGTCGTACGCATCCTCCTCGTACTCGTCCATCTTGGAGTGGGTGCGACGGTGTTTCTTTCGTCCCTTACGTAGCTCGCGGCTCTTGGGATCCTCGTAGCGCTCATCCTCCTGGCGAAATTGCTTTCCTTTGCCGGCCTCAGTCCGCTCAAGCTCTTGGCGCTCCAGTCGGCGGAAGATCCCCTTAAGGGGTATGGAGACGTCATCCAGGGCGACGATGTCACCGGAGCCGGCCTTGTCGCCGATCTGAATCTTTGATCCATTGACGGTGACGCGCCCTTGACGGATGTAATCCTCGGCCTCACGTCGGGTGTAGTCGTAGTATTCAGCAATAATGCGACTTACTCGTACTTCCATGATGAAGTAAAATGATTAGAAAGTATTTCCAATGATTAACAATAGATTAGTGTACAAAAGTACTCTTTATTCCCATTAAAACAAGCGTCTACAAGCATAGCCGGGCGTGGAGACCGCACGCAAGACGCCACGATCACCTGTCCGGGTGCCGATTGGTCGGTGAGACGCTCTGTCTTTCAGTGGGTAAAGGGTGGCTCCTGACCCCGATGTACAGAGCAATGGTTAGCCTTGGTGTCAGGGATCACTACTCGGTAATGGAATGACTCCTCTCGCGGTGGAGAGGTGAGCGTAGCACGGGATGTGCTAAGTGCAGTAAGCAATTAGCATTACTTGCCATCTGCATGGATGCGCCTCTCAGGGGGTGTTGATGGAGGTGCTTGTCTGTAGTAGGTTGTTGGTTATTAGGTGTGTACGATATTTTATCGGATGCTCTTTTTATCAGCAGGCGGATTAATGTGAAAATTTAGTATCCCCAAACCTCTATTTTTCTTGGTTGCTCCGACTCTTTTTTCCATACATTTGTCTCAGACAAGACAATTACAATCACCTTTAAAACCAAAACCAACCACTTATCATCTATGATTATAAGCATTCCGCGTGAGATCATGCCCGGTGAGAGTCGCGTTGCAGCGACTCCGGAGACCGTGAAGAAGTTCGTTGCTGACGGCTGCGAAGTCCTCGTAGAGGCAGGTGCGGGAGAGCCCTCCTACCACCACGACAAGGATTACGAGGCTGCCGGTGCCAAGCTGATGACCGATACTCAGGCACTCTTCGACAAAGCCGACGTGATCCTCAAGGTCAAGGAGCCGCTCTTCAATGAGCAGCTGCAGAAGAATGAGGCAGACATGATGCACGAGGGTCAGGTGCTGATCACCTTCATCCACCCCGCCTCCCCCGTCAATCATGAGATGGTGAAGAAGCTCGCCCACAATGGTGTCGTAGCGCTCACCCTCGATGGTGTACCCCGTATCTCCCGCGCTCAGAATATGGACGCACTCACCTCGATGAGTACCTGCGCTGGATATAAGGGTATGATCATGGCAGCCAACGACCTGCCCTACTTTATGCCCCAGATGTTTACCGCTGTCGGCCAGATCGTCCCCGCCAAGGTGATGGTCATCGGTGTCGGCGTTGCCGGTCTGCAGGCTCTTGCCACCGCCAAGCGTCTCGGTGCGATCACCTACGCTGCTGATATCCGCCCGATGGCTGCTGAGAATGCCAAGTCCCTCGGTGCCCAGGTGGTAGATACCGGTGTCGATCCCAAGCTCGCTGTCGGCGAGGGCGGCTACGCCATGCGGCTCCCGGACGATGTGCTGGCTGCAGAGCGTGAGAAGCTCTATCCCACGATCAAGGAGATGGACATCGTCTTCTGCTCCGCACTGATCCCCGGTAAGGTCGCTCCTACGATCATCACCGAGGAGATGGTCAAGGGGATGAAGAAGGGTGCTGCCATCGTCGACATCTCTATCGACCAGGGCGGTAACTGCGAGTGCACGCCTCCCGGAAAGCACGAGCGCATCCACGATGTCATGATCAATGGTATCAAGAATATCCCCGGACTGCTCGCCAATAGCTCCACCTGGATGTTCTCTCAGAATATCTACAACCTGACCAAGTATCTCACTCACGACGGCAAGATCGTCCTCGATCCTCAGGATGAGATCTGCAAGGGCATCACCGTGACCAAGGACCGTAAGATCGTACATGCCGGCTGCCTCGAGGCGCTCGGTGCAGACGGTCCTCTGGAGTGCTAATCATCTAATCACCATGAGCCAAATCGATTTTCCTGGATAGGGAGACCGGTTTGGCTCTTTTTTATCTCTTATGATATGGCTTCACCACTAGTCTTAGTCCTGGTCTTCATAGTGTCCGCAGTGGTCGGATACTTCATCATCCGGCAGATCCCCAGTCTGCTCCATACGCCGCTGATGTCGGGTATGAATGCACTCTCCGGCATCACGATCGTCGGTGCGATCATCGTCGTCTGCGAGACGGTGGAGTGCATTGATGCCTACGGGGGCGACTTCCGCTACTACCTCGCCCTGATCCTCGGTGGCATTGCGCTCATCCTGGCGATGATCAATGTCGTCGGCGGCTTTGGCGTCACGGAGCGGATGCTCAAGATGTTTCACCACAGCAAGTCCTCCAAGGGGGGTAAATGATCGGTATTATGATATCAGTACTCAATATTATCATCCCCCTCTTAGTGCTCGCCGGCCTTTGGATGATGAGCCGCGTCTCCTCGTCTGTCAATGGTAATCGGACTAGCATCCTGGCGATGATCCTGGCGATACTCGTCGCCTTCTGGGGACACGGTATGGTGCCGCTTCTCTGTGCCCTCTTCTTCATCCTCGTCGGTCTCGTGATCGGCTTTATGATGGCTCGTAAGGTCAAGATGATCGAGATGCCTGAGATGGTCGGTCTCCTCAATGGTCTTGGTGGTGGCGCCTCCGCCCTCGTTGGTATCGTCACGCTGATGGGCATCACCTCGCCCGAGGTGTCGATCACCTCAGCCGGTATGCAGACCGACTCCTTCTCTCTGGGGACCTTTGAGTCCTCCACCGGTGTCCTCGCCGTGATCGTCGGTATGATCACGCTCGTCGGCAGTCTCATCGCCGCCGGTAAGCTCCACCGCGTCATCGACGGCCGACCCAAGGTGATCAAGAATCACAGCCTCTATCTCACCGTCTCCCTCGCCCTCTGCGGCATCCTCTTCATCTGGAGCTTCTTCGGTATCAACGATGGCAATGCCACCTGGATCGTCTGCCTGTCGGTCCTCTTTGCAGCCCTCTTCGGTGGGCTCTTCACCATCCGCGTCGGTGGTGCCGACATGCCGATCACGATCTCGCTCCTCAACTCCCTCTCCGGTGTTGCCGGCTCGATTGCCGGTATGGCGATCGGCAACGTGATGCTGGTAGCCATCGGCGGTATCGTGGGTGCCTCCGGACTCCTCCTCACACAGATCATGTGTCGGGCGATGAATCGTTCCCTTGGTGATATCCTCCTCGGCAAGACTGCTGCCCCTGCGGGGAAGAAGACCGCTGCCCCCAAGGCTGCAACCCCCGCCGCCGCCCCTGCTGCTCCGGCAGCTAAGAAGGAGGCCTCCCTCCCGGAGCTCCTCCACGATGCCAAGCGGGTGATCATC
>NZ_KV793757.1:11513-11872 GCF_001808555.1 Porphyromonas sp. HMSC065F10
GTGATCATCGTCCCCGGCTACGGTATGGCGCTTGCGCAGGCACAGCATCAGGTGAAGCAGCTCGCTGACACTCTTCGCCGCAATGGCGCAGAGGTTCGCTTTGCCATCCACCCCGTTGCCGGTCGTATGCCGGGTCATATGAATGTCCTCCTCGCCGAGGCTGACGTGCCCTACGATGACCTCTTCGAGATGGAGCGGATCAATGACGACTTTAAGGACACCGACCTTGTGGTCGTGATCGGAGCCAATGATGTCCTCAATCCTGCCGCCCGTGAGGCTGAGGGCACACCGATCTACGGCATGCCGGTGCTCAATGTCGACCAGGCGAAGCACATCGTGATCTGCAACTACGACCTCAA
>NZ_KV793757.1:11972-12247 GCF_001808555.1 Porphyromonas sp. HMSC065F10
CTCTACACCCGCAAGGAGGGCGTGACGATGTGTCTCGGTGATGCCAAGGAAACGGTGGCTGACCTCGTTAGTGCCGCTACCCAGGCACCTGCCAAGGCGGATGCCGCTCCCGATGATACCGCCAAGCTCCTCCACGATGCCAAGCGGGTGATCATCGTCCCCGGCTATGGTATGGCGCTCGCACAGGCACAGCACCAGGTGAAGCAGCTCGCCGACACGCTTCGCCGCAATGGCGCAGAGGTTCGCTTTGCCATCCACCCCGTCGCCGGTCGTAT
>NZ_KV793758.1 GCF_001808555.1 Porphyromonas sp. HMSC065F10
GACTTATAGGTCAAAATGGTGGGTGCGACAGTGGCCTTTTCTAGGTATAGAGAGACATACAAGGGTTTGAAAAGCTTTGAGGTGTTAAAATCGAGCCAATGCGAAAGTATAGGTCAAAATGGTGGGTGATATAGGAGGATAACGTAGTGTTTGTCGTATCTTTGAGCATTTGAAAAGGCGAAAAAATGAACCAAAAAATGTCCGAAGTGTGGGAGTCTCTGCGTGATTAGTCATGGACGCAGGGGTACACACAAGAGATATTTGTGCAAGAACTGTGGCTCATCGTTCACAGGGAAGAGGCACATAAGTAAGGAGCAGATATGGGACTTGTACCAGAGTGGCTTGTCTCAGGCTAAAATCGCAGAAGCACTTGGAGTAAGTCCGAGCACGATAAAACGGAGACTGCAAGAGGTCTCAGTTGACTTTAAGACACCCAAATTAAGCGAGGGAGTTATTCACATAGATGCGACGTATTGGGGTAGAAACCAAGGACTAATCGTTGCATTGGACGACAATAGTGGTTGCATACTCTATCGGGAGTGGATCTCTCACGAAAGCAAAGAGGACTACGCAGCAGCCCTTAAAAGGATAGAGGAAGGGGGCTATAAGATATTGGCAGTGGTAACTGATGGAGGGGTCGGTCTTGACGTGGCGCTGAAGCATTTTCCCACACAAATGTGCCAGTATCACTTTATCGCAATCATCCGACGAAAGCTTACTCTGCACCCC
>NZ_KV793759.1 GCF_001808555.1 Porphyromonas sp. HMSC065F10
TGTCGCACCCACCATTTTGACCTATAAGTCTCATATTATCACCAAGGACAAGTACAAGGCACTTCATCCCAAAGGAACTGGGCTACCCTATGTGACAGCGATGAAAATGAAATGGATTGGGACGGAAATGCCACGTGTAATGGGTATCGCAGCCCTCGTCTCCATTCTCATTCTCCTACTGGTGACACGTTCATTTAGAGGGGTCGTCGTCCCTCTTCTCACCGCTATCAGCTCCATCATCGTGGTGTATGGGGTACTGGGATATGTTGGTATGACCATAGACAGCGGTATGGTAATGATCCCTATGTTGCTGGTCTTTGCCGTTTCCATTGCATACAATATTCACGTATACACCTATTTCAAGCGTAGGTTCCTCATTCATGGAATAAGGAAACAAGCCGTAGAGGAAACGGTAGGGGAAATGGGGTGGCCAGTGCTTTTCAGTGCACTCACCACTTTCGCTTCCTTGCTTTCATTCCTCGCCATTCCTATGCAGCCGATGCGTTTTATCGGAATAGCCTCCTCTTCGTGTGTGATGCTGTCATTTCTTTTCTCCATCACCTTGATGCCCATTCTCCTCAGTTTTGGCAAGGACGGAAAACCTCACCCCAAGGTGCAGGAGACTGGTGGAAGGTGGATGGATCAGAAGCTAGAAAGCTTAGGTAAGAGTGTACTCAGGCATGGCACTTTGATACTATGGCTCACTGGGATTATCTCTGTGGTTCTTATCTACCAATTCTCCAAAATAGAGACAGCTTTTGATGTAGAGCGAACGATGGGACGAAAGATTGATTACGTTAACAACCTATTGGAGGTGGGAGAAAGCGAACTTGGGTCTGTTTATACCTACGATGTAATGATCGACTTCCCGGAAGATGGATTGGCAAAGTCTCCAGCAATGCTACTGCAATTGGACTCCCTTGCACAGCATGCTGGTGGGTATAAGTTGACCAAACGAACGACCTCGGTATTGAATATACTCAAAGACCTAAATCAAACGCTCCATGACGGTAATCCTTCTTATTATACCATCCCCCACAACCCTGATGAGGTTGCACAGCTGTTGCTCCTTTACGAAAATGCGGGAGGTAGTGAAGCAGAGTATTGGATAGATTACGACTACCGCCGTCTTCGTCTGATGGTGGAGATGAATTCATACGATTCTGGGGAAACGGAGCGAGAGTTGAACGATATAATTGCTTACGCACAGAGGCTATTCCCCAATGCAGCGGTCACTACCGTTGGAAGTATTCCACAGTTTACCGTAATGATGCAGTATATCGCACGCGGGCAAATGGTTTCGTTCGCCATTTCTCTCCTTATTATAGGTATACTGATGATGATCGTTTTCGGCAGTGTACGCATAGGGCTTGTCGGTTTAATCCCCAATATCACACCGGCACTAGTCGTTGGCGGACTAATGGGGTGGCTGGGCTATCCATTGGATATGATGACGGCCACTATTATGCCGATGATCCTCGGCTTGGCTGTGGACGATACCATACACTTCATCAATCATAGTCATCTTGAGTTTGACCGTAAGGGCAATTATAGGAATGCGATCCTTCGTTCATTCCACACCATTGGTACTCCAATCGTCTTAACAAGCGTAGTAATCTGTGCCAATTTCGCTGTATACACCACATCAGAGGGACTCTCCTTTGTACATATGGGCATACTATCTGTGGCAGGGATCTTGTCGGCACTGCTTGCTGACCTCTTTGTGACGCCTATACTCATCCAGAAGTTCCGTCTGTTTGGCAAGGAGACGAACACTATTGAAAGACCAAAAGAACAAACAAACATAATTGAATCATAATGAGTAATACAAACAAACAAAAGAAGCCGTCGGTATTGAAGCGATCACTCCACTACGCAGGTAAGAAAAGGTATATGCTTCCGCTGGCGATGGTTTTCTCAGCCCTCTCGGGTGTTTTGGTACGGATGCAGAGTTGCAGGTGCAATCGGCTACCTACAGGAAGATGCTTGAAAAGTCAATAGGATAAAATCAACAACAAAATATCAATCATGATGAAAAGAATTATTTTAGCAAGTTTGGTGGTTTGGGCTTTTGCCGCCACTGCAATGGCTCAGACGGGCAGAGAGATTGCCCAAAAAGTAAAAGATCGTCCCGATGGCGATACCCGTCAATCGGAATTGGTCATGAAACTGATCAATAAGCGTGGGGCGGTACGCGAGCGGAAGCTTATCTCTTACTCCATAGACGTGGGAGCGGGGAAAAAAGACCGTAAGAGTATCATGTTCTTCCTATATCCCGGAGATGTAAAAGGGACAGGCTTTCTCACTTGGGATTACGACAATCCTAATAAAGACGATGACAGATGGCTCTACTTGCCCGCGATGAAGAAAACCCGCCGCATCAGTGGCTCTTCTGCCAAGCAGGATTACTTTATGGGCAGTGACTTCACCTATGATGATATGGGCAGTCGCAATGTAGACGAAGACTCCCACCAGTTGCTGGGCGAAGAGACTATTGGCGGACACAAGTGCTGGAAGCTGGAATACACGCCTAAAGACAAACGTGAGATCTACTCTAGAAAGGTGGCGTGGATTCGTCAAGACTGCCTTATCGCCGTTAAGGTGGAGTACTACGACAAGATGGGGAAGCTACACCGTCGCCTTGAATTGTCGGACATTGTGAAGATTTCTGGTTTTTGGATTGCAAAAAAACTGCATATGACCAATGTTCAGACTAATCATCAGACGATTCTTGAGTTTAAGGATCCTAAGTTCAATACCCCTATGAACGAGGCTCAATTCAGTGTAAGCACCTTGGAAAAAGGCCGATTCTAATGACAGATACAACTAGTCATTCAGCAAAATTCTTGTTGCTGTTTATTCTCTTCTTGCCCCTGCATATCGCATGGGGTCAAGAAGAGGTAGCTTCATCGTGGCAAGTCAAAGGATTTGTGGATACCTATCATGCCGTCCGCTCCGCAAAACCGAACAACTTTATGTCTTCGCGCACGAGAATAAGGGGAGAGATAGGTAAAAGTTTTGAAGGCTCTTCGCTTTTTGTCTCATTCAACGCAACTTACAATGCATTATTAAAAGAGCGTACAGGTTTTGAACTGCGGGAAGCGTATCTTGACCATAGAGATGACCATTGGGGCTTTCGCCTTGGGCGACAATTGGTCATTTGGGGGGCGGCAGACGGGGTGCGTATTACCGACTTGGTCTCTCCTATGGATATGACAGAGTTCTTGGCACAAGACTATGATGACATTCGGATGCCAGTCAATGCCCTACGCCTTTTCGTTTTTAACGATAAAATGAAATTGGAACTGCTTGCCGTGCCAACCTTTGAAGGGTATAAACTACCTACCGACGCAATAAATCCATGGTGCATTTTACCCAAAGATAGCCCTCTGCCTATTGCCTGGGAAGAAAATGGGAGCCACCCCAGTCTTCATTTTGCCAATATCGAGTATGGCGGAAAGCTATCTTTTACCTTGCCTGGAGTGGACTTTTCGCTCTCCGCATTGCATACGTGGAACAAGATGCCCGTGTTTACGTATCGCCCTACAGATACCCACATTGTCGTTTCTCCGCAATACTACCGAATGGGATTTTTCGGAGGAGACATATCCAAACCTCTAGGGCAACTGGTATTACGAGGAGAAGTAGCTTTCAATGTGGGGAAGCATTTCAGCTATAGACCTGATGCGTCTAATCAAGAACAAAAGGGATTCAACACTGTGAATTATCTCGTGGGTATCGATTGGTATGCTCCCAAAGATTGGTTGGTGATGGCACAGTTTTCCTCTGAAAGCATACTAAAGTACGAAGACCAGATTGCACAGCCGCATCACAATTCACTCCTTACGCTCAATGTGTCGAAAAAGCTGTTGGATAACACTCTACAACTCTCCAACTTCACCTATTTCGACCTCAATCATAAAGGTTGGTTTAGTCGATTTACTGCCGCCTACTCTCTGAATGACTTCATTCAGCTCTCTCTCGGGTATGATTGGTTTGGAGGCGATGAAGGTATGTTCAGCACGTACAAAAACAACTCAGAAGTATGGGCGAAGGCAAAATATAGCTTTTAATTGAATGTGACGAGCAAAGCAAACGATACCAGCTGCCTCAATTCCGCATAAAAGTTGATGCGGAATTGAGGATCGATCCCTGACCGGCACTCCGCTCCGAGGAATTGTATAAAGGCATAGCCCAGTCCGCCCGCAGCTCCTGCCCCCGGCTCACCACTGCGATCGTAGCCCAGGTGGTCCGCTGCTCGATATGCCAGCTCTCGCATCCTATCCTCAATCTCCGAGACCATCGCAGAGGTCGCGCCCTTCTGTGGAGCAAAGACGCAAGCCGCTCCACGTGGACCACAGAGTGGATTAGTGACATCACTCGCCAAGATG